>JANQIW010000076.1 GCA_028281945.1 Prochloraceae cyanobacterium PL24a_bin.78
TTGGTTGGATGCTCCGGTGGATTTACTAATAAAACGCTTAGGTAATGATCATAGTAGGCCACTTTTAAAATCTGTTGATCTCAGAACAAAATTAATATCTCTGTTGCAGGAAAGACAATCACTATATGCACAAGCCGATTTACATATTTCCATGGGAGATACTGAATCTCCTCAAACAATTGTGGATCATATTTTAGATTCCATTCCTACTGTGATTGAGGATAAATCCTTTAAAAATTAATAATTGTATTAAATATTTTTAATCTAACTATAAAAAAAAAATTAAGCTACATTGGTATAGTTGTTAAAATCTTAAAAAATTGGAAAGTTATTTTCCTAACATTTTTAAAATCTATCAGAAAAAAACGGAGTATTCCATGAATAAACTGTCATTAATTTTACTTTCTAGTCCTACAATTATTGGTTCCATTTTGGTAAATTTCTTAGTAGATAAACCCGCACAAGCAACAGAATTAAATGAGATCAAGAATCAAAATATTCAAAATGCACCTCGTGCTATGACTAATTGCGATCGCGCTAATTGTAGTGGAAATTCCCATTTAGCAAATTTTGTTAATACTTTTGGAAAAGAAAGAAATCAAAATACCAAAGTAGAAGAATTTAGCAATTTAGAGACAACAGAAGAAGGAGATCTTATTCTAGAGTTTACAGAAGAGGAAAGCACTGCTGCCATTGAACTTTTTGGTTGCGATTGCGTAACTTCTCTTAATGCTTTGCGTCAATTGCGTGGGGAAACTATGGGAGTTGAAGGTGATATAATTCCATCTAACGAAAAAATTAAGCCTTGTAGTCAACAAAGTGCTCCTGAAATCGGTTCTTAAATTTTGAAATTAATTTTTCATTAGGTAATTTTTTTTATTGTGAATAATGTCAGGCTTCAAACCCATGCACTTATATGTCTTGAAGTTAAAGCCTGATATACTAATCATTAATGATCAAGAAATTTATAGATTTATTGATATTTTTTTAACGAGTAAGACTAGGATCTACTTTTTGCAAATAATCATAAAAAATTTGATGTGCACTATGATGATCTCCTTCTGGACTCATATTGCATAACCACCAGATTGGATTGCTTTGATAACATCTAGGTTGATCTGTTGCAATCAATCTTCCAAGGTGTTCACAATTCCAACCAAAGAGATTGTATTCCCAATGGCCAAAAACCTTAATAGCGTGTTTAAGGCGTTCAATTGTCTTGTCAGGGGGAAAAGCAAGATGATCGATACCAATAACAAATTTGGCATCACTTTTTTCAAATGGTTGTAATCCTGCACCTGTATCAAAAATATGTAGATCAGATAAGCCAATTCCATAATGCCAAAAAGGATCAGGTGGATTTTGCCAGTTAAGTAATCTTCCATATCTCTTACTTAAAGGGTTAATCAGTCTATTGATTTCTTGAGTATGATTCATTGCTATAAAAGATTATCCTGAATTTTTTTGCTTTTTTATAATACCAATCCTTAGATCATTTTTCTTTAAATTTGTAATTGAGCAAAATATTCATACCAATCATATGGATTTAGACTTAATAAGTCTCTCATTACTTTAGAGAATTAATAATATTTACTAGTTTTTATCTATTGAAATAACCATAAATTAATTAATTTAGGTATAAATACTAATATTTTCTTAAATTAGTTATAATACCTTAAGTATTATTATATAAATACAAAACAATTGTATTATTAAACAAAAATTATCTATAGAGAAAAATATTTCTATCAACAAGTTGAGATTGAGTTTATTTTCATCCTTTTTAATAAAGTTGCTATTCCCCCAAAAATCTAAACCTATATTTAATGATTGTTTCTCTAAAGATTCTTAAAACCTATTAACACGGGAAATTCTCCCCTATTTTTAAACCTGAGGATACTACGGAATTATCTCTAATCAGGCTATTTTTATTAAAAATGTTAAAAATTTTCATAAACAGATACAAAATCTTGAGTTAAGATGAAGTCATACCTTAGGGTATTAAACAACAGCAAATTTGAGATCGCCTTTTTCAGTTTAGAATGGCAGATCTATTAAGTTAAGTAAAGTTCTATTAAAAATATCGTTCAAGTTAATTAGTTAACTGATAGGTATTGTAAACTTATACAGTTCTTGCGCTTTGATTGTATATGCTAATTAAGTTTTATAAAAACTAAATATTTTTATAAAGCAAGAAAATCTTTCCTTTTTTACTTTTGTATTAAAGAATAAGGTGAAATTAGAAGTAGAAAGATCTCTAGACAATAGTCTAACTTCAACTAGACTTATACACAAGAGAAGAACTTCTAAGGCATTAAACCAAAATAATGTCCTGCAAGATTAATATTTAATTAGTAGGCTGAGTGCGAGAATTAAGTACAATCGAAAAATAATGCGCCATTATGTTTTATTAAAGGCTTAGCAAAAATTTTATAAGCCTAACCTATAGTGAATAAATGCCAGTAGCCATGAGTCACAAAAAAACCCATTTACCTGCTCCGTGTATAATTGAATCTGGAATAATCGTTAATAAAGATGATATTCGACGCTTGCTTAACGATTTAAATCGCGTCCGCTATATTCACACCATTGATGGTGAAGACCAAAACGAAGGTGAAGGATGGATGTTAGAAGTATTTAGCGATCCCAATCAAGCTACTTTGGTTGCTAATGATTATATTTATATCAATATCGAAAGTTTTGACTATTTATCTCTTAAGAAATCCCCAACTGGAGAAACTTATTTTGATTTAACTCAAGACACTCGTAGACTTAGATTGATTCCCATAAAAAATAGCGATCAAATACCAGAAATGACTGATCATCTAGATGTAGCTGCCTTAGAAGAAATGCTAACCCAAGTATTATCAGCTAAGTGGGATGTACAACTTGATGAAGATAATCCGTTTTAAACTTAATATTTAATTGTAATTGTGGGATTTTTATTTCAATGTCAGGCATCTTGTAGTCAGACAAAAGCAAGAGCCGGTGTTTGGAATACTCCTCATGGTTGTGTAGAAACACCTCGATTTATGCCAGTAGGAACCTTAGCAACAGTTAAAGGGCTAACACCAGAACAGCTGGAATCGGCAGGCTCCCAAATGATCTTGGCAAATACGTTTCATCTTCATATTCAACCAGGAGAAGGAATTATCCAAAAAGCCGGAGGACTTCATCAGTTTATGAACTGGCGGGGTCCTATTTTAACAGATTCAGGTGGTTTTCAGGTATTTAGTCTTAGCCAAATACGAGAACTTAATGAAACTGGGGTTACTTTTCGCTCACCTCGAGATGGGAGGATGATTGAATTAACTCCTGAAAAATCTATGGAAATTCAAAATGCTTTAGGTGCTGATGTGATTATGGCTTTTGATGAATGTCCTCCTGCGGGGGTGTCTAAAGCTGAAATCTTAGCTGCCACTGAAAGAACTTATCGTTGGTTAAAACGCTGTGTCAAAGCTCATCAACGTCCATCAGAACAAGCTTTATTTGGGATTGTTCAAGGGGGAGTCTATCCCGATTTACGTAAGGATGCTGCTCAATCACTAGTAGATTTAGATTTACCGGGTTATGCTATTGGGGGGGTAAGTGTGGGTGAAGAACCTAAGTTAATTCACGAAATTGTGAGATTTACTGCTCCATTATTGCCTGAAGAAAAGCCTCGTTATTTGATGGGAGTTGGTACTTATCGTGAAATGGTAGAGGCGATCGCTGCTGGAATTGATTTATTTGATTGTGTAATTCCTACTCGTTTGGGTCGTCATGGCACTGCTTTAGTGAAAGGAGAACGTTGGAATTTAAAAAATGCTAGGTTTAAGGAGGACTTTTTACCGATGGATGAAAGTTGCCCTTGTTATACTTGTCAGAATTTTAGTCGTGCTTATCTAAATCACTTAGTTCGTTCTCAAGAAATGTTAGGTTATATTTTGCTTTCTTTGCATAACGTTACTGAATTGATTCGTTTTACTCAAAACATTAGGGAGGCAATTATGAAAGATTGTTTTTTAGAAAAATTTGGTCACTGGCTTTCGTCTCATTGAAAAAAATTATCTAAAATAGTCATTTTGTTTAGCTAGAGTTATAAGCAATGAATAAGTAAGTTTATAAAAAGAAAAAAGAGAAGAACAAGAATAATCTAATAATCTTCCCCCATTATACTTTAAAATTAATTAGTTTAAATTATCATTAAATTGCCTTTAAACGAGTAACTTTAATGGAGAAATCACCGCCTCCTGTTTCTCCAAAAGATAAAACTCTAATAATATATTTTCCACTTTCAGTAATTCTAGCAAAGAGAAGAGAATTAGTTGAACCATCAGGCCCATCATCATTTTCTGCTAGAGTTGAACCATCCTCAGCAATAATCTTTACTACTGCATCAAAATCCTCTGAAGTTAAATCTATTGCCACTTGATCTCCATCTCGCAACCAAACATAATAATCTTTAGCAAAGCCTCCCTCTCCTGTGGGAATATCTTCTTGAGTGAGACGATCAGAAATTTGTTGATTTGAGGGCAAATGAATAGGATTATATACTTTTAGTTGCGCTTTTGCAGCTTCTATCGGTCCTAGAGATAAACAAGCAGCCCAAACTAATGAACCATAATACCAAGGATTAGTAGTGAATTTTCTCATAAAATTTTCAAATTTTTAAGCATTAAACCTATTCATTATGACGTGAAGTAGTCCATGGTGAATTAGGGATAGGGAACTTTTTGGATGTTATTTAGATAATATTATAGCCTAATACCAAACTAGTTCTATTTTACAGAGTTTATTAAAACTTCCAAAATTTTACTATTTTCAAAATCACCTAGTGATATCATTTTTGCCTCATTTTTGCTTGATATTCTTTAAAACCTACAAGGAAGACAAGACAGACAAGAGAGCTAGATTTTTGGAGAATTATCAAAGATATAGAATCACTTTAACTTTGGCATTACAATAGAAAAATTGGTGTAATACCTATCATCAATAGCCTGAGAGAGAAAATCAAGTTCACCATAAACTACCAGAAGTTGGTAAACTATTGAATCGGCGTGTTAATTAACATTAAATATAAACAATGGAAATAGGACAAAAAGTTAAAGTAGTTCGTCTTAGAGATGCTCTAGGAGCCGGTGGAATTCAAGTTAAACTAGGCCAAACTGGCACAATTTCTGATTTCAAAATGACTGATGGTAGTGGTGTTGGTTTTGTAGTGAAATTCGACGATGGCACAAGTACTTGGTTTTTTGAAGATGAAATCAAAGCAGTAAACTAAATAAATAACTAATAATTTACGAAGACGAGAGGCAATAGGGCCAGAGAAATTTTTTATGAGCTTGATTTTAACTTTTTTGGGCAACAATAGTGGCAATTGCACTGAAATGGCGATCGCTGCTGCCAAACAACTCTCTAGCCTTGGATCTCGCGTCCTTCTTGTAGGACAGGATCCAAGCCCCACTTTAGGTATGATTTTGGGAGTTTCTCTAGAAGATACACCCACAGAAATTGCCCCTAATCTCTCAGCAGTACAATTGATCTCAACTGTATTGTTAGAACAAAGTTGGGAAGAAGTAAAGGCATTAGAAGCTAAATATTTACGATCGCCGTTGTTGAAAAATGTTTACGGGCAGGAATTAGGAGTATTACCAGGAATGGATTCAGCTCTTGCCCTTAATGCAATTCGACAGTACGACCAAAGTGCTAAATATGATGTAATTATCTATGATGGTATTGATGGGATGAATACGGTGAGAATGTTGGGCATACCTGAGGTATTGAGTTGGTATATCCGTCGCTTCCGAAATTTATTCCTAGATTCAGATTTAGTCAAGGCAATTTCTCCTTTTATCCAACCTGTAACTAGTGCAATTTTAAATGTAACTTGGACTGCTGATAATATTGCGTCGGAGCCTACTAATGAAGCTAATGAAATGTTGGATCGAGGAAAAGCTGCTATTGGAGATCCTACCAGAGTAGCTGCTTATTTGGTGACAGAAGATTCACCTGAGGCAATAGTTAGAAGTAAATATCTTTGGGGTAGTGCTCAACAAGTTAATCTTACTGTTGGTGGAGTATTTTTGAAAAATGGTAATGCTACAGATAAAATTAGTGAAGAATTCGCACCTTTGACAGTTACTTCTATTCCTTCTCGTTTAGATAATGATTGGCAACCTTTAATAGATGCTTTACCTAATTTGAAACAAACTCCTACAGAGACTCCCAAATCTATTACCATCGATACAAGGGAACAAAAGGTTCATGTTTTCTTACCCGGTTTTGATAAAAAAGATGTTAAACTCACTCAATATGGTCCAGAAATTACCATAGAAGCTGGAAATCAAAGACGTAATATTGATTTACCTCCTAGTTTAAGTGGAAAACCTGTGAAAGGAGCTAAGTTCCAAAATGGATATTTGATTATTTCTTTTTGATAAAATTATTCTTGAAATTAAAATTTAAACCTAGTAAATATGTCTAATTCTACTCCTTCTACTAATAAAGATAACTCAGAAAATCCCGGCAGTAAAACAAGGCAACTTCTAGGAATGAAAGGAGCATCTGCTGGAGAGAAATCTATCTGGAAAATTAGGTTACAATTAATGAAACCTATTACCTGGATTCCTCTAATTTGGGGGGTTGTATGTGGTGCTGCTTCTTCCGGAAACTATGTTTGGGGTGTTGAAGACTTTTTGAAAGTTGCCGCTTGTATGTTACTTTCGGGTCCTTTGATGGCTGGTTATACCCAAACTCTTAATGATTTTTACGATCGAGAAATCGATGCTATTAATGAGCCTTATCGCCCTATTCCTTCGGGTGCAATTTCTATCAAGGCAGTTGTTGCTCAAATCTTAATTCTCTTAATTGGGGGAATTGGTTTGGCTTATTTATTGGATTTATCAGCTAATCATGAGTTTCCTATTATCACTTGTCTAGCAATTGGTGGCTCTTTTCTGTCATATATTTATTCTGCACCTCCTCTTAAGCTGAAAAAAAATGGTTGGTTGGGTAATTATGCGTTGGGATCGAGTTATATTGCTTTACCTTGGTGGGCTGGCCATGCTTTATTTGGACAATTAAATTGGACTATTATTGTTCTTACTTTGATCTACAGTATGGCAGGTTTGGGAATCGCTGTGGTTAATGATTTCAAAAGTGTGGAAGGCGATCGTCAGTTGGGTTTAGATTCCTTGCCAGTAATGTTTGGTATCGATAAAGCGGCATGGATTTGTGTGTTAATGATTGATATTTTCCAAGCTGGGATTGCGGGATATCTGGTATATATACATCAAAATCTCTATGCTACTATTTTGCTGTTATTCGTAATTCCTCAAATTGTTTTTCAAGATATGTATTTCCTTAGAAATCCTCTAGAAAATGATGTGAAATATCAAGCTAGTGCCCAACCTTTTCTAGTATTTGGAATGTTAGTTGTGGGTTTGGCTTTAGGTAGAGTGTGATAACTGTAATTCTTTTTAAGTTGTAATAGGTAAGGTGTTTTCTTTACCTACTACTTAATTTATGAATTTAAAGTTGATCTCGGATATGATTCTAAGGAAGAGGTAATTATTCAATGGGTAAACTAGATGATTATAGACAATACATCAAAAATATTATTACCGAATATGCTCAATATAAACCATCTTATGGTGACGTTGATATCCAAATAGTTTTTGATGAAGAAAGAGATCATTACCATTTAATGACAGTATGATGGAATGGTGAATATCGTATTAGAGGCTCGATTTTACATATAGACATAAAAAATAACAAAATTTGGGTACAACATGATGGCATAGAAGACGGTATTACCAATGAGTTATTAAATTTAGGCGTACCAAAAGAGGATATTGTTTTAGCTTTTCATTCACCCTCAAGAAGAGAATATACTGGTTTCGCAGTAAAATAAGAAAATATAACAACCTACACCTTTTACTAACCTTTATTAACTAAATCTTCATAAGCACAAAGAGTTTGTTTAGCGATCGCCTCCCAAGAGTACTTTTCACTAACCAATTTTTTAGCATTCAAACCCCGAAGCTGACGCTGATTAGGATCAGAAATCGCCAAACGTAAACCGTCAACTAAATCCTGTAACTCACATTTAGTAACCCAACCAGCCTGATAATTACTCACCTCATGCCAGATATAAACACCTTGAGAAATCACAACTGGAATTCCCATTACCATAGCTTCTGCCACTGCAATCCCAAAATTTTCATAATAAGAAGGTAAAACAAATAAATCTGAATCTTGAAGTAAAGCCAATTTTAGATCTCCACTGACAAAACCAGCAATGGTAACCTGAGAAGCTAATGAAGAATTTTGTAATTCCTCTTGAATTTTTCTTTCGTATTCTGGGTCTTGAGGATTAGATCCAGCCAAAACAAAATGAAAATTATGCCCTTTTTCCTGTAAAATTTTCAACGCAGGAATAAGTAAATCCAAACCTTTTTTAGGATCAATTCGTGACATATACAAAATCAAAGGAATATTTTCCTCAATACCAAACTTCTGCCGTGCTTCACCTTTTGTAGGTAAATCCTTTGGTAAATTCACACCAAGAGGAATAATCAAATCTTTGGTTTTCACGCCGAAACGCTCAGAAATTTTACATTCCTCCTCAGTAGTAAAATGAATACCTGCTGCACCAGCGATATTTGGTTTTTCCCAGAGAAAGCTATAGATTTTTTTCAGTTGTTTTTTCTTGCGTAAATCCGCAGGATCCAATGTACCCAAAGGTCGTAGAATATAAGGTAAATTCTTATTCCTAGCTATCGTAGCTGCTGCGGTACATACAGGAGAAAAAAGAGCATGAATATGGGCAATATCGTACTCTTGAGCATGAGTTGCTAACCATTTTAATAAAGCCAAAGAGAACTTATAACGACGAAAAGGAGAACAACGGAAATAGATAATTTCATATCCATTTTGTTTCAAAGGTTTTTCCAAAGGGACATCTAACGGCAATTGTCCTGTATCTCCATTAGAATCAGTAGTTATGAGAGTAAGATTAACCCCAATATCAGCAAGAGCTTTAGATAAGCCTAAAATCATTTGACTAGGCCCTCCATAAACTAAAGAGATAGAAGGAACTATTTGGAGGATTTTCATTATATTTTTTTAGCCATTAATAAAGCTTCAGTTTCGGGAATGTGACCAAATATTTTTTCTGAATATTCTAATATTGCCTGATTTTCAAAAATTTTTATATATAGTGGATTATTGATAAAATGTTTCCATCTATTATCAACATCCATTAAATTTGCCTTTCCATTTAAATTCTGTCCATCAAAAGAACTACCTCCTGCCGCTTTGCTAACCGTATTAAATCCTTTATCTGTAAATTCCAAACCTAATTTCAAAGCAATTTCTTCTCGATAATCTCTATCCTTATTCCATATATTATAATTAATACAAATCTTATTATGCTTTAAATAATTAGTTTCTCCCAGAAATTCCTTAGCATAATCCAGCCAATATTCAACAAAATCTCCATTAGGATCGTGAACATTCATCATATCTTTTTTAAATCTACTGGCAAATAAATTAAAAGGATCTCTTAAAATTAATAAATCATATCTTTTTTTGCTTTTACCTAGATATAAATCGTGTTTTTTTTCAAAATCTTGATGAAATATTTCTGATAATGGATAATCTTCGTAACTATATAATAAATATTTTTTAGGAGTTAAAATTTTTGCTTCTTTTTTATAATGTTCTATTGTCCACTTATGTTGAGGAAAATAGCGACTTAAATTTTGATATTTATATCGAAAAGGATTTTCTTTAGCATTAATATTATTAATATACCAATAATCCTCTATTTGTTCTTTAATCCAAGTAGTAACTGCATGATTACCTGTCCGTCTTAATCCAGCTATTCTAATTTCTTTTTCATTTACATCCCGATTCCAAATAGGTTTTTGTAAATAAAAACGTATAAAATCTTCTATCTCATTGCCTATTTTTCTTTTAACTCGATAGAAAGCAAGGGATGGTTTTTTAATAGCTTTAATTAAAAGAGAATTTACCATACTTTTATTTACCTTTTTTTTGTTCTAAAATTTCTTTATAAAAATCAAAGAGTTGTTTAGCTAAAGCTATATTAGTATATTGATTTATCCCTTTTTCATAAGCCTTATCGGCTAATTCTTGTTCTAGATCCTTATTTTCCAAAAGAGATTGTAAACAATTTCCTAAACTAATAGAATCTCCTTCAGGAAAAATCAAGCCAGCATCACCAATAACATGAGGGATTTCACCTGAATCAGAGCCAATCACAGGAATTTTACAAGCCATAGCCTCGATTAAAACATGACCAAATTGTTCTTTCCAACCCATAGCAGTGAGAGTTTTCACCTTATAAGTTGTTTCAGAAGGTAAAACCAGAACATTCATCAAATTAATATAATTAGGGACAGTATCATGAGGCACACTTTCCACTAAAACCAATCTGTCTTTGATTCCTGCATCTGTTGCTTGAGAAATAATAGTTTCCTTTAAATCTCCTCGCCCTAAAAGTAACAATTTCCAAGAAAAATTTTGCAAAGAAGAAACGGCTTTTATCAGAGTAAGAATTCCTTTTTCTTCAACAAATCTACCCACATATCCAATTACAAATTCATCAGATTTGATAGCCAATTTTTCTGCCAATTGAGTTTGATTAGAAGGAGAAAATAACTCCTCATCAACACCTAATTGAGGCATAACTTTTGCCATTCCAGTGTAACCATGTTGCCTTAGAATCTCTACACCATCTTGATTTCCAGCAATTAAACCATCAGTATTCCTTAAATTATAAGACTCTAACCAAGAAATAGGAAATTTCGTTTCGTAAGGAAGATTCCACCAAGTAAAAAAGATATTCTTTGCCTTTAAACCTAATAAACGATTTAGAGTAATTAATTGAGCATAAGCTAAAGATTTAGCACCTTGTTCAACTTGAATAATATCAGGTTGAAAATCCTTGAGTAAAGGGATAATATCCAAACCAAAAGTTAACATTGCTTGGTTATTTTCGCTGAAATTAGAAATAGGAATTATCCTAAAATTTCCCTGATTCAGTGATTTAGTTTCAATGATTTTATTTTGGACTCCACCTGGTTTCCAGCGTTTAGGCACAACAATAGTAACTTCAATATTTGGATCTAATTTAGCTAATTCTCTTAGCTTTTGACAATTTAGATCCACAATGTAAGTATGACTAACAACAAGAATTTTCATAGGTTAAACCTTTACTTTTTCTGGGGGTGAAGCTATTGATAATTGTTCCATCTGGGTATAAATTTGTCCATCATTCCAGATAGATTTTATCCTAGTTAATAAAGTATCTAAAAAACCTAAAGTATAGAAAATTCCTCTAGCAAGAATTTTGATAATCGAACCACTTTTATTACAAGGAGGATTCCCTAAAACATGACAATCAAACAGTTTTAAATAAAGACGTAATTGTTGATTGAGAGTTAAATTTTTTTGTGCCATTAAGAAGTGATTGTGATAAAAAGTAAGCTGATATTTTAAGGATTTAGTACTAATATCATGACAACCCCCTGTTTCTTCTCCTAAATGAACTAAATAAGCCTCTGGAGAGTACCAAATTTGATAATCTGTCGATCGAATTCGCAGACAGAAATCTGATTCTTCCCGCACAGCATTGCCTCTAAAACGCTCATCAAACCAAATATTATTTTCAGTAAAAATAGAGCGTCGAAAAGACATATTGCAGCCTCTAGTAGAAATAACCTGTTGTGGTTTAATAGTATGTACCAAATCAATATGATACCAAGCTATACCCGGATCCATAGCTTCTGGTGGTAAAAACTCAATTTCATAGGGATCCTTACTTTGATTAATTTTTTGAGAATCAGCTAATTTCATTCTGTCAAAAACTCTACCAGCCACTGCCCCAATTTTAGGATTATCTAAATAATTTTGAGCATGATATTGTAAATATTCAGAAGTAATTTTCACATCATCATCAATAAAAACGATAATTTCTCCTTTTGCTTGACGTACACCATAATTTCTAGCCCCAGGAAGACTTGCCCAATTCATTCTAAACCAGCGAATTTTCTGATTTGCCGCCAGTTTTTCTAGGTATTTTTGAGTTTTAGTTTCATGATTAATAGTTTGATCAATGACTAATACTTCAAAATTTGGATAATCTTGCTTTAAAATATCCTCAATAGAATCAATTAATGGTTCTTCTCTTCTGTAAGTAGGAATAATGACTGAGATTGATGGTAAACTCATAAAGATAATTGACAATAAATTTAAGTCATAATTGATTTCCTAATATTATACAGCTTAATATTATACTGGCAATCTTTTACTTTTTCTTCTTGCCCTAAATTTTTTGATTTTTCCTTTTACACTAATTGAATCATCATTAGGTTCTAAAGCACTCATCTTTGCTCTTTCTTCTTTATCTATTTTTGGTAATCTAAATATTACTCCTGCAAAGAACCAATAATAAATAGCCACTGGATCCGTATCTAAAGGATACCATTGAGGATAATAACTAATAATTAAAACAAAAACCCAAAAACTCGAACCAAAACTATTCAACAGACTATCTTGAATTTTTTTAGTATCTTGAAATCCTAAAATAGTTATATTACTAACGAATGCCATGAAGAGGATAAAACCAATTACACCTATTTCAAATATGACTTTGGCGTGAAAGACTTCAAATAAACGAACATCTCCAAAAACCCGTGCTGAATTAGTTCCTGCTCCTAAACCAACTCCTAAAATTCCACCTACGTTTAATCCTTCATAGATTTGTGCAATAAGGAAAAGATGTGGTGGAGAACTATTCCATCTTGAGACAAAACTATCTACTCGTTGCTGGATAAAATCCGGGTTAAATTGGGATAACAATATAAATGCAAGAATTGCTATTAAAATAATTGCACCAACAATAGAGAATATTTTTTTCAAACCACCTGTTTGTTTAGTCAATATTGACGTTAAAGTTAGAGTTAAAAGCATCACTGCAGGTACCATCACAAAAGCTGCCCTTTGACCACAGATTATGGCATTAACAAATATTAATGCAGCAGAGATAAAACCAAGAAATCTCCATCTTTTGGTTGGTTCACTTAGAGCAACTGATAAAGATATTGCGCCATTAGCGATTAAAAACCATGCCCAGTGCCAAGGAGATACAAATGTTCCAGGAAGTCTAATTTGTCCTTGCTCTGGTGAAAAAGTTAAAGCTCCTCCTACAAAACACTTGGCATCTAATGTTGCTTTAAACAATTCATCTCCTACTAGTCCTCTTGTTCCTACACATCTGCCACTGTCAAGCATCCAGTATTGTACTAATGCTAAACTACAACATATTATGGCTAAAATTACCATTAAACGACCTAAAAATATCAACTTTTTTTTATCATCAATTAGATAATAGGCACAAAAGATTAAAGGAATATAACCGAGGAAAACTTTAATTCCAATAATACCCACTAAAAATGGACTACCTAGATCTCCTACATTCTCAATTGTTAATTGATACCAAGTATTCCTGATTATAAAAACAAACACACAATATCCTAATAATAAACCAAGAGTAAAAAGTAAATTCTTACGAACAATGATTGGTTTTCTTTTTTTTAGGCATTCTAGAACGATTCCAAATAGTGCTGGAATATAAAAAACATCTTTAGCCAACTGAAATATCGGACTTCCATTTCCCACCCAGTATGTTACTGTGCCCGCAAAAGGTAAATATATCAGGAATGTCCATAGTGCTAATTTAGGAAATTGAATAGAAAATAAAAGACAGGCTACTCCTAATGTTATTACTATTCCGGTTTTCGGCTCATCTATTACTGCTAAAGGTAGCCCGATGGCTATTCCAACAACTAAACCTACCATTACAGTAGTAATGATCTGATTGATTTTTCTATTTCTT
The DNA here is from genome assembly GCA_028281945.1 of Prochloraceae cyanobacterium PL24a_bin.78. Classification (GTDB taxonomy): domain Bacteria; phylum Cyanobacteriota; class Cyanobacteriia; order Cyanobacteriales; family JANQIW01; genus JANQIW01. Next base: position 13,907 of record JANQIW010000076.1, read on the forward strand.
TCTCGTTTTTTAGCTACTTCTTGTTTTTTAGCAAGAGCTATTTGTTGTTTTTGTTCTTTTTTTTTATTTGCTTTATTATTTTTAGTTTTTGATTTTAAACTATTTCGCCTTTTCTTTTTATTAGAATCTCCCGTAACAGATATCATTTTTTTTTATTCCCTAATAATCTATTTTTGTTAAAATTCTGCGCCACCTGAAATAACTCAAAATTATTTAATTTTTTTCCCAAGTGACGCATTTAAAATATTTGATAATTTAAACAGCTAAATGTTGTTCTACGACATTTACTAAAAATTGATTCCAATATTGAGCTAAATCTTGACTATACGCTTCTACCATAACACGAATTACTGGCTCTGTACCTGAAGCTCTGACTAAAACTCTTCCAACCGAATCCATTGCTTTTTCAGCCGATGAAATTGCCTCTATTAATTCCTGACAATTTTGCCAATTCAGACGACGATCGCGATTTTCTACCCTCACATTACGTAGAAGTTGAGGATAAGTTTCAAAACTATTATCCACTAATTCCTCTAAAGACAATCCAGATTGGCAGACTAAAGCTGTTAAATGTAAAGCTGTTTGAACCCCATCTCCTGAAACATTATGATGATGACAGAGAATATGGCCCGATTGTTCTCCCCCTAACATTGCTCCTGTGAGCCACATTTGGGCTTGAACGTGACTATCTCCTACAGATGTTCTGATTAATTTTCCACCCAACTTTTCCCAAGCTTTTTCAAATCCTAAATTAGCCATTACGGTAGTAACAATAGTATTGTCTGGCAATAATTCTTGTTGACGGAGTAGATTACCCCAAAGATAGAGAATATAATCTCCATTGACTACTCTACCCTTTCCATCTACTGCCATTACTCGATCGGCATCTCCATCAAAAGCAAAACCTAAATCTGCTTCATAGTGGGAAACCGCTGCTATTAAATTATCTAAATGAGTTGAACCACAATTGACATTTATACGATTTCCATCTGGAAGATCATTAATAGTTATAACTTCAGCACCTAAAGCTTTAAAAATTGATGGTGCAGTTTCTACACTCGCCCCCCAAGCTAAATCTAAAACTACTCGAATTCCTTTCAAATTTATATTGGAGGCAAAAGAATTTTTTAAACTATGAATATAATCATCGACCAATTCATGACGTTGATAACTTTTCCCCCAAAATTTAGAAGAATCAACTAATTCTTTTTCACTATCAACTAAATCTTTTGATAAAAAATTATTTCTTATAACAGCTTCTATTTTTTCAGTGAGTATAGTGGATAATTTTGTACCATCATTGCCAAAAAACTTAATCCCATTATCTTCTGGTGGATTGTGACTTGCTGATATCATAATTCCACCAATTGCTGTGGTTTTTCTCGTTAGATGAGCTACAGCAGGAGTAGGACAAAGCCCTAAATTCCAGACATCTAAACCAGCTGAAGTCAAACCAGCTCCACAAGCCATAGCCAACATATCACTAGAATTACGAGAATCTTGACCAATAATTACGATATTTGAAGTATTGGACAATTCTTTTAATACTTTTCCTGCGGCTTTTCCAATAGCTAAAGCCAGATTTGGGGTTAATAACTCACCTACTTTTCCACGAATTCCATCAGTTCCAAATAAACGAGTTGTTGGTAAGTTAGTCAAATTTTGATTTTCTTTTGGTATAGAGACAAAATCTGATGTTACTTTTCCATTATTTTTATAAGCTGGTACTTGAACCATTGAATTTTCCTCACTCACATTATAGTATTAAATTATTTTTTTATTGTTTGTAAATAATACTTGAATTTTAATTTATCTTTTAACATGGATCAAATTCCCATTTCTGATAAAATTGATTCCATTTCCTGCCAAGTTAATCCTTGTTGAATATATTTTGGTTGATTAGGATTATATGGACTAAAAATGCGATCGATACTTTTAATTATGGCTGTTTCTGGCAAAATAGGTATATCTGGATTATTAGATGTCGATCCCATTAAAGAACTTGAAAACCCTTTAAATATTAATATTTGGTCTTCAACCGATAATATTTCAATTGTAACCAGCAAAACTTCATTAGGTTTTTTGATAGTATATTCTTCTAATCGTTTTCCTTTAAGGTTAGTAGACATAAAATGATTTATTTAATTATTGTTCTAATGCAGTTCTGCCTTGTTTTCCTAATCTAATAAATACAAAGTATCCCAGATAAACAATGTAAACAACTAATCCCACCATACCCAAAAAACCCAAGAAACCTGGTCTAGAGTCAGCATGAATCATTGCTTTGTAACCCCAAGGAGCTTCTAACCATACTCTACATTTAGTAATAGTAGTAACATTAGAAGAGAAAGCACAAGAGATAAAACCTGTACTTAAATTTAGGATTACGCCTAGAATACAATAAATTGTCATAGCCCAACGCCAAGAAGTGAATAGTAACTTGAGAATACTTTTGGGTAAATCTTTAATTTCATCGTTTAAATCTACCCAAAACCATAAAGAAATGGGTATTAAAATTCTGGCAGCTAAACCGCTAAGAAAACCAATTGGCCAAGCAGGAATCATTAAATAAACTGTAATCATTAATAAACTAGCTACTCGCCAATAAATAATTAATAATTTAGTAACAGCTTCAGATTTTTTGATAAACGACAAAATTAATAATACTATAGGAAACATTACAGTAAATAATACTGCTAATCTATAATCAGTCCATACTAAAGGTCTTAATAATTGCTCCATTTTATTTTAGTTATATTTCAAATTTATTACAAAAAAAACACATAGGTCCAAACAAATCTTAAAATAAGTTTGCTATTGCTCTTTAATCATAACCATCAAGGTTCCAAAATACCATAATTAGGATTTTATACTATAAAACTTTAAAAGCTTTATTAAGAAATGGAATATCCTCAAAAAAAATTAGCAGTGAGAAAAACCCATAAACTCTCTCCCACTGCTACAATTATCCTATAAGGAATTATTTTTAACTGATTTCCTACTTAAGTATTAGTCTTCATAAACACGACATTCGTCAGCGTCAGGATTATCTTCGCAATACTTCTCAAAATCATTTTTTACTGGATTGGCTTGTTGTTGGTGAGCAGCTTCTGCTTGTAATTCTTCTACTGCATCCCAAGCAGCTGCACATTCTGGGGATTTATCATCTATACTGCAAGCTTTTCTAGCTTCTTCCCGTTCTTTATTAATTTGTTCTTGTATATTGCTCATAAATTGTTTTACTCCTGTTTTAAGTAATTTTAAACTATCTTCTAGCTCTATAGCTAATATTTGTTAGTTTAACGTTAACTCTTTAGCATTGCATTATTTCTTCTATAATTTAATTTTAAAATATTATTATCAAGATTTTCCATCTCGGTTTTCCACACTATCTTAAAAATGTCAAAAGAGGACTCCCGTTAAATTTTTCCACAAAAATAAAAACAAAATTAGCGGTCTATGAATTTTGACCAAGAAAAAAATAAAGCGATAGCTTTTCCTCATAAATCATACTAGATTTTGATTCTTTACAAAAGGTTTGATGTAATGATATAGTAAAGCACATAATAAAAAAATTAAAAAATATCAAGAAAGTGATCAATCTAACTTACCAATATAAGCTAAAATTAAACCGACAACAAATAGAGATAGTAGAACATACTTTGGAAGTTTGTCGTCAAGTTTATAATTATGCTCTTTGTGAACGAAAAGATTGGTTAAGAAGTAGAAAATCACTTGTTAATTCATGTTCTTTAATTTATGAATATATAATCCCTGCTAATACACCTTTTCCTAACTATAATATCCAATCTAAGAATTTAACTGAAGGAAAAAAGAAATATCCTGTTTTAAAGTCTGTTAACGCACAAGTATTACAGCAAACCTTAAAAACACTAGATAAAGCTTTTTTAGATATGAAAGCTAAAGGGAATGGATTTCCCCGTTACAAAAAGAGAATTAGGAGTTTTGTTTTTCCCCAAATGCTGAAAAACTGTTTAGGCATAGGGAAGGTCAAATTACCCCAATTAGGATGGGTCAGGATTTGGCAATCTCGAGATTACCCCATCGGTTTCATTCCAAAACAAGTAAGGATAGTGAAAAAAGCAAGTGGATATTACCTGATGTTAACTTTTCAATCCTTAGAAGTTTGTCCTGATGCTCCTGTTGGAGAAGTTAGTTTAGGATTAGATGTAGGCATTGAATCATTTATTGCTACAGATTCAGGAGAATTAATCAAAGCACCTAAATTCTTAAGAGATACTTTATGTAAGCTGAAATTGCTACAAAGACAGTTGAAAAATAAGGTTAAAGGTTCAAATAGTTGGTTAAAACTCCAGAATAAGATAGCTTTATTACATGAAAAAATTGCTAATACTAGGAGAGATTGGCACTTCAAATTAGGTCATTATCTTTGTAATTTAACAGATAATATTTTCGTAGAAGATATTAACTTTGTTTCTTGGAGTAGAGGAATAGTAAGAAAACAATCCTTAGATTCTGGAATAGGTCAATTTATAAATGAAATACTACCCTTTATTTGCTGGAAGCGTGGCAAATTTTATTTAAAAGTAAATAAAGATGGTACATCTCAAGAATGTCCAAAATGTGGAAAAAATACTGGTAAAAAGAAATTAAACCAAAGAGTACATACTTGTCAACATTGTGGATATCAAGAACAAAGAGATATAGCTAGTGCTCAAGTCATTAAAAATAGAGGATTAATGGCGGTCGGGCGGATCGTCAAAGAAAAAGCGCAGTCGTGATGGTCGGACGGGGATGAATAATCATATTTGTCTAGTTACGAATCTGTGAATCCAGAATCCCCTGTTACAATCTCTGATTTAGCACCGGGAGCGTCAAAACCGAAAAGCTAGTTATAGTCTGTAATACTTTTTATTTAAAACCAACTACAATAGTACTTGTTGTTAAAATTAATAGACTACATTATATTTTTCAATGCTTTTATGACTAATAAAATCCAATGGACTAATGTATTATCAACTTGTCCATCTTTAGAAGGTGCTTTAACTGAAATAAGCGATCGAGTTAAAGAATCAATAGATGTAACACCAAATTTAGGAATAATATTTGTTTCCTCTGCCTATGCTAGCGAATATCCTCGTGTCATACCATTATTATTAGAAAAATTACCTATGTCAGTAGTAATTGGTTGTGGTGGTGGTGGCATTGTAGGAATGGAAAGCAACTCTCGAGTGGTAGAAGTAGAAGGGAATATTGCCATCAGTTTAACCGCAGCCTATTTACCAGATGTAGAAATCGATAGTTTTCATATCTCACAAGATTTACCAGACTTAGATAGCCCTCCTGAAAGTTGGATTAAATTAATTGATGTACCTCCCCAGAAAAAACCTCAATTTATTTTACTTTCAGATCCTTTTACCTCAAAAATTAATGATTTATTAGAAGGCTTAGACTTTGCCTATTCTGGTTCCGTAAAAATTGGAGGATTAGCAAGTTCTGGTCAAACTCCGGGTAGTAGTGCTCTATTTTATTACTCCCAAAATCGTCCTGGTAATGCTCTATACCGTGAAGGAACCATTGGCATAGCTTTAAGTGGAAATATTGTTTTAGAAACTATTGTAGCCCAAGGATGTCGTCCTATTGGCCCTGTATATCAAATTGCTAAAGGCGATCGCAATATTATCTTAGAATTAACCGATGAAAATCAAAAAACCCTGCCTCCTTTAACTATGTTAAGAGAGTTAGTCCAAACCTTAGATGAAAACGATCGACAATTAGCTCAACATTCTCTTTTTATCGGCATGGCTAGTGACGTATTCAAACAAAAATTACAACAAGGTGACTTTTTAATTCGTAATATCTTAGGAGTAGATCCTAAACTAGGAGCAATAGCTATAGGTGATCGCATTCGTCCCGGACAAAGAATCCAATTTCATCTTCGAGATGCCACAGCCTCAGCACAAGATTTATCAATGCTTCTTTCTGCCTATCAAGAAAACCAATTCAATGCACCAGCAGGAGCTTTAATGTTTTCCTGTTTGGGAAGGGGAGAAGGGCTATATCAGAAGCCCAATTTTGATTCAGAATTATTCCGTAGTTACCTAGAAAATATTCCTTTAGGAGGATTTTTCTGTAGTGGAGAAATAGGGCCAGTTGCGGGAAAAACCTTTTTACATGGTTATACTTCAGCTTTTGGAATTATTCGTCAACTTCATTAGTATTTTTGATGAATTTATCTCATTTTCAAAGCAGAAATAGCTTGAAATTTAACCCTGTTAAAAATCGAAAATCAAATTAAAAGAGTTACCTTATTGTCAATTTGGTTAGGATTTCTATTAGAATCAATAGCTCCAAATTGCTCGAAATATTCTCTTACTGGTTGGGGAAAATCAGGGAAATTAAAGATATTATCTCCAGAGGCAATATCCGCCCAAAAGTAACGAAGGGAAGGTAAGTATTTTTCTGCTTCTGTTGCTGATAAATTTAAAGGAGATTCAGTAAGTAATTTCATCATAAACATTTTAGATCTTTGTCCGATCCATTCCCTAGATCTTCCAGATAAATCTTCCCAACCAGGTACAGAATTAATCTTATAAGATTCTATATTTAATTCATAACAACCATTAGCTTTGGTTTGTAAATTTAAAATTCGATAAGGATGGGGGTAAGTAACTAAAGATCCAGTAGTAATTTCATAAATATCATCATGAGAAGCAACATCTTGAACGTGCAAATGTCCAGTAAAGATTAGTTTAACTCCAAACTGTTTCAGAATATTTAAAAGTTTAGGAGCATTATCAAGCATATAACGTTTACCAAGTTGATGAGAAGATTGTCCCGGTAAATGCTCGATTACATTATGATGAACCATTAAAATAATAAATTTATCTTGAACTTCTGTAAGGGTTTGTTCTAGCCAGATTAACTGTTGTTCGTCTAAACAACCTAATTGTTTTCCTTCTGAGTTAAATTGATTAGAATTTAAGCCTATTAACTGAAGCCCAGGGAAAATCTCATGACTATAATATATTTGTTTAGGATTATTATATCCATATTTACGATAATAATAGGGGAAATCTTGGAATCCTATTTTCCCATCAATTGGATTTAAGTTAGGAACATCGTGATTTCCTGGTACAACATATACAGGATAAGGTAAAGATTCTAAGCGTTTTTCTAACCATTGATGGTTTTCAACTTCCCCATCTTGGGTTAAATCTCCTGGAATTAGGAGGAAATCTATCTGAAGTTGTTCTAAATGATTGAAAACTTTTTCTAAAGCACTAATACTAATTTCTACTAGATGAAACCGACTAGGATGATTCCAAATAGTTGGAGGAGTTGCTATGTGGAGATCGCTTGCTATGGCAAATCGAAAATTCATGGTTATTGATTTAGAGAAATTGAGAGACGATCGTATTTTATATTTTTTTTACATTTTTGTTAAGGAAATTGTTGACAATAACAGTTTTTTTTTCAAAATAATAATGATATGAGATTGAGAAATAGTAAATCAGCAATAGTAAATCAAAAAATCGAGGAGATTGAGAAAGTTGGGAAGAGTAAGAGTTCGTCAACACGTTAATCCATTAAGTCAAAGATATCAAATCCCCATAAATCTTCCTAATTGGAGAGAGATATATGGAGATCTTAATCAACCATTACATCTTGATATTGGTTGTGCGAGAGGAAGATTTTTATTAGAAATGGCTCAATTAGAACCTTATACTAACTTTTTGGGAGTAGAAATTCGCAAACTGTTAGTTCAAGAAGCTAATTTATATCGGGATCAATTAGGTCTAAATAATCTTTATTATTTATTTTACAATATTAATTGTTATGAAAAAAAGCTATTTAAATCATTGCCAAATGGTGTTCTAAACTATGTTAGCATTCAATTTCCAGATCCTTGGTTTAAACAAAAACATATCAAAAGAAGGATTGTACAATTAGACTTGGTAAATTCTATTGGTGAATATTTAGTAGAAGGTGGACAAGTTTTATTACAATCTGATATTGAATCTGTTACTCAAGAAATGGAGGAGAGATTTTTACTAAATCCTAACTTTAAAAAACAACATGATGGAATGTATTTAGATAAAAACCCTTTTCCAGTTGCCACAGAAAGAGAAAAAGCTACTCTTGTAAAAGGAAAACCCATCTATCGAGTATTACTAAAAAAAATCTCAAATGAATCTCATACTTAAATCAAGCCAAGTCGATCGAGTAATAGGAGCACTAGTTGAGATATAGTCAACACCAGTTTGAGCCACTTTCCGAAGATTATCCAAGGTAATATTTCCTGAAGCTTCAATTTTTACCTTGTTATTAGTAGCACGAATTAATTGTACTGCAGGACGGATTTTATCTATGGACATATTATCAAGCATAATAATATCGGCTCCGTGGCTTAAAGCCCCTTGAACTTCATGGATAGTAGTAGTTTCTACTTCGATCGTCAGAGGATAAGGAATAGTCTTTTTGATTTGAGAAATAGCTTCTCCAATACTGCCAGCAGCTTTAATATGATTATCTTTAATCATGACAGCATCATCTAAACCCATACGATGATTAACCGCTCCACCTACTTGAGTTGCATATTTTTCTAAAATTCTTAAACCGGGAGTAGTTTTCCTAGTATCAGCTAATTGAGTTTTGAGATCAGCTATTTTTTCAGTATATTGCCTTGTCAGAGTAGCAATTCCACTAAGGCGCATAGTAAGATTTAGTGCTACTCTTTCCCCCATTAGCAAAACATCAGAAGGCCCTTCCAATTGAGCAATTATTTGTCCTGCTTGACAAATTTCGCCCTCAGCAACTAAAGGAAGAAATTTGACCTCTGGATTTAATAAATAGAAAACTCTAGCGGCAATAGGTAAGCCAGCAATGATTCCTGAAGATTTAACCACCCATTGAGCCTCTCCTTTTTGCGGAAAAGAACCTTTCAAACCAATAGTAGTGCGATCGCCTCTACCGATATCCTCTAATAACCAATTATGGATAGAAGAGTCAATTACAATCCAAGGAGGTAAAAAAAACATATTTTTCCAAAAAAATTTTCTTCAATTTTGGCTATTTTGCCACAAAAAATGCTTCAAAGCTAGAGAGAGAGAGGGATTAAAGAATTTGAAAAAAAAATGCCAAAAGGGTTGACATTTCCTGAAAAAGGAACTACATTAGTAAATGCGCGG
>JANQIW010000085.1 GCA_028281945.1 Prochloraceae cyanobacterium PL24a_bin.78
TCTCCATCTCTATCAAAATTATGAGAAAAACCATATTAAGACTACAACTTGAGGAAGTAATAAGTAATAAGTAATAATTAATAATTAAGAGTGTATAAATTGCATCTTTCTAATAATCTAATGCAAACTACTCCAAACTACCCAAACTACCCAAACTACCCAAACTCCCAAGTTTTTAACTCATAGAATCCGCGAGCACTTAGCTCGCCAAACTAAAAATCTTAAAAACTATTGAAACACTGCATCTCTAGCGGCAGCAGCTTCTTCCGGATGAATGCCTAAACGAGTCAAATTTAAACGGCCTTTACCATCAAAACCTCGTACTTTGACAACCACTTCATCACCAACAGCTACCTCATCTTCAACTTTACCTACCCTTCCTTCTGCTAATTGAGAAATATGTATCATTCCTTCTTTACCTGGAAGCACTTCCACAAAAGCTCCGATATCAATAATTCGAGTAACACGCCCTACATAAACCTCACCTTCATTAAGTTTGCGAGTCATATTGTAGATTAATTTTTTAGCCTTCTCAGCTTTTTCCGCTTGTATTGCTGAAATAGTTACGGTTCCGTCATCATCGATATCAATTTTTGCCCCTGTTTGATCAGTAATGCCCTTAATAGTTTTACCTCCAGGGCCAATAACTAAACCAATAGTTTCAGGATCGATTTTCATTCTTAGTAATCTTGGAGCAAATGGAGATAAACTTGGACGAGGTTGATCAATGGTTTCTAGCATTTTGTCTAGAATATGTATACGTGCTGATTTTGCTTGATCAATCGCTTGAGCCACAATATCCATGGATAAGCCAGTTATTTTCATATCCATTTGTAAAGCCGTGATTCCAGAATCCGTTCCAGCCACTTTAAAATCCATATCTCCTAGAAAATCTTCAATTCCCTGAATATCTGTGAGAATACGGACTTCATCACCTTCCTTAATTAAACCCATTGCCGCACCACTTACAGGCTTAGTAATTGGTACACCTGCATCCATTAAAGCCAAAGTTGAACCACAAACGGATCCCATTGAAGTAGAACCATTAGAAGATAATACTTCTGAAACTACTCTTACTACATAAGGGAATTGTTCTTGTGGAGGTAATACAGGAACAATGGCTCTTTCCGCTAAAGCACCATGACCAATTTCTCGTCGTCCGGGAGAACGTAAAGGTTTGGTTTCTCCTACTGAATAGGGAGGGAAATTATAGTGATGTATATAACGTTTTTGTTCGTCTGGATGTAAATCATCTGCCAATTCTTGTGCATCCCCCGGAGTTCCTAAAGTAGCAATAGAAAGCACTTGGGTTAATCCTCTGGCAAAAATTGCACTACCATGAACTCGAGCAGGCAATAATCCAATATGACACTTGATCGGACGTACTTGATCCAGTTTTCGTCCATCTACTCGAATTCCTTCTTCAAGAATTTGAAGACGCATTAATTTTTTTGTGAGATTTTTAAAGAGTATAGATACTAATTTTGAATCTTCTGTGAGCGCGATTTTAATACTATCTTCTTCTGATAATTGAGCAATAGATGTGTCTACTAGATTCTCTTGAATGGCATCTAAAGCCAAATCTCGACCATTTTTATCCAACTCATATTGACTCAGAACATTTTTAATTTTTTCAGCGCAGTTATCCTGAATAAATTGTTGAATATTCTCATTTATTTCTGGTGCTTCTTCCTCAATAAGAGAAAGATTTAAATCTTCCAATAATTCTTTTTGAGCTTTGATTAATTCCAAAACTGCTTCATAACCAAAATCAATTGCCTCAATAATGTCCTGTTCTAGTAATTGATTTGCTCCTGCTTCCACCATTACTACTCCATCAGGACTACCCGCAACTACTAAATCTAAATCTCCTCCCTCAATTTCTTTAAAGGTGGGATTAATAATAAAGTCATCTCCTACTAATCCTACTCTCACAGCAGCCATTGGTCCATAGAAGGGAATAGAAGCCAAAAGAACCGCAATAGATGATCCCGTCACTGCTAAAACATCTGGGGGCACTTCTTCATCCATGGATAAGGTGGTAGCTACTATTTGAATATCATCTCGGAACCAATTAGGAAATAAAGGGCGTAAAGGACGATCGATTAAACGACTAGTTAGGGTAGCCTTTTCTGGAGGGCGACCTTCTCTTCTTAAGAAACCCCCTGGTATTCTACCTGCGGCATAAAGCCTTTCTTCATAATCCACAATGAGGGGAACAAAATCAATTCCTTCACGAGCAGCAGTTCTTGTGGCTGTTACTAATACGGCTGTATCTCCTGATTCAATTAAAACAGAACCACCGGCTTGTGGAGCTAACAATCCTATTTTTAAGCGAATATCCCTTCCATCAAAAGATATGGACTTATCATAATCCAACATTGAGTATTCTTTTCCTTTTTCTATCACTTTTTCTTTTCTGTGGTAATGCTAACATTTGCGGTTCAGCTTTAGTTGAATTATTTAAGAATCAAGTTTTTTCAAGTATTTGATAAAAATAACTTTAAAAATATTCTTGAAGTATTAAAGAAATATTAATCAATAAAATAATAAAGTCATAAAGTAAATATCATATTCTCTAATTATCCGGTATTAATTATTTTTAGAAGTTAATTAATATACAATCACTCTAGCCAATAAGTAAATATAAATTTTATTCTCTCTTGGAGATCAGAGTTAATTCATTGAGGTATTGATTATAAGTAATAATCTATATTTGAGAATTTCTTGTTAAGGCTTTTACCTCTCTATATAATTAATCATTATTCTCCTAATACTAATTATCTAAAATAGTACTAGAGTTGAAAAATCCTCAATCTAGGATAATTAACTAAAATTTATTTCCCTTACTCTCCTAGCTTAAACTCCTAAATTCTTTATATCCCTATTCTTCCACATCTCCCTATTCTCTTCATCCACCATTCAATATCTCATAACTTTCACTAAAAGTGATATAAGCTTGCTAAAAATGGGACTATAAATAAGTCCCAAAAACTCTACAACAACTTATTAAAACGTTTCTTAATCTTAATCGGAAAATTTATCCCTTATTTGATTCTAAGAGATAACATCGAAATTACATTAACGAGTTTTAAAATTAGATATTTTTACTCTTTGATAATAATGTGAGAGAATTTGTCGATAATTAGTTCCTGTTTGAGCTAAATAATGAGAACCCCATTGACTTAATCCAACACCATGACCAAAACCTTTACCATTAATTTCTAGGTTATTTCCATTAAAATCAATATTAAAGAGGGTACTTCTTAAATCTAAAATCTTACGAAGTTGATCTCCTGTTAAGGTTTTTGTCCCACGATCTCCTATTACTCTCATTCTTACTACCCTCCCTCTAGGAGTTCTTTTTTCGGGATTTATAGCTCTTAACCTACCAACTCCCCCTATTAAATTACTGAATTCTTGGTTATAAACTACTTTTTGCCAATTATAAACTGGAGAATATCGATCGAAATCTTTTACTCCTCGCAAATAAGGCAAGGGAGATGTCCAAATATCTTCTACATTTTCTGTATGACCACCGGAAGCAGAATGAAATACAGCGAGAATAGGTTTTCCTCCATAAGTCATTACCTGTCCTAAGGTAGAATTAACCGCATCGTGGGTAGTTGTATATTCGCTATTTAAGCCTTTGTAAACTTGAGTTCTGGTGGTTGTATCTAAATCGTAAAGGTTATTCTTCGTGGTAGATTTCTTATATAAAGCATAACTACGAGCGGCTACTGCTTGAGCTTTGAGAGCGTCTGCTGGCCAACTAGGAATTGCTTCTGCCCCCACAACACTATAGAGATAGTCTTCCAAATTAACATAATTGATGGCTGTAAAAGTATTGCCTTGAGGTACTACTCTCACTTTTCCTCGATACCAACGATCGTCTATCCAGACATAACCTCCTTGTTGTGGTTCGATCCAGATTTGATTGGATTGGGATTGATTAAAACCGATTTTGCCATTTTGAGAATATGCCTTAATTGAATTAAGTGGGGCAATTTCTCCTACTTTTCTACCAGATTCGTTACGAATAACAGCGGAAGTAGAACTACCTAATTGTAATTGATCGATATTTCTTTTAATTGCGATGCGTAATTGAACTGCTGCTTGAGCGGGATTGGCAAAAATACACCAGAAAATTAATAAAAAAAGCCACTTTAATTGATTTTTTCCTTTCTGAGTCGATTTTTTTAACATAGTTTCAAAAGATAAGTATTATGGCAATACTAAACTGTAATAAAGATTTTAATTTTCAGAGTATATTCTATCTCAATTAATACTGTTTTAACTTTTGCAAGTTTACGATCGACATTTCTTTATAATTCAAAGTGGATAGTTTATCTGGGTTAGCTGTTAGCTTCCTTCAAGGTGAGAACTTTTGTACTAATCAGTATCAATCTCTATAGTTTTCATTAGATACATCATGAAAACTCTTTATTAACTAAATCACTTTTAAAATAAAATCAAAAAAGATTAAATTTATAAATTTCTGAATTTATAAATCTATTTCTGATTGATTTAAAATACTTTTTAATTTATTTTTTATCTGATAAAAAGGAGTCTGAAGACTCTGTAAAATATTTATTGAATCTAAATAGTCAATTATTTGATTTTCGGTATTTTTACTTTCCTCATATCTTTCATTAAGCAAATTATATTCTTGTTGAATGTTCTCTAACTCTTCTTCTTTTTGTTGTAGTTCATTTCGAGCTTCATTTAACTCCCGTTCTCTTTCTTGTAATTGATCACTTCTAACTATTAACTCTTCTTTTTTCTCTTGTAATTGACTTTTTAATTTTTGATATTCAAGTCTGATAACAGGCTCATGTTGCATTGGAGATTGTTCTGTATCATTTAGAATTACTTGAAAGTTATTCAAAGCATCTCTATTAATTATTTTTATTAGTTGTGTTATACGATCCGAAGCTTTTTTAGCTGCATTATTTTCATTATTTTCATTGGTTTGTTCGTCACGTCTTGTGCAAAAGGGTAATTCTCCCTCTCGATTTTGAATTTCTAAATTTTCTTTTCGATGTAAACAACAAAAAATAAAGTGTATAAAGAAAATAAAATGTCCTAAATGATTATCTATAGCTGTGAGAAGATTTATAGTACCTGGTACAGTTTGAATAATCAAACTAGAAATACGTTCAGTAGCTTCTTTTAAAGTTCCTTCTTTTTTCTGCTTATCCGATTGATTTTCAGAATTGGGATTTATATTGTTGGTTTTTGTTTCTTCTTGAGGTGAAGTAAGAGTATAATTGTGATAGGGAATATCGGCTAAATTTTGTTCATCCGATTCTAGAGCATCTTCTAAATTTATTCTTAAAGATTCTAATTCTGGCCAAATTTTTTGGAAATAAGGAATACTATTAAGACTACTAATCATCTCTTTGAATGTTTCATCTATATTATAATTTGGATCATTTGATTCATAATCGCCATATACAGAGTATAATGCTAAAGCACCCAAACCATAAATATCCGTTGCTACAGACCATTGTAATAACTCTACAGTTCGGGAAATAGAGAAATATTGATATTCAGATTGAAATTCTTTAGAAGGATTAGCTTTAATAGTGATTTTATTATGATATATTTGCCAAAAAACCGAATTACATTTAAGAACTTTTTTATTTTCTATATTTTTCTCATGAGATTTTAATTCAAAAATATAGTTTTTAATCTGAATTCGATCGCCTGCTCTTAAATTTTCTTGATTATTATCACTATTACCAAGATTTACATCATTTTGATTGTATGCTGCCTGAATAATTCGTTCTATTTCTTGTATTTTTACTTGATTTGTTTGAGAATCTATTAAATCATCTCTCCAACCTATAATCATATAAAGATAATCTGAATCTTGATTATATTTAATTACAACAGCATTGGCTGATTCTAGTTCTCTGCCTGATTGTCTTTCTGGGGCATAAAATGGTGAACTTCTCTCTCCTAATATAACTGGGCCTATAATAATTCCATCTTCTGTTGGATTGGAATTTTCTGCTAAACTACCATAATCAGAAAGTTCATAATCCCTTGGGTTTTCCATATCTCCATAAACCACATTGGCAGGGCGCAAATCTGTATGTAATCTATTTCTCTCATGGAGTAATCTTAAACCTTGACACAAAGTAGATATAAGATCAAGATGTTCTTGAAGACTCCATCTATTCTGGCGTTGTCTGCGACTAATGACTTCTTGCAAAGTTCCAGGCTTCCAGTCATAAATTACACTTGGAATACAAGTATACCATCTATTTTCTGTGACTTCTCTTAGATCTCTAATTCTAGAAAGTCTAATATTTGTATCTGAATTATTGTTATCTTCTATAACATCTACTATGATAGTCTCCTGAAATTGATTTTTTATTTGATTAAAATTTTCTTGAAACTGTTCTGCAATATTTCTATTTTTTATAGGACAATAAGATCTTGGAGGGTAATATTTAATTTCAATACCTTGCTCTTCTTGCTCTTCGTGTTGGATTTTTACCAAACAAAAAATTGGTTTTTTCCCTTTTTGATATTTAACGAACAATTGAGATTCATTCAGATCGTATCTTTCATGCTCTATTGAAAGTTTAATTGGTTTTCTTAAAATATTTTCCATCAAGGTTTGAGCATTTAATAAACCTTGAGTGCTATTTTGTCCTCCAATTATCCTGCGAACTGCATCTGATTCTTTTTCCATCAGATTACTAATATAAAAATTTTCCCGCTCAGTATCTCCATGAAGTTTAGGTATTTTAAGGGCAAAACGTGTCTCTTCATTCCTTGAGATAATTTTGATGACATATCCTAAAGCACCTTCAAAACAAGTACCTATACATTCTCCTTCTGCATTAACTGGTATATAATAGTCCTCATTGATCCAAATACGATATTCTTGTTCGTCGCCTTCTTCTGGTTGGTTTGGTTGATTTTGTTGGTTTGGTTTTGTTTCTTGTTTCCGATTTGAAAACGTATCATCGAAAAATAAGTTACTGCTCATAGTTTATTTTATTAACTAATAATATATTATCATTTTGAAGTTTACCAAAAAATGAGAATTTATTATCAATTTCTTATCGACAAAAAATAAAAATTGTCCAAACTATCAAATAAATCTGATTAATTCAGAAGTTTTACTGATACAAGTATTTGCTTAATATTTCCTATTAGTTAGATTTAAGGATTTTTAAATTTAACAAGAACTTAGATTTATAATTTGAATCTCAAAGATTGCCAAATTTGAGAATTTTTAGGAAATTCTTTAAAATTGTAGCTAGAACTAAAAGAAATATGTTAGTATAGATAGAAAAAAGTAAAATATATTATTAAAATAATTGTGGAAATAACCTTTTTAGGAACAAGTTCAGGAGTACCAACTCGATCGAGAAATGTATCCAGTTTGGCGGTGCGTTTGCCACAAAAAGGAGAAGTTTGGCTATTTGATTGTGGAGAAGGCACCCAACATCAACTATTACGTAGTGAATTAAAAATATCTCAGATTACAAGAATTTTCATCACCCATTTACACGGAGATCATATATTTGGGTTAATCGGCCTATTAGCAAGTTGTGGATTAGCGGGGAATGCTCAAGATGTTGAAATTTATGGGCCGGCTCCTCTAAAAGATTATATCCGTGCTTGTACTAAATACTCTTATACTAATCTTGCTTTTAAAATTACCGTGCATCATGTTTCCCCCGGAATTGTCTATGAAGATGAAGAATTCCTAGTTAGTTGTGATGCTTTAAAACATAGAGTGCCCGCTTTTGGTTATCGAATCGTAGAAAAAGATCGAGCCGGAAAGTTTAATGTAGACAAAGCCATTGCCATGGGAATTCCTCCGGGACCAATTTATGCTAATCTCAAACGTGGTGAATTAGTTACCTTATCCGATGGACGTAAAATTTATGGTAAAGAACTTTGTGGTAAACCAGAAATAGGTAGAAAAATAGTTTATTGTACAGATACAATTTATTGCGATTCTGCGGTGGAATTAGCAAAAGATGCTGATGTTTTAATTCATGAAGCAACTTTTGCCCATCAAGAAGCTGATTTAGCCTTTCAACGTTTGCACTCAACATCCACCATGGCAGCACAAACAGCCTTAGCTGCCCAAGTTAAATTATTGATCATGACTCATTTTAGCCCTCGTTATGCTCCGGGCAATCCCTTAGAAATCAAAGATTTACTCTCAGAAGCTCGATCGATTTTCCCTAATACTAAACTAGCATATGACTTTTTTACCTATGAAGTTCCTAGAAATCGCGATTCAAAGGAAGAAAATCGAAAACCAGAAGTTGTAAGTAAGAAAAAGTGAAAATAATGGTGGATGGTAAATTAGAATGCTTCTTAATATTTTTATAAGAATTGTGTAAAGGAAAAAGAAGTTAAATCTTAATTTAAGAAAATCATAATTTAAAATATTTATGAATAAAGAAATAACTATAACAGGAATAGGTTTGCATTCAGGAGAAAAAGTTAAAATTCAGATTTTCCCAGCAAAACCAGGAGAAGGACGTTATTTTGTCAGAAAAGATTTACCAAACTCTCCACAAATTCCGGCCATAGTAGATTCAGTAAGTCAAACCATTCTCTCCACTGAATTAGCCAGAGGAGAAGCAAAAGTCCGTACAGTAGAACATCTCTTAGCAGCATTGGCAGCAAGTGGAGTGGAAAATGCCAGAATCGAAATAGATGGGCCAGAAGTACCTTTGTTAGATGGTTCCGCCAAGATTTGGACGGAATCCATTGCTAATTGGGAAATAGTTACTAATACTTCGGTATTTTTAGATCCTCATGTTTCTCTAGAAATACCTATTTGGATCAGAGATGGAGATAGTTTTGTGGCGGCGATACCAGCTACTGCTATTCGTTTTACTTACGGAATTGATTTTGAATATTCTGCCATTGGCAATCAATGGTATAGTTGGAATCCAGCGACAGAAAGTTTTGCTTTGGGTGTAGCCCCGGCCAGAACTTTTGGTTTTGCAGATCAAATCGAAAAATTACAAGCTTCTGGTTTAATTAAAGGTGGTAATCTCGAAAATGCTTTAGTCTGTGATCACAATGGTTGGCTCAATCCTCCTTTAAGGTTTCCAAATGAACCAGTTCGTCATAAACTATTAGATTTAGTAGGGGATTTAAGCTTGTTGGGGACTTTTCCGAAAGCTCATTACCTTGCCTATAAAGCCAGCCATAAACTCCATATCCAATTAGTAAATGCTTTAAAAAATCTTAACGTTCAAGATTATGTCAACAATTGATACTTCAACTGATTCAGATCACAAGAATTCTACTTTAAGTGTGGAAGAAATTCATGCTTTATTGCCTCATCGTTACCCTTTTGCTCTGGTTGATCGCATAATAGAATATGTACCAGGTGAATATGCCGTAGGGATCAAAAATGTCACTTTTAATGAACCTCATTTTCAAGGCCATTTACCCAATCGCCCATTAATGCCCGGAGTTTTAATGATCGAAGCTTTGGCACAAGTTGGGGGGATAGTTTTAAGTCAACTTCCTGATATGAATGGGAAATTTTTCGCCTTTGCAGGGATTGATAAAGCTCGTTTTCGCCGTCAAGTGATTCCAGGCGATCGCTTAATTTTAAAAGTAGAATTGTTATCCTTTAAAAGAAATAGAATTGGTAAAATGCAGGGGAAAGGTTTTGTTGATGAACAACTGGCCGTTGAAGCAGAAATGTTATTTTCTCTGATAGATTGATTCTGATAGATTGATTCTAAATTGATTGTTTGCTACGATGGAGAAATCCTTTTGAATACTCTAATACATCCTACTGCTGTAATTCATCCTCAAGCTCAACTGGATTCAACGGTTCGAGTTGATCCCTATGCTGTTATTGAAAGAGATGTGAAAATAGGTGCCCATACAACTATTGGTTCCCATGCGATTATATCTGGCCCAACGGAAATTGGTGAGAATAATCAAATTTTCCCCGGGGCGGCTATTGGTTTGGAACCTCAAGATTTAAAGTATCAAGGTGCGCGAAGTTGGGTAAAAATTGGTAATGGTAATCGTATTCGAGAGTATGTCACAATTAACCGAGCTACTGGAGAGGGAGAGGCTACAGAAGTTGGTGATAATAATCTTTTGATGGCTTATGTTCACTTGGCCCATAATTGTGTGGTGGAAAATAATGTTGTTATTGCTAATAATGTTGCTTTAGCTGGCCATGTCACCATTGAGTCTAAGGCAGTAATTGGTGGGGTTTTGGGAATCCATCAATTCGTGCGTGTCGGTAAGTTAGCAATGTTGGGTGGTATGAGTAAAATCGATCGTGATGTGCCTCCTTTTATGTTGGTTGAAGGGAATCCAGCACGTGTGCGAACTCTTAATTTAGTTGGTTTAAAGCGATCTGGTTTGGATTCGCAGGAATTGGGTTATCTGAAGAAGGCATTTCGGCTTTTATATAATTCTGGTTTAACCTTACAAGAAGCGATTCAAGAGTTAGAATCATTTCCAGACAATAAATATATTCAACATTTAACCAATTTCTTACAACTTGCGATAACAGGTGAAAAAAGAAGAGGTCTTATTCCGAAAAAAAGATAACTAGAATAAAATTTTTAATGCTAATTTGAGTTAGGGATCAACATTTGTGCAAGTATTTTTAGGATATTCTTATATCATTTTTCCAAAAGTACGATAGACTTAGATGGGGAGGAGACAAGGATGACTTGGGGGACAAGGATAACTTGGGATATAGGTTTGGGGTCGAGAATCCACTAATTTTTAATATTTTTAACTCTATCATCGTTTTAGAAAATTGGTATAACCCTGTTATATCACTCTCCGAGTTTTTCTATGTTAAAATAATTTTATTAAATCCCTAGAAATTAGATAGAGCAATGGATGTAGAAGACTAAATTTCATAACATTGAGGATATCGTGATTTGCCATGATTGAGGAGGGAAGAGGATGAGAATTGGCTAAATCCTTTTCATATTAAGGCTTCTTGCCCTTTTCTATCTTGTTCAATTTTGCTATAGTTCTTAATTATAGCGAAGTTGAACTAATTAAAAGATACTACAAAAGGTTAAGTCCTGAAAGGGTGACAATCCGCTTAAAAGCCTTACAAGGCAATAGTTTCAAGGATTGAGTGCACTATTCGTTTCTAT
>JANQIW010000118.1 GCA_028281945.1 Prochloraceae cyanobacterium PL24a_bin.78
GGAAAATGAGGAAAATATGGGATAGAGAATTAGGAGTTTAAGCAACTAGAGTAAGCAAAATAAATTGTGGTTAATTATCTTAGATTTAAGTTTTTTAAACTCTATCATTTTTAAGATAAATCTATTATAGAAATCCTCTAACCATTTATCCTTGAAATTAACTATGGTGATGCTATTGAGTTAGCTTTAAATTCTCAAGAAATTATCATCATAGAAAAGGAAAAGGATTAATATTATTTTTCCCGTAATTGTGATAGAGATTTGTGGAAAAATGGGGAAAATCAGAAAAATATGGGATAGAGAATTAGGAGTTTAAGCAACTAGAGTAAGCAAAATAAATTGTGGTTAATTATCTTAGATTTAAGTTTTTTAAACTCTATCATTCCCAAGGATAAAATTGATATAATTTAATAATTGATCTTTAATATTTAATATTTAATATTTAACTTAAGGAGGAAAAGAAAAATGGAATTTATTAATCCAAAAACAGACTTTGCCTTTAAGAAAATTTTTGGTTCAAATCAAAGTAAAAAAATTTTAATTAGCTTTTTAAATGCTTTAATTTATGACAGTCAATCCATAATTCAAGACTTAGAAATAATTGATCCATATAATGCTGGAAATTCAGTAGATTTAAAAGATACTTATTTAGATGTAGAAGCAATACTCAATGATAAAACCATTGTAATAATCAAAATGCAGGTTTTAAATGTGGCAGCTTTTGAAAAAAGAGTAGTATATAATCTCAGCAAAACTTACACTAATCAATTAAAAATAGGAGAAGGATACCTCAAATTAAACCCAGTAATCGCATTAACAATTACAGACTTTATAATCATAGAGGAAAGTCAAGATGTTATCCACAAATTTGTATTTAAAGAAGAAGAAAAAAACTTTCAATATAAAGATTGGGAATTAAAAATGATTTTTGTATAATTACCAAAATTTAAGAAAGAATTAGAAGCATTAGAAACCCTAACTGATAAATGGATTTACTTTATGAAAAATGCTCCAAACTTAGAAATAATCCCCGAAAAAATAGGAGAAATACCCGAAATAGAATTAGCATTAAACATTGCCAATCCCGCTAATTTAAGTCTCAAAGAATTAGAAAAATTACGCAAACAAGAAGTATTTATTCAAGATCAATTGGCTTCAGTAATTAAAGGCAAAGAAGAAGGAAAAAAACAAGGAAAACTAGAAGAAGCAAGGGCAATATTCTTGCGTTTATTATCCAAACGTTTTGGGGAAATACCATCAGAAATTAGGCAAAAAATTCAACAACTTTCTTTAGAAAAATTAGAAGAATTAACAGAAAGTATTTTCGATCTCGATAGTATTCAAAAGTTACGAAATCTTCTTTAATAAAAGAAAAATAAAATCTAATTATAAACATAAATACCTATAAAATTATAACTAAAAGTAAAAATTAAAATAAATATTATTTAAAAACCCAAATGTTTCATCGCTGCCCTAGTAACAACCCTACCTCGAGGAGTCCGATTAATAAAACCAATCTGAAGCAAATAAGGCTCATAAACCTCCTCAATAGTCTTAGCATCCTCTCCAGTCGCTGCCGCCACAGAATCCAAACCAACCGGCCCACCATGAAACTGCTCAATCATACTTGTTAACACTAAGCGATCAGTCCAATCCAAACCCAAAGCATCCACGTGAAAAATTTCTAAAGCTTCCGCCGCCAACTCCTGAGAAATCATCTTAACCTTGCTAACTTGGGCATAATCCCTTACCCTCCTCAACAAACGATTAGCAATTCTTGGGGTACCTCTTGCCCGCCGTGCGATTTCTTCCGCCCCCTCCTGAGTAACTTTCACATCCAAAATCGAAGCACTACGTTGTACTATCAAAGTAAGCTCATCAACCTCATAAAAACGCAACCGCTCGATCGTCCCAAATCTATCCCGCAAAGGAGAAGTCAAAGCACCCATATTGGTAGTAGCCCCTATCAAAGTGAAAGGAGGTAAAGGAATACTGCGAGTTTTAGCACTTTGACCCTTTCCAATAGTAATATCTAAACGAAAATCTTCCATAGCAGGATAAAGTAACTCTTCACTTACACGATTTAACCTGTGAATTTCATCTATAAAAAGGATATCTCCCGGTTTAAGACTAACTAAAAGCCCTGTAATATCCCTAGGACGTTCCAAAGCAGGAGCAGCAGTAATTTTACAATTCACTCCCATTTCTGTAGCCAAAATCAAAGACATGGTAGTTTTACCCAAACCAGGAGGCCCATATAACAATAAATGATCTAAAGCTTCCCCTCTCCCTTTCGCCGCCTGAATCCCAATACTTAAAACCTTTTTTAACTCCTTCTGCCCAATATAATCCTCTAAACGATGGGGACGAATTTTATCCTCATTACTTTCATTTTCACTTGGCATTGCTCCTGCCATCAACAAATTCTCAGAAAACTCCGGTGATGGAGGCATTTCTTTAGTTTTTTTCCCTTTTGTAGGTTTTCTAATTTTTTTAATTTCTTTAGTTTCTTTACTTTCCTTCGAGGAAATCTTTGGATTAGAATTATTAGAATTTCTTTTAATAGCCATCTATCAACCAATACATCTTAAACTTATTATGTTAGCAAAAAGAATCTTACCTTGCCTAGATGTTAACGCAGGACGAGTAGTTAAAGGAACCAATTTTGTCAATCTTAAAGATGCCGGGGATCCCGTAGAATTAGCTCGCATTTATAACGATGCCGGTGCCGATGAATTAGTTTTTCTTGATATTACCGCCACTCACGAAGATCGCAATATTATTATAGATGTAGTTTACCGTACCGCAGAACAAGTCTTTATTCCTCTCACCGTTGGGGGTGGGATCAAATCCTTAGAACAGATTAAAAATTTATTAAGAGCAGGAGCCGATAAAATTAGCATTAATTCCTCAGCAGTTAGGAATCCGGATTTTGTCAATCAAGCCAGCGATCGTTTTGGCAAACAATGTATAGTAATAGCCATAGATGCCAGACGGCGTAATGATCCCAGCAATCCTGGTTGGGATGTGTACGTTAGGGGGGGAAGAGAAAATACAGGCATTGATGCCATAAATTGGGCACTTGAAGTAGAAACCAGAGGTGCAGGAGAATTATTAGTAACCAGCATGGATGCCGATGGAACTCAAGCAGGGTATGACTTAGAGCTAACCAAAACCATCGCCGAAAAAGTAGAAATTCCCGTTATCGCCTCTGGAGGTGCCGGCAATTGCCAACATATCTATCAAGCCTTAACCCAAGGAAAAGCCGAAGCAGCACTTTTAGCATCCCTCCTCCATTACAGACAATTAACCATCCCAGAGTTAAAAGAATACTTAGCCAAGCACCAACTTCCAGTGCGCAGCCTTGAGCATAAAAAACTTCAAGATTAACCAAGTCAAAGTAACTAAGATTAAAAATATGTATTAGAATAGACTAAAGTTTACATTTCGTAAAAAATGTTAATCCCTATTCTCATATTCGATATTATCTTAGTCTCATGGTCACTGCATCTGATGCAAAGAGCCGTCCAACAAAAAGAATTCTCTCTAGTGCTAGCAGGTACCCTCGTAGCCTCAGCAGCAGCAGCTATGATGGTTGTTTATTTTCTCATGAACGACTGTTTAACCTATCTCAGACTTGCCCAAGCCAACCTCTATTACTAATATCATTTTTCCAAAAATATGACATACTTGGATCAGGAAAGACAAGGGAGGACTTGCGAGGACAAGGAAGAGAAGAGATATTGGTTTTGCCTTGGGAATATTACCGGTTTTGGTTAGCTCTAACTCTATCATGGTTTTATAAAATTACTATAAGCACAATTAATTCTAAATATTTGACAAAAAGCTACAAAATAAATTATAATAATAATTAAGTATAAAATAGGGGTTATAGCTCAGTTGGTAGAGCGCCTCAATGGCATTGAGGAAGTCAGCGGTTCGAATCCGCTTAGCTCCATAAATATTAAAATAAAAAAATTATTAATATTAAAATATAATTTAAAAGTCTTAAATTTTTAGCGATCGTCATTTTGTGTGTTCAAAGATCAAACTATAAACTAAAAACCATGGAGAAAAAACTCTTAAAAATAATTCTGTTTTTAACAACCATTTCCCCAGTAATGGGCATACTTCCCCCTCTCAAGGTTATAAGCAATAATTTACTTCAACCTCAAGCATTAGCTCAAAATCCCCAAGGATTAACAGGGCAAGAGATTTATAATCAAGTCAGCCCAGCAGTAGTAACCATAGTCACCAAAGATGAAAATATCGGTAGCGGTTTCATCATCACTCAAGACGGATTAATTTTAACCAATGCTCACGTCATTGAAGGTTCTACTGATGTCATTGTAATTTTCAAAGATGGAACACAAATCCTAGGAAAAGTAATAGCATTAGGGAATCCAGAGAATAAGGAAGATTTAGCCGTCATCGAAATTAAAACCTTGAAAAACTTACCAGTAACTTATTTTGCCCCTTCAACCGAAGTAAATATAGGTGAAGAAGTATATGCTTTAGGCAATCCTTTCGGAAGATTTCCTGGAACTTTCACTAAAGGAATAGTTAGTAATCTACCAAATTTAGGTTTAATTCAACATGATGCTTCCATCAATCCCGGTAATTCAGGAGGTCCATTACTCAATCGTTTTGGTAATGCTATTGGAGTGAATACTGCTCTTTATAATCCTACCGGTGAAGGAGTAAATATTGGCATTAGTGTTGCCTTAGATTTGTATGTGATACAACATTTTTTACGCCGAATACGCCCTAACTTTACTTTCCCAACACCTCCTCCTAATAATCATACTTCAGATAACTTTCCCCAGAATTTTCCTAATAATCCTCCTACAAATTTACCCCCTCTAGATCAATCTAATCCAGACGGGGTTTTATGGTAAAGATTCCTAAAATTTGGAAAGGGGTTTTATGGTAAAGATTCCTAAAATTTGGAAAATAGAAAGTGAGATCAAGAGTGCAAGAATAATGATAGAGTTCAAATCACCCATTCCCCCCATCCAAGATTTAAGTAATAAGTAATAAGTAAATAAGATGTACTCTTTTTCTCCCTTGTCTCCCTTGTCTCCCTCTAACCATTGTATATAATACTAATGGATAAAATGATATTACTCTCCCCATCTCCCCATCTCCCACTCACCCATTCCCCCATCCCCCACTGAATATCTACCATTAATTATGACTGTCGTCCTGATTTTCGATGAGCAATAGCCGTCAAACCAGTTCCTTCTAAAACCTCACCTTGATTAACCACACCATAAACCAACCAACGATCGCCAGCATCAATAACTTGGGCTACAGTGCATTCAAGATAAGCCAGAGCATCAGTTAAAATCAAACAGCCATTAGAAGCAATTTGAGTTTCCAATTGATCAAAAGGGCTAGTTGTAGATTCAGAAAAATGTTTCCTGACATTGCGCCCTTCCTTAAGGATATTAACCATAAACCCTCTATCTACCTCAAAACCAGCCTCAATCCATTGTCTTTTTTCAACAGCAATCATCAACCCAGGAGGATTAAAAGTAGCCTGAGAAATCCAAGAAGTTAAAAAACCTTGATGGTTATCTCCCTGACAAGTAGTAATCACACATAAAGAACCAATAATCCTTCCAATAGCCAATTCCGTGCGATGACTTTGGGCTTCAGTTAACCCTGAAGAAGAAACCCCTTGTTTTTGCCGTTTTCTAACAGCCTTAGCAAAATTCACTCCAGTTTCTTGGCATTGTTGTAAAGTCGATTCATCAGGGGTAAAACGGATACGTAGAGGTTCAAAAGCCAAAGGATAACTAGCATCCTGCAATTTTCCTGCAATAAGATCAATAGCTTCTCCACTCCAACCATAAGAACCAAATACCCCAGCAAGCTTAGTTTTACTAGCAGTAGCCAGAACAATTCCCAAAGCCGTTTCAATTTGTACAGGTGCATGGCCTCCCAAAGTAGGAGATCCCATCATAAATCCATCACAATCTTCAATAGCACGGGTAATATCTTCAGGAGTCGCCGATTCACAGTTAATGGATTCCACAGTTACGCCACTATCAATCAAACCTTGAGCAATAGCCTGAGCAACAATAGCAGTATTCCCATAAGCAGAAGCATATAATAAAGCAACTTTGAGATCTCGGGATTTCTGTTGTTGACACCACTGACGATAATCATAAGTTAGACGACTAAGACTATAGCGCACGATCACCCCATGTCCTGGAGCATAATATTTAGCAGGAAAATTCTCAATTTTATCTAAAATACTGTCAACTTGTGAAGCTTGGGAAGCATGAAGACAATTAAAATAGTAATTTCTATCTTCATCTAAACCTTTCCAATCCTCATCAAAAAGCTCATCCTGACAAAGATGCAATCCAAATAACTTATCTGTGTAAAGAATTCGGGTTTTATCATCGTAAGTACATAGTCCATCAGGCCAACGTGGAGTAGGAATAAAGCAGAAATCTAACTTGTGTCCTTGTCCTAAATCTAAATTATCTCCTGAACGAACCACTTGAATTTTTTCTTTCCACTGAGGGAAAGTGGCATTAAGGGTTTTAGCCCCAGCTTTAGAACATATTAATATTACTTGGGGTGCTTTTTCTACTAAAACTTTCAGGGTTGCCATGCGATTAGAATTAATATGACTTAAAATCAAGTAATCTAATTCAGAAAGTTCTAGATTATTTTGCAATTCTTCTAAAAAAATCTCAGTAAAAGACTCACCAGGAGGATCGAGTAAAGCAATTTTATCACTTTGAATTAAATAAGAATTAGCAGTAGTTCCTTTAGAAAGGGCATATTCTATTTCAAATTTCAGACGATCCCAAGTTCTAGAACGAAAAACAGTTGTATTAGTATGAATAGATGCAACTTGGACATCACGGGGACGAGTAGTAACAGAAGTTGAAGTAAGCATAATCAAAAATAATTAACTAAGTTGGATAAAGTGAATCAAGAATCAATTTTTAGAAAAATCTACATGGTTACCATTCGACTCAGCATTTTTAGCTGTTGAGCGTTGCTTATGACGATGGGAAACTGCTTCTTCAGGATCGATACCTTCAAAAGTAGGGGGAAGCCAAACTCGAATCACCATTAGCACACCAAGCACTAGTAAAAAGGCACAAGTTGCTAATACTTGCATCCAAGGAATTTCTAGAACACCTCTGACAATAAATTCCCGTAAGACAGATACAATAGCCACTTCCACTGCAACCCCAATGGAGATACGCTGTTCTTTTAGGTAAATGATTAAGAGACGAAATAATTCTACCCAAATGAGCAAAGATAAAATATCGGCGGTCACTACATGAAATTGTAATGGTGGAAGTAAGGACAAAATCATGGAATAAAGCTGTAAAACCATGAAACAAAATAGTCCTAGACATAAACAAATGATGATTCCATCTTGAATGAGTTCCAAAACTTGTACAATTCCTTCTATTTTGAGCCAACTATACCGTCGTGTTGAAGAATTATTTAAAGATTTATACATTGTTGTAATTTTTATTAAGTAATTAATGAATTGAATGCAGATATAAAGTTCATAAACCCAATAAAGGAAATAAATTATTCTAAACTTCTGGAGTTTGAAAAATTAATTAAAACTTTTTTTGTTTACGTTTTTGAATTTTAGAGTAAAAAACTTTCATAAGATAAAGATTATTACTCGATGAATTAGATTAATAATGAGTACCTACCTTGCGATGGTGAACAGCAGTTAATCCCTCCACTTTAGACACTCTTCCAGTTTGCACATTACTATAAATAATCCAGTGATCCCCACAGTCAGTTCGACTAGTGACAACGCATTCTAGGTAAGCTAAAGCATCAGCTAAAATTTGAGAACCATTGGTAGCTCGGTAAGTTTTTACCCCAGCAAAGCGATCGCTACCTGGAGGAAAGCGTTTTAGAAAATGTTTCATCAAACCTTGAGAATTACCTTCTTCCAAGACATTGAGAACAAAACGATCTCCTGGATACATTAAAGATTCGATGGCTCGATCTTTGGCAACAGCAATGGCAACTCCTATAGGCTCTAAACTAGCCTGCATTACCCAAGAAGCCAGCATCGCTCCTGCAATTTCTCCTTTTTTAGCCGTAATTAAATACAAACCACTACTGATACGGCCTAAAGCTTTTTCTAAACTGGAATCTAGAGATTTCATATTTTTAATGGAGCGATCGCGAGTCAACCATTGCCCTAAATCGGTTCCAGCCTCTGATGCCATTTTTTCCAAGCTAGGAGTCGTCCCTGTTTTCACCAGAATTGGTGGAAAACCTTCAGTTAAGCCAATTTCTTGAAACTTATTACGCAAAGGATAAATTGGTTCATCTTCTCCCCCACCAGATTCAAATAAGCCGATGGCTTGTTTAGGATTTCCTACCGCTAAAATAGTATTAACAATAGTTTGAGCTTTAGCATTATTTTGAGAAGGCATTCCTAAAACTAATCCTTTGGCTTGGTAAACCAGTTGTCGTGTTTCGTGAGGATCCGTGGTGGATAAATCAACTAAATCTATAGTTACCTCAGTTTTTTGTAATCCTTTAATAATATTTCTGGCAATTTCTTCACTATAGCCATAATCTTCGTCATAAAATACTACTACTAGATTATCTGTTTTAGATTGTTCTTTACTCCACTTACTATAGGCATTAATCCATTTAGGAATATGATGTTGTAGAAGTGGCCCATGGCCTGTGGCAATGGTTTTAATCTCTAGTTTTTCAATGCGTTTGAGAGCAGCAAGCACTGAACGAGCATTAGGACCCATTAAACAGTCATAATAATATTGGAAATCTTTTTCTAATAAATCCGGTTCTTCGTCATAGAGATAATCATCACAATAGTGCATCCCAAAAACATCGCAAGTATAAAGAATGCTGGTTTTGTGATCGTAGGTAAAAATAGTGTCGGGCCAGTGAAGATTAGGGGCTGAAACAAATTCTAATTGGTGTTCGTTACCTAAATCTAAAGTATGACCACTTTTTACTATTAGACTTTCAAAGGGTTGATGCACCATATTTTCTAGAAATTGTATGGCAACTTTTGAGCCGACAATGGTAATTTGAGGAGCAAGATTGAGAATATCTTTGATTAATCCACTATGATCTGGTTCTGTATGACTGACAATGAGATAATCAAGGGTGGAAAGATCTACTAAACTGACTAATTTTTCTAAATATAATTTCTTAAATTTTCCATGAGAGGTATCAATTAAGGCTTTTTTTTCACCTTCAATTAAGAAAGAGTTGTAAGTTGTTCCATTTTTTAAAGCAAATTCAATATCAAAGCGATCGCGATCCCAATCTAAACAGCGAATAACTGTGGTTTCTTCGCCAATGTTTCTAGTTTGTAGGGTTAAACGAGCTGACTGGGGAATATTTTCAGAGTGAACTTTAAGTGCCACCATACTCTGCTACCTCCAAAACAATTTTTTTATAAAACGTTAACTTTCTTAAGTTTTATTATTACTTAGGTTCCCCTGTTTTGTAAAATACTAATCTTTTAAGTAAAATATAAGCAATACTTATTAATTCAAGATTTATTGATAAAAAAAGCTAAATTAATTATCCTTCCAGATTCAAGATTTACGGTATCAAATTTATCATTTTCAAATCTAATCTCTAGTTATAATTTGGCGATTTAAGAGCGGAAGCTTTAACAAGACTTCTTTGATGCCCAATTTGGATTGTAAATATTCTTTCTACGTATTTTAATAATATCGATATTAATGATTAACTCTTAACTATGCCAACATATACAGGAATATCCAGCGAAACCTTTCAACATCCCCTCGATCGACAAGCAGAGCAAGCTTTAAGAAGTGTGCCAGGATTTGATCTCCTTGCCAAAAGCTTTATGGAATATTTAAGCGAACGTCCAGAACAAATCTTTTTAATGGGAAATCATATTAAAGTAGGGCCAAGACAATATTCTACTCTATATGGAATTTATCGAGAATGTTTAAGAGATTTAGATATATATCCAGAGCCTACTGTATATGTTAAACAAAATCCTCAAGTAAATAGCTATGCGTTAGGACATGAAAAACCATTTATTGTCGTAAATACGGGATTATTAGATCTATTAACAGAAGAAGAATTACGAACTATCATTGCTCATGAATTAGGACATATTAAATGTGAGCATACAATTCTGATTCAGATGGCAATTTGGGCTATGGATGCAGCGTCTTTGTTAGGAGAAGTAACTTTAGGTTTAGGCAATATCATTTCTACTGGTTTAATTTTTGCTTTCTATGAATGGCGACGAAAAGCAGAATTATCAGCCGATCGAGCAGCATTATTAGTCATGGATAATCTCGATCCTATTATGTATTCTATGATGAAATTAGCAGGAGGAAGTGTAAAATATGCCAATGAGTGTTCAATACAAGAATTTATAAATCAAGCAGAAGCATATCAAGATCTAAACGAAGATAATTTAAATCAAATCTATAAATTTTTAATTTATAACGGAGGGAAAGGAGCTTTTCTCACTCATCCCTTCCCAGTAGAGCGTTTACATTATATTCAAGATTGGGCTAAATCTAAAGAATATCAGGAAATTCGTCAAGGTAACTATCACCAAGGAAATAATAAAAATGCAGTAAATGTTGAATCAAAACAAAGTGAAAAAGAAGTGGAATCTTTACGGCGACAAGTGGAAGAATTACAAGCAGAAATCAATCGAGTTAAATCTCAAAAAAATACTGGTAAAAATTAATAATAATATTTAATACTTCAATTGCTAATACAAAATTTATTCTTCCAATTCTCCCTATTCTTCCCATTCCACCCACTCTCCCCATCACCTCATCCTTGATTAAATAATAAGTAATAACTAATAACAAATAAGTAAATAAAATACACTCTTTTTCTCCCTTGCCTCCCAAGTCTTCCTTGTCTTCCTTGTCTCAAGAAACTCCCCATCTCCCACTCTCCCCATTCCTCCCACTCTCCCCAATCTTCCCATTCTTCCCATTCTCCCCATTCCCATCATCACCATAAATTATCCTCAAGAAAACCATTCTCCCATTCACCCATTCACCCATTCACCCATTCTCCCATTCTCCAAAAACCATTCCCCCATCTCCCGGCTTCAATGCCTATCACTATTAAAGAAAAATGAGATTAGAGGCTACATCTAAGAATGCAAGGTATAATCACCAAAGTTCATTATGAAAAGTTCATCTTAAGAAGAAATAGTCGAACTTAGCAACAAATTGGGAGGAAATTTGACAACATGGATTATCAAAGCGTCATCAAAGAAGGTAGTCAAAAAACTAAACTTACTCAAAGCGATCGATTTGTAAAAATTTCCCAACGAGAAGATCGAAGCGATTTAGCAGGAGAAGCTTGGAGTAAACTTTTCAATGACAACTTTTTGCACAGTTGGAAAGGAATGATTTTAAATAAAAGCGTAACGGAATTAGGAATTTATACCATGCTTTTACAAGAACTCCAACCCAAAACCATTATTGAAATAGGTGCATTAAACGGCGGTAGTGCAGTATGGCTTTCAGATACCTTGAAAATATTGGGAGTTAGAACATCCATTTATTCAGTGGATACAGATTTAACCCTTTTAAATAAAAAAGCAGAAATGAATGATCGCATTCAATTTTTAGAAGGTGATTGTAAGAATATGGAAGATGTACTTCCCGGAGATATTTTAGCTGATTTGCCTCATCCTTGGCTAGTTATAGAAGATGTAAATTTATATATGACAGAAGTTCTTGAATATATTAATAATAATGATATTAAAAGTGGGGATTATGTAATCCTAGAAAATACCAATCCATTTTATTGGGAAAATTGGCCTCAAGAATGGGCTAATAAAGATGAAATTACTAAAGGAATGAACAAAATAAAAGAGTTAAGAGCATGGTTAGAAAAACATGAAGATGAGTATTTAATTGACACTTACTACACAGATATGTATGGTTACAATGTTTCCAAAAACTGGAATTCTATTTTAAAGAAAGCTTAAAAGAAAGCTTAAAAAAAAGATCAATCTAATATTCCTTTTCATTCCTGGGTTAAACGGTTACTCAACCAACCCAGAAAAGCACTTAAAGCCTCAGCAGAAACCGAAATCAGACGAAACAAAGCAACAGTAGTCAAAACCACACCTCCAGAGAAAAAAGGATTATCATCAAGTAACTTAATAGCCACAAATTCAAAAACCCCAACCCCACCGGGTGCCCCTGGAATAACCAAACCACACAACCAAGCAAAACTAAAAGCCCGATAAATTTCCGAAAGGTGAGACAAATCAATATGAGTAAAAGCCATCACAGCAAAAATAAAACCACCACCACGGAGTAACACAAAACCGATTTGGCCCAACAAAGGCAAGATAAAATACTCCTTAATTTCAACATTGGATACCTTAATATTCTTCACCTTAATCCGATTTAATAAGCCAATCAATCGATTAAGAATCTTCGGATGAATCACAACCAAAACCACAATCAAACTAAGAATCTGTACACCCCAAATCGAAGCACCCCAAGCACCATTTTGGAAACTAATAAAACTAGTAATCATCCCCACCAACAAACCAGAAGCCACCATCAATAGAGGCTCCAATAAAACACTTACACTTGCAATACCAATAGGAGTGCCTTTTGATGCAACCGCTGAGATTCTGCCGTATAAATGCCAAAGATTGCCTGGTAAATATTTAGAGATATTTGTCACCAGAAAAACTCGAATCGCCCACCATCCACTAAAAGACTGTTGCAAGGCTTTGAGGATCCATCCCCATACCCAACCGGCCCAAACCAGAGATATGATGGTAACTATGAGAGCAAAAAGCAACATCAGTAATCCTTGGGATTCTATTTCGATTTGGGCTACTTCTTGCCAACGATCTTTAAATGCTTTGATGACAAAAAATAATGTCACTCCAAAAATAACCCAGCGGATATATGGTTTAATTATTGAAAAAATTTGTTTCATATTTTAAAGAAATTGTTGATTAGATTTTGAAAAAAATCTTAAAATAAGCTAACGCAATTATTATGGTTTTGGTGGAATCTGATTAAGAATTTAGTTTCTCTAATATTTTAAAGATAAATAATTGCTTTGATTTTCCATTCTATTTATAATTCAATCTAGATAGTATTTTATCTTAGAAATCTTAGACAATATTTGTATTTACAAAAGAGGATCTGAGTTTAGTATATTAAAATAGAAGGAAATAAATTATAAAAAATTTATGTAAAAACACTTAAAATTTAAGAATTATTAAATCTAAAGAAAATTAATCAAAGTAGGATTGAAAATGAAGAGTTTATGGAATGATATTGAAGCAAAAAAATATCAAACAGATTTACAATTAAGAGTTTATACCTCAAGATTATTAGGTAGGAATTCATCATTAGTATTACACGGCGGTGGCAATACTTCAGTTAAAATTAAAGAGAAAAATTTATTTAATGAAGAAGAAGAAATAATTTATATTAAAGGTAGTGGATGGGATTTAGCCACCATTGAAGAAGCAGGATTCTCACCAGTTAGAATAGCACCTCTATTGAAATTAGCTAAATTAAAAAGTCTTTCTGACTCCCAGATGGTAAATGAATTAAAAAGTAATACTATTAGAGCAAATGCACCTTCCCCTTCAGTAGAAACTATTCTACACGCTATTTTGCCTTATAAATATGTAGATCATACTCATGCTGATTCCATCGTCACTATCACCAATAACCAAAATGGTTTAGCAAGAATTCAAGAAATATATGGTGATGAAGTAGTAATTATCCCTTATGTTATGCCGGGATTTGATTTAGCTAAAACTTGTGCCGAAAAATTTAGTGCAGAAGTTACAGAAAAAACTAAAGGAATGGTATTAATGAATCATGGGCTTTTTACATTTGGTGAAACAGCACCAGAATCTTATGAAATGACCATTGAGTTAGTAAGTAGAGCAGAAGAATATCTAGAGAAACATAATGCTTTTTCTATTAAAATCGAAAAACAAGAAATAACTAACAAAGAATTACGTTACGATTTGGCAAAACTTCGTTGGGAAATATCTAAAGCAGCAGGATTTCCAGTGATTTTAAAACGCTATGGCGATGAAAGAAGTTTGGCATTTACTCGTCGAAAAGATGTAAATACTTTATCACAACAAGGGCCAGCCACTCCAGATCATATAATTCGTACTAAGCGTGTGCCCCTAATTGGCAGAGATATAAATTCTTATGTTGCTCAATATAAAGAGTATTTTGCTGCTAATGCTCCCCAAAATAGTGAAAAAATAACCATGTTAGATCCCGCTCCTAGGGTCATTCTTGATCCAGAATTAGGAATGTGTACCGTTGGCAAAACAGTAAAAAATGCCAAAATCGTATCAGATATATATCAGCATACTATGGATATCATTGAGCGATCGACAGCTTTAGGGGGTTATATGGCTTTACCAACTAAAGACTTATTTGCAGTTGAATACTGGGAATTGGAACAAGCAAAGCTCAAAAAAAGTAGTAATGCTCCGATATTTACAGGAGAAATAGTTTTAATTACCGGTGTAGCTTCAGGAATTGGTAAAGCTTGTGTAGATTCTTTCTTGCAAAGAGGTGCGGCAGTTATCGGATTAGATCTGGATTCTGCTGTTGAAGAATTGAATAAAAAACCTGATTTTCTGGGAATAACCTGTGATGTGACTGATGAAAAAGCCATTACTAATGCTCTAGAAAAAGCCATACAAACATTTGGCGGTTTAGATATGTTGGTACTCAATGCCGGAATATTTCCCCAAGGTTGTGATATTAATCAACTAGTAACAGAACATTGGCGAAAAGTAATGTCAGTCAATCTCGATGCCAATCTGATCTTAATGAGAGAATGTCATCCTTTTCTAAAATTAGCACCAAAAGGCGGGAGAGTTGCCGTTATAGGATCGAAAAATGTCCCCGCACCGGGTTCTAGTGTTGCCGCTTACTCCACCTCCAAAGCTGCTTTAAATCAATTAGCCAGAGTAGCTGCTTTAGAATGGGGGAAAGATGGTATTCGTATCAATACATTACATCCTAATGCTGTATTTGATACCAAGATTTGGACTGAAGATGTTTTACAGGCAAGGGCCGAGGCTTACCAATTAACTGTTGAAGAATACAAGACTAAAAATCTCCTCAAGGTAGAGATTACTAGTCATAAGGTTGCAGAATTGGCAGCTGAGATATGCAGCCCTGTTTTTGCTTGTACTACTGGTGCACAAATTCCTATTGATGGTGGGAATGAAAGGGTTATTTAGAAAAGGAAGATTTTTCCTACAATTAAAAAGACCAATAGTTTTATAGTTTTTGCTCTGAAAAAAATATGACTAAACTTCTTCAACAGGTGATGGAAAAACTTCAACAACTTCCACCTTATCAGCAAGATGCAATTGCTACTCTTATTTTAGCTGAATTAGAAGATGATGAAAATTGGGAAACCAGTTTTGCAGCTACTACTGATGAACAGTGGGAGCGAATGGCTGAAATAACACTTAAGGAAATTGCTAATGGAGAAACTGTCTCTCTTGAGGAGATTTTTCCATCTCAAACATGAAATAAAATGTGTTAAATGTTTGAATTTAGATATATAGCAAGAGTAATTATTCACTATCAAACACTATACCAATTATGTAAAACCATTTGCTGAATTTCCCGTAAAGGCTGAGAATTTTCACGAGCCAATCGAGCACAATCTTCATATTCAGGCTGAACATTAATAATCTTTTTCTCGTTATCCCTACCAATACTTGCAACTTTAACCCGAACTTTACCGTAAACAGTATCCACCTCATCTATTCTGCGATCCAAAATAGCCCTTTCTTGAATAAGCCTCCTAATACCTAAAGTAGTAGTTTCTCTAAAAATAATCCCTTCGCAAGTAGAAATAACATCCATTGGACAGATAACAGTTAATAAAATACCAGGACGAGACTTTTTCATCCCAATACCTTGAGTAAAAACATCCACCGCTCCAGCCTCAAATAACCTGTCAAATATATAACCGATCGCTTGAGGATTGAGATCATCAACTTGAGTTTCCAGTACAGCAATCGTTTCTAAAGTAGGAGATAGAGACTCAGATATCTGAGTAGAAGAATTAAAAGAATCAGAAAAAACAGCACTTTCTCCCAACCAAAGCCTAACTAAATTAGGAAGAAGTAGATCTTTAGTACCCGCCCCCAAACCAACACGATGAAATTTCATAGGAGGAGGAGAGATAAAATCCTTAGCCAGAGTAACCACAATAGCCGCTCCAGTAGGAGTAACCAATTCCGACTCAATGCCATTATTATAAACAGGCACCTCACGAGATTCCCACAACTTCAAAACAGCAGGCACAGGCACCGGCAATTTACCATGGGCAGCTTTCACAATACCACCTCCAGTGGGCAAAGGAGAACAATATAACTCATCGATAGATAACCAATCCAAGCCCAAACAAGTTCCCACAATATCCACAATGGCATCAGTAGCCCCCACCTCGTGGAAATGTACCTTTTCCGGTTCGATTCCATGAACTGCGCCTTCAGCGATCGCCAACTGACGAAATACTTGTAAACTCCAATCTGTAGCTTTTGGAGGCAAACCAGCTTGTTGGATTAATCTTTCTATTTCGGGTAAATGTCTGGCAGGAGGATGATGGTGATGGTGGGAATGAGAATGATGATCATGATTATGCTGATGAGAAGACTCTTCTTCTGTCAGTAAATCCACAAATACCTTAGTAGCTAATTGACCATTTTTTTTTACCTTTTCTTCCCTCAGACGGTATTCAGAATCAATCCCTAAACCCTTAAGTTTTTCAATTAAATATGCTAAAGGAACACCTATATCTACTAATGCTCCTAAACACATATCCCCTGCAATTCCAGTTTTACATTCTAAATAAGCTATTTTTGTCATTATTTTTAATTTAAAAAATTCAATAATAATTCATTAATTATTTTCTACTTCATTGTACAATATTTATTGAGATTTTAATTTATTTATAAACATTTTTTTTTGCAGATAAGACAACTAAATCACCATTAAATATTTGATATAAGCCAGAAAATTACTAAAATAGTAGTAGAGTTATCCCAGATAACTCTTGCATAATGATTTGATGAGCCTGTCTGTGAAAATTAATCTTCCAAGACAACTCTAGCAATTTTTCTCTACTAAGATTATTTTCCAAACTTTTCTAATAAATATTTTCTAGATCCAAGAGAAATAATAGATTACAGGAACATTAATTACAATATTTTAACCATAATTTTGTAACCCTATAAATTCTGGTTCAATCCAATTGTAAGAAATTGTATCTCTATCAACAGCTTTTTTATGTAAATGTGCCGTATGAAGGAAAGCATATTGCCCTGTAATAGGAGAAGATACAGAAACCGGGCGATTAGAAAAAAGAGCAACGTCATCGCTAATCTTTTGAATAAGTTTAGGAGGAAGGGGATTTCGCCATCCCTTATAACATAAATTCACAGCTAAAGCCAAAGTATCAGTAATACCGCAACGCTCTCCTAATCCATTAACAGCACAAGAAATACGATTGATCCCGCCATCAATAGCTGCTAAAGAATTAGCCATAGCCAAACCCCGATCGTTATGAAAATGACCTTCCAAATCTACTTCCGGGAAAGTCTTTTTAATTTCAACAACTATTTTATTTATTTGATGAGGTTCAATAATCCCAACTGTATCAGAAAAACAGATACAATCTGCCCCAGCTTCTATGGCTTTATCATAAGCTTCTAATAATAAAGATAAATTTGTGCGAGAAGAATCTTCCACTGTAAAACGGACTTTTAGACCTTTAGATTTAGCATAATCAATAGATTCTTTAATACAACTAAATATTTTTTCTATGGGCCATTGCACTCTAGTTGCCCGAGAGATTTCATTAACGCCGATAAAAATTCCTACCCAATCAACCCCAGCATGATATGCCGCATCGATATCAGATTGATTTGCTCTAGCATGAGTAATAACTTCAGTTAATTGAAGATCAACAATAGCCCTAGTAATCATGTGATGCTCTTCGTCTACAGCAGGATGGCATACTTCGATGGAATCTACCCCCAATTGATGAAGAAGAGAGGCAATTTCTATTGATTGAGAAAGGGTAAAATCGATACCTGGATAAGCTTGTCTTCCTTCTCTTAAAGTGGTATCTATCAGTTTGATTTGAGGTGGATGGTTGCTCATAAAATACGATCGTACTAATTAAATAGTTTTAAAATGGGTTAATAAGAACTGTTCCATTTTAAATTAGTACAATTTTTTGGGATTCAAGTATTTATTAATCAATTATTTAAACTTTAATCAAATTTTGTTTTGATATTTAATATTTTTAGGTATCAACCATTACCTAATTTTTCTTTATTGTGTATTATTCATTGTAGATTATCTATTTTTATTAGTCCATTGGATAATTTTGCTAGCAACTATTTGAGGATTATCATTTTCAGTATTAATAAAAAGAGTACGATGAGCTGCTGTAGCTTCTAATTCTAACTTAGTTTTATCCACATCATAATTGCGTTTTTCTGTAACTAGAATTTTAAGTTTATCGTATAAATCTTGAGGAGATATTAAACCATCTTGAAGTTGTAAAAAAATTGCTTTTTCTTCAGATTTACTAAAGATAAAAGATGCTTCAGGAATACCTAAATCAGCAAAACTAGAAGAACTTAAAGAATTATGTTCCAATTGAGATTGTGATTGTAATTGGGATTTTAATTGGGATTGGGATGGAGAAATTCGATCGAAAGAATCATTACGAGTTAATAATCGCATTAAACGGGTTTTATAACTTGCTTGTAAAAAGACAAATCTAGCTAGGGGAAGTTTTGAGATAGCATAACGAATTTCATCAATACCTCGTAATCCATCAAAAATTAGATTAGATTCTAAAGCATCTTTTTTGATAGTAAGTTGAGTTAAAACGTGAGCCATTCCCCCCGAAAATCTTTGACGATAGCCACGGGTATATTCCATCCTTTGGAGACGACAAGAAACTTGCTCAGGTTTACCCATTAATTGAGCCATTTGAGGCAGAATAAATCGATCAGTTAAAGTACGTCTATTGGGGAGAAGGGTAAAAGAAAAATCATTTTGAGTTAGATTATTAAGAGTAGTAGTTTTGCCGACTCCTGTTACACCAACAAAAATAGTAAATGGCATTTTATGAAGAGGGATCCAGTTTTTAAAGTTGTTTATGCCTAAACTAAGAGTATCTTCAGTTAATTCAAAAGTTGGTTTGGGAAAATTTTTACTAGGAGATTCTAACATTATTATTTTATAATTTTTGATGTTATATTTTAATTCCTCAACTGTAATCTACGATGAGTATTTTTACCAGTGTTTTTAACTCAAAAAATATAGTAATTTTTAATATTAAAGATAAAAAAGATTAATTGAACTTTTTATACAAATATGGCTACTTTTTACAATCTTCATCCACAAAATCCACAACAACGTACCATCGATGAAATTAAAGATGCTCTAACCAGGGGTGCAATTATGCTATATCCAACGGATACAGTTTATGCCATTGGTTGCGATTTAAATTCCAAGTCTGCGGTGGAAAGAGTAAGGGAACTTAAGAACTTATCTAACGATAAACCGTTAACTTTTTTATGTTCATCTTTATCCAATATTTCCGAATATGCTTTAGTATCGGATGAAGCTTACCGAATCATGAAGCGTTTAATACCCGGACCATATACTTTTTTATTACCTGCTACCAAGTTAGTTCCTAAATTAGTTATGAGTCCTAAACGGAAAACCACTGGTATTAGAGTTCCAAATCAGCAATTTTGCCAAGCACTTTTGCAAACTTTAGGGAATCCCATTATTTCAACTTCAGCACATTTACCCGATGAAGAGGGGGAATTTCCTACCATTGGCTTAGAAAAAGCTAAGTTATTTGATGCTTTAGAAAATTTAGTAGATCTAATTATCGATAATGATTCAGAACCGGGTTTTGAAGTTTCTACTATAATCGATTTTTCCACAGATTCCCCAGCCATTATTCGTCAAGGTTTAGGTTGGGAAGAATTGCAAAATTGGTTGACTGTGAAAAATTAAGCTTTACTTGCTTCCCATTGCCCTATTCTCCCATTCTCCCATTCTCCCATTCTCCCATTCTCCCATTCTCCCATTCTCAAGAAACTCCCACTCTCCCCAATCTCCCCATTCCCATTATCACCATCAATCATTCTCAAAAAACCACTCTCCCATTCTCCCATTCATTAATCTCATACCAAATTGTCTTTAAAGATGATAGAGTTAAAGCTCTCTTTTCCCTGCTGATTCCCAGTCCAAAACCCATCTTCCTTGTCCTCCTTGTCCCCCTTGTCCCCCTTGTTTCCCCCTAACCATTGTATATCATGCTTTTGGAAAAATGATATCAGGTGTAAGATCAATTTTATTTCTGCATCAATTCTCAACTTTTGTTATGGTAAGAAATACAAACACTCTTAAAAATTTTAACAAGATCGTCAATGACAATTTTGGATTTTGCTGCACCAGAAACGGAAAATACAGAACTACTGAAATCTGTTTGGCAAAAGATCAACTTAAATAGTTGTCCTCACCAATACAATTTTCATATGCACACCATCTATTCTGACGGCCAGTTAAAACCAGAGGAATTGATGAAGCAGGCAATTGAAATTGGTTTAAAAGGAATGGCTATTAC
This sequence comes from Prochloraceae cyanobacterium PL24a_bin.78, assembly GCA_028281945.1. GTDB lineage: Bacteria > Cyanobacteriota > Cyanobacteriia > Cyanobacteriales > JANQIW01 > JANQIW01. The sequence continues at coordinate 20,710 of JANQIW010000118.1, forward strand.
CGATCATCATTCTACCGGTGGTTTTGAAATAGCTCAAAACTATTTAAAGGATTTGGCCAAAAAAGGGAAGAAATCTTTACCTTATTTATGGAGTGGTGTAGAAATCACCTCTCGATTAAAGGGCGTAGAAGTTCATATTCTAGGCTATGGTTTTACCCCAAATCACCCTGCTATCCAAGAATATCTTGAGAATTATTGTCCCAAAACCAATGGGGCTTTAGCAAAGGATGTTATTCATAAGATCCATCTGGCAGGAGGATTAGCCGTCTTGGCACATCCCGCTCGTTATCAACGTTCTGCTTCTGAATTGATTATAGAGGCAGTATCCATAGGCATCGATGGGGTAGAAACTTATTATGGTTATGGTAATCCTAAACCTTGGGCTTGTAGCAAGAAGCAAACAGAATTGGTTAAAACTTATGCCCAAAAATATAATTTATTTTCTACCTGCGGTACTGATACTCATGGATTAAGTTTATTGTTTAAAATCTAAATGCTAATAGCAGGAAATTTTCAAACTTTTTCAGACAACATTTTGTCCTGCTATATATACTTATTTTTGATTTTATCGTGTATTTCTAATTTAATTTAGGTTGTTTTCTCTAGCTAAAGTTAGCTTTTTTCATTAAAAACTATTGATCCCTAACCTAAACCAAAACTCATTAAAGCAATAATTCCTACGCTCATTAGAGCTAACATAATTGCTAAAATAATTGAATCACTTAAATCGTTTTGTTTTGATACTCTCATTTTTTTTACCTTCTGCTAGAAATTATTATTCTCTACAGTTTTTATCCTAATCCATTGATCCCCGACTTTCTAAGAAAAGATATCTTTATTAATAAAGCTTGATTTTCCTTAATAAAATTAGGTTTGAGTTATCAGGATTTTAGTTGGTAATCTCTTGATTCCTTATGCTGATATAGCTATAAGTATTTACTTTAATGTTAAGATATGTATCGATATTTAATAATAGACAAATTGGTATAATACAGTTAAAAACCCCGTATATAATTATTGCGGGGAAAAGTTAAAGAAAAATAATTATTACTGATTACTGATTATTTAACTATTTATTATCTAACTATTTAGTTAATCCATGGGTTAAAGCAAAACGCACTAATTCAGTACGACTATTAGTTTCAGTTTTATTAAATAATCTACTGACATACTTTTCTACATTTCTTACACTAGTTTCTAATTTTTTAGCTATTTCTTTATTCATTAAACCTTGTGCTACGAGATCCAATACATTTTGTTCTCTAGGTGTTAAGTCAATTTTGTTCGGAGGGGGGGTAGTTACAAGATTAGAAGTTTGACCTAATTTATCTTTGATTTCTCTTAACTCCTGAGCAATTTCTTCTAAATGAGGAGTATTTCCAGAACTTTGAGTATTAAGTTTTTGTTTTTCGAGGAGATTTTTGACAATAACTTCTAATTCTTCAGGATCAAAAGGTTTGGATAAATAAGCATCACAACCTGCTTTGTAACCTTCGATTCGATCGGAAGTCATGCCACGAGCAGTAAGAAATACCACAGGAAGAGATTTAAAACGAGAATCTTCTCGTAACTTTCTCAGAAATTCATAGCCATCAACTTGGGGCATCATGATATCAGAAACAATTAAATTAGGAGGATCATTTTGGATCAATTCCCAAGCTTGATTAGCATTACTAGCAGTTAAAACTTGAAATTGTTCATCATCTTCAAGATAGGCTTGAATAGATTCTCTTACCCCAGGCTCATCATCAACAAGTAAAACTTTATCAAGATTTGACATATTTGTTACTAACTTTATTACTAAATTTATTACTAACTTTATATTTTGCGGATTTTTTAGATAATGAAAATTGCTAAATTAGGTGAATGGTAAATGATTAATAATTAACTATTTAACTATTTAACGATTAACAATAAAGTATTTTATCAATACAATTGAGCAATCAAAACTTATTAATTTTAATTTAACAAAAAATTTGAAAATGTTAATACATTATTATAACTATTTTTTTGTTGGAACTACAACATATTTTGTCCCAAAACCTAGTTAAAATTTTCAGAAAGTCAATTTAGGCGAGGTTAAAGATGGGAAAGTCTAGCCAAATCTATTGCTTTAGGGCTAGCTATAAAATGTCAACTCCAGAATTTGAAGGAGATAGAATACCCGATTGGTTATCAATAGAAACAAACTGGCAAGGTTATAAAATATCTACTCTTCCTTGGGTAGCTGATGTAGCAAGGGCATTAGATATCTTACCAATTGAAGATAGTTCCACAGATTGGATAGCATATCTTGAAAGTGTTGGTTTTAAAGATCTTGTACCAATTTGTTGTGATGATTTTTTTGAAGATCGATTGTTTTTCTAGTTTAAAATTTTAAGATTCTTAAAGAAAATAATCAACCAAAAAAAATAATTTGCCTCTTTTCTCAATAGATTTCAGGGAAAGAGGCTAGTAGTAATGGAAGTTAAAAGTTAATCCATAGAAACAGAATCAACATCTACAGTTTTTACATCAGCCTCTGGTTGAGTTGCTTGAGTAGAAGTGGGATTATCTTTGCGGAGTTTGCTATAGTCAATTACCATCTGGGATACTTCAGTAAGAAGTAAAGTTAAGATCACAATATCATCAACTTGTCCGGCAATAGGGATTAAATCAGGGGATATATCTAGAGGGCTTAAGAGATAAAGAAGACTTCCAAGAATAATCCACCAACGATATTTAGGATTGCGAATAGTTTGGCTATACCAGTTATAAATTGATTTTGGTGTTACGTTCATTATTTCTCTTACATATCTGTTATTTTTATCTTGACAAATTTTAGTTTCTCTAGTTAGTGTAGATAACCGAAATTTAGCTCTATGGCTTATTTCTATGGCTAAAATTAATACAAATCTTCATAGTGGAAAATAACTCACAGTTATCTCAATCCCAAGAGCAAGGTTTTGTTAGAAAACAATACTATTACTAAGAAATTAGAGAAATTCCGTGAGTTTCCCTCCTTGAGATCAAGTTAAATTTCAAAAAAATTGTAGAGAAATAATAATTATTGCCAGATCATTAATCAGCAATGATATACTTCAGTTTCATTATGATAAATCGATTTGTTTTGAGAAATCAGTTAAAATCCAATCACTACTCGGGCTATAGCTGATTTTTGTTTTTCTAAACAACAGCTAATTTTTCTGATAAATTCAATTCTTTTAAAGCTGCTTTTACTTTCTCCAAATTATAAGGAAAAGGTGGTTTCATAGGGCGATAATCTTTTTCATGAATTTCTCCATGACGTAAAACTGCATTCACTACAAAACAAGGTTTTTTACTCAGATTAATTGCACTATGGGGTATTCCTGGTGGAATTGTCACAATCTTTGGCTCATTTTGGGTTAAAGGAATATATTGATATTCTTTATTATGCAAAACTACCAAAACAAAATTTCCTCTTACCACAAAAAGTCGATCGCTTTGAAATTTATGAACAAATAAATCTTCAATAGTATGAGGTGGAATTTCCACCAACATAGTTTGATCACTTGAGATTGGGGTATAAAAATTGGTAGTGCCCCCTTGATTTGACTTTAATACTTCAATAGATATGCCGATTTTAAGTGCCATTTCATCTACTCCTAAATTAAACTTATTTTTTTGTTATCTAGCTATCAACTAACTTCCTCAGAATTAGTAGAAGCTCTAAAATTTTCTAAAATTAACTTATGGTTTGCTATATTCCTATTGTAGATCCTAAAATATTAAAAAATGTTTCGATTATTACTATATGTTACCAAATTATGATAGAGACTACTAAAAAATTTTAATGAGGAACAAATTAGGTTAAAATCAGCAAGGAAATAGATTACAAAGTAAATATTGACAAGTCAATGGTTAATTATCTGGTATTTTTGACAATTTTGATTGGGATATATGTCTTATTCAGCTTAGGGTTGAATTTACAATGGGGCTTTACTGGTTTAATTAATTTTGGTCATATTGGTTTTATGACTATTGGTGCTTATACAACTGTAGTATTAAGTAAAAAAGGCTTTCCTTTAATTCTTTCTGTAATAATGGGAATGGGACTAGCTGCTTTATTAGGATTACTCATAGGTATATCAACCTTAAAATTACGAGAAGATTATTTAGGAATCGTTACCATTGGGGTGTCGGAATTGTTACGTTTGATTGCTAATAATGAGGAATGGCTAACTAATGGGCCTTCTGGAGTGCAAAGTTATCCTTTACCTTTGGAAGATTTGGATCCTAATTTTATTTCAAAGTTAATCATGATAGTTCTACTCAATGCTATTAGTTTATTTGCTTTATGGTTATTATGGAGCAGTTTTAAAAAGCAATGGCAAGAAAATAAGGAAATCGAAAAGAAAAGTTATCAGCCGAGAAAACCTTTGAGTATTATTATTTTTGGAGTTATTGGTGTTGCTTTAGTTTTATTAGTTGATATTAATGGGACGATCGCTATTTTTAACTACAATTATAAAGTAGGATTAATGTTATTAAATTTATTAATATTGACAATAGTTTATATCGCTTTAGAATTATTAGTAAATTCTCCTTGGGGAAGGATTTTAAAAGCAATTAGAGAAGATGAAGAGATTCCTAAAGCATTAGGAAAAAATGTTTTTTGGTACAAACTTCAAGCTTTTATGTTAGGAGGAGGAATTGCAGGATTAGCAGGCTCTTTTTATGCTTGGCAATTAACTACTGTTTTTCCCACAAATTTTGAACCATTAATTACTTTTAATGCTTGGACAATGATAATGTTAGGAGGTGCAGGTTCTAATGCTGGAAGTATTTTAGGTGTGATTATTTTCTGGGCTTATGATTCTCTTACTCGTTTTGTAATTCCTCAATTAGAAATAATTAATATTGCCCAATTAGGTGCTTTTCGAGGTATGACGATCGGCTTAATTTTAATGTTATTAATGATCTGGAGACCTCAAGGTATTTTAGGTAGAAAAGAAGAACTTAGTTTAGGAAGATAAAGATAATAATGTAGAATTCATAATTGATAATTTACTATTAGAAAACCTGTTATTCTATTGTCAGGTTTTAGCTATGTTTATTGTTAAATATGTTAGTAAATATATTGGAGCATATTCTTTGAGAATTTGTAGAGAGTTTATAGAAAATCTATAGTAGAAATTTAAATTTAGATAGTGGAATTTAGGTAGTTTATGGCCGAGCAATTTAAGCAAGAAAATCAATTTAAACCAGAAAATAATGTGTTACTGTCTGCTAATTCTCTTTACAAAAGTTTTGGGGGAATTAAAGCAGTAAATAATGCAAAAATTGAGGTAAAAAATAGAAGTATTACCGGATTAATTGGTCCTAATGGTGCGGGGAAAACTACTTTATTTAATTTATTATGTAATTTTATTAAACCAGATCAAGGAGAGGTAATATTTGATGGAGAACCAATACATCAGTTAAATTCTCATCAAATTGCTCAGCAAGGATTAATTCGTACTTTTCAAGTGGCAAGGGTACTTTCTCGTTTATCAGTGTTAGAAAATATGCTTTTGGCAACCCAAAAACAAACTGGTGAAAACTTTTTTAATGTTTGGTTTAAAAGGAAGGATTTCAAACTAGAAGAAAAGAAAAATAAAATACGGGCAATGTCGATTTTGGAGTCGGTGGGATTAATCGAAAAAGCTTATGACTATGCAGGGGCACTTTCTGGTGGGCAAAGAAAGCTTTTAGAAATGGCTCGGACTTTAATGACTAATCCTAAATTGATTTTATTAGATGAGCCGGCAGCAGGTGTTAATCCTGCTTTAATTGATGAAATTTGCGAGCATATTAAGAATTGGAATCAAGGGAAAATTTTTGATGATATTCAAGATTGGAATCAAGATGAAAAAGATGAAAATTATGGCATTACTTTTTTGATTATTGAACACAATATGGATGTAATTATGAGTTTGTGTGATCATGTTTGGGTATTAGCAGAAGGAACTAATTTAGAAGATGGAAATCCTGAGAAAGTTCAAAGTAGTGAAAAGGTATTAGAAGCATATTTGGGGAAAAATGAGGAAGAAGAGAGAGATGACGGAGATGAGGGAAAAGTGGGAGATGGGAAATAAATTGTTGTTAATTATTCTTGATCTTCTTGATTGAAGGTGTTTAATCAAAATTCTAACTATAGGAAATCTTAAATTCTACGATATAATTAAGATTATGAGCAATCAACAAACAAATGGATATAAACTAGTTAGTGACAACCGTCAAGCACGTTTTCTTTATGAAATCTTGGATACCATGGAAGCGGGAATTGAACTTGTGGGGACGGAAGTTAAGTCGATTCGTGCAGGGAAAATTAATTTACGTGATGGTTATGCTTTGATTCGCAGAAGCGAAGTATGGTTAATTAATGTTCATATTTCCCCCTATCAAGGTAGTGGACAATATTTTAATCATGATCCCCGTCGTACTCGGAAACTGTTGTTACATCGTAAGGAAATTAACAAACTAATTGGAAAATTAGATCAAAAAGGTTTAACCTTGGTTCCTTTAAAAATGTATTTTAAGGGTGATTGGGTTAAAGTCAGTATTGGCTTGGGTAGAGGTAAAAAGCTTCATGATAAACGAGAAACTATTAAACGTCGTGACGATCAAAAAGAAATGGCTCGGGTAATGAAACGTTATTAATTTAATTCTTTAGCAATTTTTGTATTATTAGGTATGAATTAAAATAATATTATATTTGATATCCTCAATTCTAGGATGATTTTCTAGTTGTTCTCTTGCTTATTTCATTATTTTTTATTCTTTTATAAAGTTATCCTCAAAACATTATTTGATATTTATATGTTGGAAATTAATCATATGATGTATAGTAAAGTTTTGGGAATAATTATCTTAGAGAAAAATTAATAAAGAAGAAAAAACAAAAATAGAAAGTGATAACTACGAGAAAAATTATCAAAAATATATGATTATTTTAACTCACCCTTAGATTATGAGAAGTTTGGTTGTTTTAATATAACAGAGATTTTAGAAAAAAGAAATTCATTAACATTTTTAGGAATTTTTGATTAAAAAATATTTAAAATTAGAATAATCTCCTTGTTTAAAGTAAATCACTAACTTTTTTTACTAAATCACCTGGTTTAAAAGGTTTAGTAATGTAATCATCGGCTCCTTGTCTTGTAGCCCAATACTGATCGAATTCTTCACTTTTGGTACTACACATGAGAACAGGGATATCTTGTGTTTCAGGTTGATTTTTAATCCAACGAACAAACTCATAACCATTCATTTCAGGCATAACAACATCTGTAATTACTAGATCGAAATTGTTATTTGCTTTGAGGGTTTCCTGTGCTTTTTTCCCATTTTCTGCTTCAGTTACATCATAACCTTTCTCTTTGAGAATATCACAGATCATTTCCCTTTGTGCATGAGAGTCATCAACGACGAGAACATTAGTCATAACTTTATATTTAATTCCAGAAAAGTTGCTTATATTGTATTAACTACACCCAATTGATTATAAAGGATGATAACCTTTTGTTTGTCAATCTTAAAAAAAAAACAACTATAGTTAGTTTTAGGGGGTAAATTTAGGGCTTTTACTATATTTTAGATCATTTTTCTTTAATAGTGATAGAGATGGTTTCTTGAGGATGGTTTATGGAGAATGGGAAGAATGGGAAGAATGGGGAGATTGGGAGAGTGGGAGATTGGGAGACTTGGGAGAAAAAAGTGGATCTTATTTACTTATTACTTATTACTTATTACTTAAATCTTGGATGGGGGAATGGGAAGATAATTATCCTTTGATAGGGAAAATAAGTTTTGTTTAATTATTCTGAGTTTAGAAATTTTAACTCTATCATTATTAAGTAGGTAAGCACAATTAAATATTATAATTCAATTCAATAAATTGCTCATCTCAGCTTAGATAGATTGTTAATCAATTTTAAGGGATTTTTCAACTCATATTCTTTTTCTTTAATAAATACTCTTTCAAGTCTGAAATTGAAGTGATATTTAATTTGCTCAAATCTTGATTACGCATTGTCAAAACATAAGTATTATTAAAACCAAAAGGTGTTAACCATTCAAGATTATAAAGTTTCCTAAATTCTTCTCTAACATACTCTAGTACTTTATTTTTATCGTAAAGAATAGTCGATCGAAAGTCATTATCAACTTCAAGAATAGCCATCAATCCCGTACTAGTGTATTCTGGATAAAGATCTATTTCATCATTAATCAAGGCATTAAAACAGATAAAAGTCCCTGCTAATCCTGTTCTTAACTCTACATCATAATTTGTCTCATTTTCGATGGCTATTGCCATTATTTCAGCTAAAATATATTGTTCAGTATAACTTTTTGAACCAATAATGATATCAGGTTTTGGAGTTTTACGGGTAGTGTTAGTTTGAAAACCTATTTCTGATAAAAAATCTTTTACTATTTCATTGATAGGCTGTTTTTGGTAATCGGCACGATAATTTAATTCCATCATGGTTTCTTGAGAAATCTTACCCCCTAATTTGTTTAAAACTCTCTCTAATTCGGGATATTTTCTTAAGGTGTCTTTTCTCACTAATGGAGTTGCATAATAAGGTGGGTTTACATGAAGATCATCCTCAAGTATAGTAAAATCATAAGCTTTGCCTCTGCCATCAGTACTACTACCAATGAGCATATCTATAGATTTATCTTGAAGAGCTTGAGTTAATAATCCACCTTGTAACTCCACTGTATTTAGTTCAAGACCATAATTTTTTTTAAACAATTTATAACCATCATCTCTTTCCATAAACTCAAAGGAAACTCCTACTTTGAAGGTATTGTCAAACCAAATATTGGCTACGGTAAATGGTAGGATAATTCCTAAGATAATTAAACTTCCAATCAAAATTGGCTTAATTAGGCGACTAATATTTTTCTCTAGAAAACCAAGAATAAAATCTAATCCTATTGCTAATAATGCTGCTGGGATTGCTCCTGCTAAAATCATATAAACGTTATTGAGGGCAATTCCTCTAAAAATAAATTCTCCTAATCCTCCTGATGCAATTAAGGCTGCGATGGTGGCATATCCTACTGTAATTACTGTTGCTGTGCGAATACCGGCAAAAATCACAGGTGTTGCTAGGGGTAATTCTACTTTGGTGAGAATTTGCAGGTTTGACATTCCCATGCCTTTTGCTGCTTCTTTAATTGAGGCTTCTACTTCTTCTATTCCTGTATATGTATTGCGTATTATGGGTAATAAGGCATATAAAGTTAGGGCTATGATGGCTGGGGTTGCTCCTATCCCAATTATTGGCAGCATAAATCCTAGTAATGCTACACTGGGAATTGTTTGAATTACACCAACTAATCCTAAAATATTATTGGCTAGTTGTTTTTGGCGAGTAATAATTAAACCAAGGGAAATTCCTATTATGGTTGCTAATACTAATGATATTGAGGTTAAGGCTATATGATCGATGAATTTATCAAAGATTTCTTCTTTACTATCATTTATATATGATAATAAATCGATGATTTGGGATTTCATGTTTTTATATTTTGATTTATTTATTATTTAGTTTGGTAGAATGCTGTTAGTAAGGCTTCACAATTTGTGGTTACTAGGGAATCACCTTGTTGATTGGTTATTTTAATTAATGATTTTTTTAGTGATGATTCTTCTACGTCTTCGAGAATATCTAATAGATTTGAATCTTCTATATAAGTTTTTATATTACTTCCATTCACATCGATTGGTTTAATTTTGGGAATTAAATCTTTGAGAAGCATAACTTTTAGCTCTAGTTGGAATAAATTTACTTTGAAAAAGTCTCTAACAAAGTCGTTGACTGGGTTAAAAATAAGCTCTTTTGGTGTACCAATTTGCTCTATTTTTCCTTTGTTCATTACTACTAGACGATCGCATAGTTCTACTGCTTCAAAGATATCATGGGTTACTAATACCATTGTTTTATGAAGCAGGCTTTCTAATTGTTTAAATTCTTGTTGGATTTGTCCACGAGTTATGCGATCGAGTGCTCCAAAGGGTTCGTCAAGTAAAACTATGGGAGGATTTGCTGCTAATGCTCTGGCAATTCCTACTCTTTGCTTTTGCCCTCCACTTAATTCGGATGGATATCGAGGGGCAAATTTTTGGGGTAATCCCATCAAATCTAATAATTCTTCAGTACGCTTTGTGATTTTTTTTTCATCCCATTTTAATAATCGAGGTACAATGGCTATATTTTCGGCAACTGTATAGTGTGGAAAAAGTCCTGTATTTTGGATTACATAGCCTATTCCTTGACGAAGGATTTCGGGTTTGGTGGTGGTAACATCTTTACCGTTGATGAGAATTTGCCCTGATGTTGGCTGGATTAAGCGATTGAGCATTTTTAGGGTTGTGGTTTTCCCGCAGCCACTGGTACCGATTAAGCCGAGGGTTTCTCCTTCTTTGACTTTGAAAGATATTCCTTTGACGGCTGTTGTCTTTTTGTATTTCTTGGTTAGTTGGATGGCCTCTATCATGTTACATTAATTTACTTTTTGACTCATATCTTAATATTATATAGCAGGAAATACTTATATCAATTTGTCTTTAATAATGATAGAGTTGAATTTTCTAAATTCAGAATAATTAACCAAAATTTATTTTCCCTACCAAAGGATAATTATCTTCCCACTCACCCATTCTCCCATTCTCTCCATTCTCCCATTCCCCCTTGTCTTCCTTATGTCAAGAAACTCCCCATTCTACAAAAACCATTCTCCATCTATTGAGCAATAATTTTAACCAAGTTTTTCTGGTAGACATTGTCCAAGAATTGATTTACTAGCATGAGGGAATCGGCTAATTAAAACAACTATTGTCTTGCTTAATTTAGCCATATTACTAAAACAATCTTACTTTCATCTGTTGTTATTTTTTGATTTTGTATTTTCTACTAAATTTTGTTACCAAATTTAAATACTGTATTTAAGTATTTTAGCTATATCTAATAATAATTTTCTTTAACACAGGTAGAATTTATAGGCACATCACTGGCAATAATTCCTAACATTAACCACCAAAGGATATTAATTTGAGGGCGATACCAAACTGTATCTACTAATCCATGAGTTAACATCCCTACCATAGTTGCGATGGCTGCTATTAGCCAAAATCCTTGTGCTTTTCGCTGTTGTAAATATACTCCTAAGTTAACTAAACCTTGGTTAATGGTGACTATAATTAGCCACAGAAAACAAGTTAAACCAATTAAACCACTTTCTACTGCTGTTTCTAGGAAAATAGAATAGGCACTTAAGGCAGTAAACCCTGTTTTCATATAAAAAGGATAAATTTTATTGAATACATCATTCCCTAATCCTATTCCAATTAAAGGTCGATCGCGAATCATATCCAATACTGCTAGCCAAACATTGAGACGAAAGTTATTACTACTATCTCCTCTTCCTGCAAAAATACTTAAAATTCGCAAGCGTAATGGTTCGACTACTATTATTGCTATAACTATTAAGCTTGTAAATATTCCTAAAACTAAAGGTAATAACCAGATGCGCCAGAAAGGAGGTAAATATTCTCCCCACCAATATCGTAATAATAGTAAAAAGGCGGCAATCAAGGCTAACATTCCGATCCATCCTCCTCTACTGTCTGTGAAATAAAGGCAAGCTGAGTTCAGAGAAAACATTAAAATTGCTAATAATTTAGGGAATAAACCTCGCCATGCAAATACTGCTGCTAAACTTAAAGCGATTCCTGCTAATAAATATCCTGCTAATAAATTAGGATTTCCTAAATAACTATATACCCTTGTATCGTTAGCTAAAGGAGAATTAGGATCATTCCATGTGGCTAATTGCTCTACTCCAAAGATTTGTTGTCGGATGCCATATACTGAAACAAGGAGTGAAATATGAAGAAAGATGGTTATTACCCAATTTAAAAGGGTTTTCGATCGAAAAACTTTAGCTGATAATGCAAATACTAATAAATATAGAGTAAATTTTATCCAGCCAGAAAAGGCTTCTGATTTAAGAGGGGAAAAAGCCGTTGCAATAGTAGCAATTAGCCAATATAAAAGCACGACTAAATGGGTTGGGCTTGTACCGAACGTTTTATTCTCGGATAGAGTTAATAATAACCAGTAACCTGTGATAGCTAATAATAAAATGCCGATGGAAGTTGTGGTAGAAAAAGGGCTAATTATCAAGACTAAGGCTATGAGAATGGCTCCAATTAATTCCGCCCAATTGAGGATTAAGCTTCCATCTCGCCAACTGCCAAACAAACCCACAAGTTTGTATAAATAGCTGCTAGTTTGCCACCTTTGTAGGGGTAAATCTGAAAGAGTAAATTTGGCCCAAACAGAATTCATCATCTTAAAGTTTTAATTTTGTATTTAATCCCAAACTAACAAACCCTGCTACCTATTTATATCTGGTGCAGGGAATGTGTTTTTTTTATTTGGTGGCGGGAGGCGGATTTGAACCACCGACCTTCGGGTTATGAGCCCGACGAGCTACCAGGCTGCTCTATCCCGCGTCGCTTTAGTTGCTTTCGTCTCTCGACTTCATCTAATATAACTCGAAGTCAAGAGTTTGTCAACTAAAAAAGCGATAAT
>JANQIW010000119.1 GCA_028281945.1 Prochloraceae cyanobacterium PL24a_bin.78
GACCAACTACCAAACCATAAGTCCCACCAGAAAAACGTCCATCGGTGATTAAGCCCACAGAATCCCCTAAACCAGCACCAATGATAGCTGAAGTTGGAGCTAACATTTCCCGCATTCCAGGTCCACCTTTTGGCCCTTCATAACGAACTACGACAATGTCTCCCTTTTGAATTTTTCCTGCTAAAATTGCTTCTAAACACTCTTCTTCTGATTCAAATACTTTAGCAGGTCCTGTAATACTAGGATTTTTTACCCCACTGATTTTTGCTACTGCACCTTCAGAGGCTAAATTTCCTTTTAATATTGCTAAATGTCCAGTTTTATAAACAGGATTATCCCATTTACGAATAACATCTTGATTTTCTGGTGGATTCTCTGGAATATCTTTTAAAACTTCTGCAATAGTTTTTCCTGTAATCGTAAGGGCATCTCCATGAATTAAGTTATTTACTAATAAAATTTTCATTACTTGGGGAATTCCCCCTGCTTGATGTAAATTAGTGGTTACATATTTACCAGAAGGTTTAAGATCGCATAATACTGGTACTTTCTGACGAATAGTTTCAAAATCATCGATGGTTAATTCCACACCGATACTGTGGGCGATAGCTAATAAATGTAAGACAGAATTAGTAGATCCTCCAACAGCCATGATTACAGCCATAGCATTTTCAAAAGCTTTACGGGTTAAAATTTGAGTGGGTAAAATTTGCGATCGAATGGCTTCTACCAAAACTTTCCCAGATTGAACCGTACTTTCTGCCTTTTCCCCATCTTCAGCCGCCATGGTAGAAGAATAAGGTAAACTCATTCCCATCGCTTCAAAAGCCGAAGACATAGTATTAGCAGTAAACATCCCACCACAGGAACCGGCCCCTGGACAAGCATTTTTCTCAATATTGACTAATTCCTCTTCATTGATTTTGCCAGCACTATATTTGCCCACAGCTTCAAAAGCACTAACAACAGTTAAATCTTCCCCATTGAAATTTCCAGGTTTAATGGTGCCACCATAAACAAAAATGGCAGGGATATTCATGCGGGCTATGGCAATCATGGCTCCGGGCATATTTTTATCACAACCACCTATGGCCAAAACACCATCCATACTTTGAGCGCTACAAGCAGTTTCGATGGCATCAGCAATTACTTCTCGAGAAACTAGGGAATATTTCATTCCTTCCGTTCCCATAGAGATTCCATCACTTACGGTAATTGTGCCAAAGACTTGGGGCATTCCGCCGGCTTCAGATATAGAAATTTCAGCTTGAGCCGCCAAATCATTTAATCCCATGTTACAAGGAGTTATGGTACTATATCCATTAGCTATACCCACAATTGGTTTGGTAAAATCAGAATCTTTAAACCCTACGGCTCTAAGCATGGCCCGATTAGGAGTTCGTTGAACCCCTTGAGTTATAGTTTTAGATTTGAGATTGTTTGACATCTTGTTAGTGTTTCCCTTTTTTAGTTACATTTTGTATAATATTTTTTGCTTTTTTTAAATTATAGTATGATTAATTTATCAAAACATTTTTTAAGGTTTGCTTTACTATCTCCCCACTATCCTTAATAAAGTGCTCTATCTCCAAATATCTTATGACTTCTGGGACAAATATTTACAACGACAATTTATTTCGAGTTCTTAAATCTTTTGAAAAAAAACAATTTACTGGTTGGCTAGATGCCGAAGCATCTAATGGTCAAACTTGGCGCATCTATTTTTGTTTGAGTCGATTAGTCTGGGCAGATGGTGGGCTTCATCCTCATCGTTCTTGGTGGCGGCATATCACTCAATATTGCCCTCAAATTGATTATAATAAAGAGAAAATTAAAGACCTAGATAGTTTTGAATGCTGGAATTATCATATATTGGCAGTGTTAATTAGAAGAGATTTAATCTCGAAAGATGAAGCAACTGAACTTATACAAAATAAAGTTTATGAAGTTCTCTTTGATATTATTCAATTAGAACAAAAAATATCAATAAAATATATTCCGAAACTAGCAAGTGCTGATTTTTTATGGGAATCTGGATTGAAATTTTCTATTGTATTATTGAGAATAGATCGAGTGATTCAGAGTGTAAAAAATAGTTGGGAAGAATGGCTTGGAAAAGATTTGAGTTTGGTTTTCCCAAATTTGGCTCCTATGATTAAAGATGATTTAGCACTCAAACAAGGAGTTAAAGATGTAGTTTATCACAATTTTAATAAATTATTTAAAGGTAAACTCAGTTTACGAGATTTGGCGATGATGATGAATCAAGATTTATTAAGATTAAGTTATTCTATCAGTGGATATCTAAAAAAAGAATGGTTGGAATTATTAGAAATACCAGATTTAAGTCCCGAAAATACTCCTTTTTTAGGGGCAAATCTAGAATCACAAAATCCAGAAAAGTTTTTAAATTCTGATGAAATTCTAATTGTATGTATTGATGATAGCCCCCAAATTCATAAAATTATGAAACAAATCATTAATAAGGCTGGTTATCGTTATCTGGGAATAGAATCACCTCTACAAGCTTTACCAACTTTGATTTCATCTCCTCCAGATCTTATATTTTTAGATATAGGAATGCCAACTATTAATGGGTATGAATTACTGGCACAAATTAGAAGAATATCTAAGTTAAAAGAAGTTCCGATTATTATGCTCACAAGTAGTGATGGAATTCTCGATCGAATGCGTTCTAAAGTAGGAGGTGCAATGGGATTTTTGACTAAACCAATTGTGATTAATGAGGTAATTGAAAGTATACAAAAATATACCAATTCCCAAAACTAACATTAAAAAATGAACCTCAAGGAAATTAAAGGTAATGGATAAAGTACTTGTCGTTGATGATAGTTTAATCGATCGTCGAATCATCAGTAAATACCTACTTAAGGCTGGTTTAAAAGTATTTAATGCTCAAAGTGCGGAGGAAGCTAAAGCCAAAATCCCCCAATACCAACCAAAATTGATTATCTTAGATGTGTTGATGCAAGGCCAAAGTGGTTTTGAAATGTGTCGGGAATTAAAGCAAAAAAGTGAAACTAAAAGTATTAGGGTGATTCTTTGTTCTTCTAAATCCACAGAAGCGGATAGGATATTGGGAAAGGCATTAGGTGCAGATGCTTATTTTGTTAAGCCCATTGAACCCAGAGAATTTGTAGAAAAAGTAAAAGAGTTAATTCAGGGATAGTTGAGGTAAAATAAGCTATGCTAGATTCCTCGTCAAAATCAAAAGGCATTTCAGTTACTTTTGGGAATAAAACTGAAGCCGCAGTAATTCATAAGTTGGCAAAATTTTTAGAGTTTCAGTTGCCAGAAGATACCATTGGTTTAATCTTGGCAGAAAAGGTGCAAGAAATTATTACGGTTTCTCTTAGTGAAGTTTTGCCTGTGCCTGAAATGGATGAATCTATCCTTGGAATTTATAACTGGCGCAGTGAAATGCTCTGGATGATAGATTTGGAAGCGTTATTAGGATATGATTCTTATATTTTGAAGGAAAGTAATATTTCAGAAGAGAAAATAGAATTGATGACAATGGTAGTAGAATATAAGGGGAAATATCTAGGTCTAGCAGTGAAAAATATTCGAGATATTGTCGCCTATGATGAAAGAATTTTATCTACTTCAGTAAGGGAATTATTTTCTGAAAGATTACAAGAATTTATGAAGGGTTATTTTAAAGAAAAAAATCAGAAATTTGTTATTTTACTAGACTTAAAAGCAATCTTTGAAAACAGAATATTTTTATAAAAAGATAAGAATGAGGAAAAAATAATGAGAGCTTGGGATAATCATAAAGCTAATGAAGTAGAATTTATCAATAATAGGCAAAAAAAAGATTGTCATGAAGAAATAAATAGGGCTTTTGAAATTATTAAAGCAGAATTAGAAAAATCAGGAAGTTTAAATAATTCGGAAATTAAAGATAAGTTTCAATTACTAGAAGGTAGATATAAAGAAAATTTTTTAGAACAAGAAGAAAAGAGTTCTCTTAAAATTAGAACATTATTGGAGAAAGAACGAGAATGTATAGAAAAAATCAAGGGTAAAATTGGTAATGGAAAGGATTTAAAGCTTCTATTTGACCAAGCAACTGCCATAATAAAACAAGAAACTGAGATAACAAGAATATTAATCTATGTTTTTGAAGCAGAAGAAAAAGGAAAAGTTATTGCAGAATCAGTAAAATCAGGGTGGACTCCTGCTTTAGGAGAAAGTTTACCATGTTTAATTTTTGGGAGGGAAAATTCAGAAGATTATGGAAGAGAACCTATCGAAATCTATTTTTTAAATAATTTAAATCCCTATCAAATCCAACTAATGACTTCCTTTCAAGTTAAAAAAAGTTTTGCGGTATCTCTAAAAAATCATGGCAAAGTTTGGGGTTTATTGGTCGCTCAAGAGTGTGAAAAGGAAACTCAATGGGAAGAAGAAGATAAAGCATTGCTAGAAAATTTAGCTAAAGAATTAAATTTGTTATTACAAGAGCACAAATTTGGTGAAGAGTTAGAGCAACAAGTCAATAAAGAAATGAGTATGGCAAGATTGATGAAGAAAATTCAAAGTAAAGATCTTGATATATATAAAATTTTAAAAACTACAACTCAAGAAACTCGACAACTTCTCCAAACAGAAAGGGTAGTTGTATACCGTTTTAATTCTGATTGGAGTGGTGCGGTGATTGCAGAATCCTTCGCACTTGGTTGGATATCCATCATAGATACTCAAGAAAATCAACAAGGAATGAATAGTTCTGAAAATTCAACTAACCATCGTTGTCAAATTATAAATATTACCCAAGAATCTAGTTTTAATACTGATACTTATCTACAAGAAACTAAAGGAGGAAAATATCAAGATACTCTTCATGAAAAGGTAACTGTTGTTAATGATATTTATCGACAAGGATACTCTCCTTGTTATCTAGAATCCCTCGAAAAGTATCAAGCAAAAGCTTATATTATTGCTCCTATTTTTCAGGAAACAAAACTATGGGGTTTATTAGGTGTTTATCAAAATTCAAATCCACGGGAATGGTTGGAAAAAGAAGTAAATTTAATCCTGCAAATCGCTTCTCAATTAAGTATTGCCCTACAACAGACTGAATATATTCAACGATTACAAATTCAATCTCAACAATTAGAAAAGATGGCAATTAGAGAACGCAAATTAGCTGCTATGGGGGAAAAAATGCGCCACAATTTATCTGAAATAGCAGTGACAAAAATCTTGACTATTGCTACTAAAGAAATTAAAAAATTATTTATGGTCGATCGTTGTTTAGTTTATGGTTTTAATGTTGATGCAAATGGGGAATATTTAGCTGATTCTTCTCTAGTGGGAAAAGAAATTAATAGTTTGGAAAATTTACTGTGTGATGTCACTTTAAAAGATTCTAAACCAGAGGAAAATAGCAAAAATCAAAATTTAATAGTTGCAGATATTTACCAAGAGAATCTAGAAGATTATCAGTTAGAAATTTTACAAGAATTTGAAATTCAAGCTTATATAATTGCCCCAATTATTGTCGGAAAAAAATTATGGGGAAGGTTGGGAATATATATGGCTAAAGCTTATAATTGGATAGATCCAGAAATTAAAACTCTGGGAAAAATTACAGAACAAATTTCTTTAGTTTTGCAAGAAAAAGATTATATTGAACAGGTTAAAAAGCAATCGAAAATTATCTCTAATAGGGCAGAAAGAGAAACAAGTTTTATCAGAGTATTGGCAAAAATTAATCAGAAAATTATTGATTTAAATCAAAAGAAATTATCACTAAAAGCAGTTTTTAATAGCAGTATTCAAGAAATTAATAAACTACTAAAAATCGATCGAATCATTTTAATTCGGGATAATGGCAATGGTAAATTTCAAGTAATTAGCGAAAGTATTAATAACAAATTAGAAATGTTAAAAGAGATGGGATTTATGGAAAACATCCTACAAGAATTTATTAATAATCGTTATCATAATTTAGTGGTAAAAAGCATTACAAAAAGATATAATTTAACCAATATTGAATTAGAATTATTAGAAAATCTAGAGGCAAAATCAGGTGTAATTATTCCAGTATTAAAAGGAGAACGGATTTGGGGATTATTAGGTGGCTTAATGTCAGATCATTCTCGTTCTTGGGAAGAAAGTGAAGTAAGTCTACTAACTCAAGTGGCAACCCAATTTGGGGTAGCAATTCAACAATCAGAATACTTAGAAAAAGTACAAGCACAATCTTTAGAATTATCAGAGGCGGTAGAAAGAGAAAGAGAGGCAAAGGAAAATTTAGAACAAGAGGCTATCGAATTGTTAACGGCGGTGCAGCCAGCATCAACGGGGGATTTGACGGTGCGAGCTAGGGTAAGTAATAATATTGTTGGAACTATTGCTGCCGCTTACAATAGCACTATCGATGCACTACGAGAGATTATTATTCAAGTGCAACAAGCCGCCCAGCAAGTGGGGGAAACTACCAATAGCAGCACTACAGAAATCGAAGGTTTGGCAAGTCAAAGTCAAAAGCAGTTGGAAGATATTTACAAGGCTTTGGCGGAAATACAAGAAGTTTTGGATGCTAGTAAAGAAACAGCCCAAAATGCCCAACAAGTAGGATTGGCTGTCGATCGGGCAAATGAAACTTTGGGTAATGGCGATCGGGCGATGAATCAAACAGTAGATAGCATTATGGCAATTCGACAAACAGTGGCAGAAACCAGCAAAAGAGTGAAAAGATTGGGGGATTCTTCTGGAAAAATTTCTAAAGTAGTCAGTCTGATTAGTGATTTTGCTAAACAAACCAACCTCTTGGCTTTGAATGCAGCTTTAGAGGCAACTAGGGCAGGGGAATATGGCAAAGGTTTTGCTGTGGTGGCAGATGAAGTACGATCGTTGGCACATCAATCTGCTGAGGCAACTACAGAAATCGAAAATTTAGTGCAACAAATACAGGAAGAAACTCAAGAGGTAGCTACTGCTATGGATTTGGGAATCGAGCGAGTGATGGAAGGGACTAATTTAGTTTCTCAAACGCGTCAAAGTTTGAATGATATTGTACTTGCTACGGAAGAAATTAGTTTTTTGGTGGAAGGAATCACGAAAAGTAGTACAACTCAAAATGAAAAAGCAGAATTAATGACTAAAATGATGGCTCAAATTGCTACAATTGCTAATGATACTTCTAATGATTCATTAAGAATATCAGCTTATTTTAAAGAATTATTGAGTATGGCTCAAGCTTTAGAAGAAAAGATGGGCAGATTTAGAGTTGAATAAATGAAAGATTATAAATAGAAAATATTATAAATGATTAGAGATCCAAATATACGAAAACAAGCCTATCAATATTTTTTAGAGGAAGCACCAGGTTTACTGGAAAAAATCGAAGAAGAATTATTTGCTTTATTAGATAAAGATGGCAAGGAAAGAAAATTAATTGTTAATAATCTCATGCGAGGGGTACATACTTTGAAAGGAGGAGCAGCTAATGTCAGTCTTGAGGCAATTAAAAGTTTGGCTCATTCCTTTGAAGATATTTTGAAAGCACTATATAATCCAGATTTAGTTATTACTATCCAGATTCAAGAGTTATTATTTCAATATTATGAAGCGATAAGATTATTGTTAAGTAAGTATTTAAGCGGTTGTGAAGTAGATGATAATGAAGTTATTAAAAAAGCTACCAGTATTTATGAAGAGTTAAACTCTCTAATAGGGAATTATAAAACACAAGAAACTTTTCCATGCGCAGAAGAATTAGGGATAGATTTAGTTGAATATTGGTTTGAAACAGTAATTCCAGAAAAGTTAGAGGAACTCTCTATTGCATTAACTACCCGTGATATAATTCAAGTAAGGGATGTTTTAGCACAAGTTTCAGAAATATTTCTAGGTTTAGGAGAATCTTTGAATTTACCGGGATTTAAAGAGATAGCTAACACCACTTTAACTGCTTTGAATTGTTACCCAAGTAAAGCTATTAAAATCGCTGAAATCGCTTTGGCTAATTGGCAGGAAGCCCGAGAATTAGTCATAAAAGGCGATCGAATTCTTGGTGGCCAACCTTTTGCTGCTTTATTAGAAATTATTAGTACTAATTCTTTTATAAATTCTGATAAAATTGATTGTAATGAAATTGATTCTGATTTAAATTTGGAAGAAAGTGAAGCTGATAATTTATGGATTGCTTTAAAAAAATTTGGGGAATTTCTTGATAGTAATGATGGTATTTCTTCTAATATTAACCATGAGTTTTATCTTAATGGTGTTAAATGTATTTTAGGATGGTTTTATCAATATTTTCAGATTCCTTTACCCAATTTAAATTTAAGTCTACTAATTCCTAATTTTGATTTGGCAGAGATAGAAATTCAAGAAGAATTAAATGATTGGATTTTTCCTTTTTTAAAATCTTTGAAAACTGATAAAACTAGTCGTAATATTTTTATTTATCGTTATTGGACTATTTTAGAAATATTATTAGCAGTTGCTAAATTTTTAGCAATTAAAACTAAATCCCAAGATTATCAAAATTTACCAGTTATCTATATTTTACAACAACGTAGATACAAAAGTTATCAAGCTTATTGTCATCAATCTCCTGTTAGTTTTCAAGAGGAAAATTATTTAGAAACTATTGCGGCACGAGAATTTATTGGGATTATTGATGCTTTTTTAGAATCGAATTTCTCAGAATCAGAAGATGATTTAAAAGATGATTTAGAAGATGATATATCTGATATTTGGGAAAAAGAATATATCTTTCAAGAAATAGAAACCCAAAGGGAATATCTTGATAAAAATCAAGGAAAAGATTTAGAAAAATCTGATTTTAAAAATTTCTTTAATTCCTATATTAAAAATCAACCTCACACTAGATCTATTGATGAAGAAAAAGATGGAAATTTAGAACAAAATAAAAGAGTTTCGACAGAAACAGTTAGGGTAAAAATAGAAGGGTTAGAACAATTAAATTACTTAATTGGAGAATTATTAATCCATCAAAACAAAAAAGCTTTAAAAGAAGAAAGCATTGATAACTATTTAGAACAATTACTTAATAAACTCAAAGAAAATTATCAAGTAATTAATCAATTAAAAGATGTATTTGATTGGATGTTAATTTTACCAGATTACAAAATTTTATTAGAAGCATTATCATCACAATTAATTCCCTCTGTATTGCAACAAGAATCTTTAGGATTTAATGAGGAAGTAAAACCAATAAATTATCATGAAATACCTGAAAAACTGAAAACAATATCTGACAAAATAACTGAAACAATTATCTTTGCAGAAAATCTCAAATTAATTAACTCAGAATCTCATCAAAATTTGAAAAAACAACAGCATATGTTATTCCAAATTAGAGATGAATTAATTGAAGCAAGAATGTCTCCTATTAGGAATATTTTAAATCGTTTTATTCCTTTGGTAGAAAGATTGAAAGTTAGTAATGAAAAAGATGTAAATTTAAAGCTGAGTGGTGGGCATATTTTAATAGATAAAGCTATTGAAGAAAAACTTTATGATCCCTTATTACATTTAGTCAGAAATGCTTTTGATCATGGCATAGAATCTCCACAATTACGTCATAAATTAGGGAAATCGGAAACTGGAAAAATTGAAATTTGTGCCTATAATCAAGGAGGGCAAAATGTTATTGAAGTGCGAGATGATGGGGGAGGATTGGATTTTGATAAGATTAGAAAACGAGCCATTGATTTAAATTTTATTACGCCTGAAATAGCACAAGAAATTCCTGAAGAAAAGCTTTTGGAATTCTTATTTGAACCGGGATTTTCTACTAAGGAAGAAGTTACTGATATCTCTGGCCGAGGTATTGGTTTGGATGTGGTACGATCGCAAATAGAAGCTTTAAAAGGAAAGATTGGTATTGAATCAAGTTATTTGGAAGGCACAACATTTTCTCTACAAATACCTTTGACTTTAAGTATTGCTAAATTGATGGTATGTGAAGCAGATGGCATTATTTATGCTTTGTTACCTGATGTTATTGAAAAAATTGTTTTACCAAAAGCTAGTGAAATTCGCATATTTGAAGGTAAAAAAATATTTTATTGGCAAACTGAAAAGGAAAATTATACTATTATAGTTAAAAAATTATCGGATTTAATTAAATATAAACGAATTAGAAAGTCTTATAAACCAGAAAAACAAATCATTGATGAGTATTTACCCATATTATTATTGCGTAAAGGGGAAGAATTTATCGGTTTAGAAGTGGATGAAGTTTTTGGAGAGGAAGAAATGGTGATTCGGCCTATTGGTAGTGCTATTGCTCCTCCTTTGTATATTTATGGATGTAGTATTCTCAAGAGCACTAAGTTAACTTTAGTTATAGATGCTAAAAGTTTGATAGAAAGTACTCAAGTTATCCCTGAATCTGAAACTCAGAAGGCATATTTATCAAAAAAATATAGTACTTTACCTAGTAATTTACCAAAAGAATTATTACTTGAAGGAAAGAAATTTGCTGAAAAGGTTTTATTAGTGGTAGAAGATTCTTTGAGTATGCGCTTAACTTTAGTTGATATCTTAGAAAAAGCTGGATATACTGTTTTACAAGCCGGAGATGGATCTGAGGCTCTTCAAGTTATGAATACTTCTAATGTGCAAATAGATTTGATTCTTTGCGATTTAGAAATGCCTAGAATGAATGGTTTTGAGTTTTTACGAGAATTAAATAAAAATCAAGGTTCTGAAGCACCTCCTGTAATGATGTTGACTTCTCGCCATCTTCCTAAATACAAAGAAATAGCTTCACAATTGGGAGTTGTGGCTTATTGCACGAAGCCTTATCAAGAGGATGAGTTATTACAAACTATTGCTTCTCAATTTTAAAATTCCTCAATATCCACCACTATTAAAGCAAAATTAAGATAATACCAATTTGTCTTTAACGATGATAGAGTTTAAGCTACTCAAAACCTACTGATTCTCCACCTAAATCCTATCTCCCTTGTCTTCCTTGTCTTCCTTGTCCTCCTTGTCTCCCCCTAACCATTGTATGTCATACTTTTGGGAAAATTATATAAGGGATTTTCCCCTTGGCAATAATCTTAGATAGTTAATAATTCAAACCTGAAATATTAACCTATCCTTAAAAATCATTGCCAAATTTTAAAACGCCCTTAGAATTAGTTAATAAGAATTAAGTTAGATATCCAAATCAGTAAGATTAAGTTTTGAGCCATAAGTCTCAATAAATTCCCGTCTTGGTGCAACTCGATCGCCCATTAAAATCGTAAAAATGCGATCGGCTTGTGCTGCATCTTCAATTTCCACTTGCTTAAGCATTCTGGATTCAGGATTCATCGTAGTATGCCATAACTGCTCAGGCATCATTTCCCCCAATCCTTTAAATCTTTGAATTGTATAGTTAGCATTGGCAGGGAATTCATCTATCCTTTGTCTCAATTCTCGATCGCTATAGCAGTAGGTATGATTGCGACCTCTTTCCAACTTATACAGTGGAGGACAGGCAATATATACATAGCCTTGATCTACCATATCTCGCTGATACCGATAAAAGAACGTCAACAAGAGAGTCCGAATATGTGCTCCATCCACATCCGCATCTGTCATGATGATAATGCGATGATAACGTAACTGAGATGGATTAAATTCTTCCCCTTTAATTCCTAATCCTAAAGCAGTAATCAAGGATTGAATTTCGTTATTTTTGTAAATCTTAGCATCATCAGTTTTCTCAATATTCAGAATCTTACCTCTCAAGGGTAAAATTGCTTGAAAACGTCGATCGCGTCCTTGTTTAGCACTATTATGAACGAAAACCCCACAACCAAGAGCGAAATTATGGGTATAAGGAACTTCTAAATCATAAACATCTACTTGCTTTCTTAAAATTTCAATGCGACTAACCGTATTACTCAAAAATAAGGGAGCTGCTTCAGAAGGATCTCTTTCTACTTTTGAGCTGATTTCGGATGAATGTTTAAATCCTAATTCCCTTTGAATCTCTGGTATGCCTATTCCAGCAGACATTCCTTTTTGAGAATATATTGATAAAATCTGTTCATTTGGAGTATTTTCTCCTAGACGAAATCTAGTCATCAAGACATCACTACTCTTCAAAAACATGGCTGCACGATAACTGCCATCTCTCAACATAAAGCGATGATCTGGAGTACAAATAATTTTATACCCATCATTTAGGGTTAACTGAAGTACATCAGCATTTCGTTTAGTTATTCTTACATTGAGAATCTTTTCAAAGACAATAGTGCCATCCGACAGAATAGTATAACAATAATTTTGGATTCCTCTTGACTGTTCTTCTAATAACTGTTTAAAGCTTAAATACCGTCCATCGGCTAAAGCTACTACGGTATCACCATGAAAACAACCACCTGCACTATCTCCCTCTACTAAATAAATTTCAGATTCAGCCGGATCGCGACTACTACAATCTGCTAATTTTCCAGGTAAAGGAGAAGATTCTAAAACTGATTTACGACGAACTAATTCCCTCGCACGACGTGCGGCTTCTGCTGCTTTAAAGGCTTGAACTGCTTTTTCAATAATAGAATCTGTAATGTGAGGATTAAATTCTAAATACTCATTAAGGAATTCTCCTACTACGGAATCCACTATTCCTCTTACTTCTGTATTTCCCAATTTAGTTTTGGTTTGTCCTTCAAATTCTGGATCTGGTACTTTTACAGAAATCACCCCAGTTAAACCTTCCCTGACATTTTCACCACTCAAGTTAGATTCATTTTCTTTAATTCTATTGCGTTTACGTCCGATAGAATTAATCGTACGAGTTAAAACTGTTTTTAAACCTTCTAAATGGGTTCCCCCATCGATGGTACGAATATTGTTAGCAAAACCTAAGAGATTATCACTATAAGCATCTATACACCATTGGAGAGCAACTTCTATTTGAACTCCGTTTTTTTCACCTTCAATATAAATTATGTCTTTGTGTAGAGGTTGTTTTTCCCTTGTCATGTAGGCAACATATTCTCTAATCCCGCCTTCATAACAGTAGCTTTCAATTCTGGGTTCAGTTTCTGATTCTCGAAAATCGCTAAAAGTTATTTTTACTCCAGCATTTAAGTATGCTAATTCCTTTAAGCGTCCCCCTAAAAGATTGTAATCAAATTCTGTTCCCACAGTAAAAATCATACTATCTGGTAAAAATTGTACTGATGTCCCTGTAGCATGATTATCTCCCGGACCACTTGTCAACTCAGTAGCAGGAAGTCCTCTTTCATAGCGTTGAATATGAACCTGATCATTACGCCATACCTTTACTTCTACCCATTCAGATAAAGCGTTAACTACTGAAATTCCTACTCCATGTAATCCTCCAGAGACTTTATATCCGCCTCCACCGAATTTCCCACCTGCGTGTAACACTGTCATTACAGTTTCTAGAGCAGATTTACCAGTTTTAGGATGAATATCGGTAGGAATTCCTCTACCATCATCTGTTACCGTTACCGAACCATCTGAATTTATATCAATTTCAATATGAGTACAAAAACCTGCTAGTGCTTCATCTATAGAATTATCTACTACTTCATAAACTAAATGATGTAGTCCTCTAGGCCCTGTGGAACCTATATACATTCCTGGGCGTTTTCTTACCGCTTCTAAGCCCTCAAGGACTTGTATTTGGTTAGCATCGTAGTTTTCTGTCATTAATTTTGTTCTCTCAATTATTGCTCCGAGTTTTTGGTTATAGCATAGGAGTTATAGCCAAGAATATTAGTACTTACACCAAGATTTCTTACTATACTCTAAGATTTTGCTTCAAAAATTCGGGAGTTGCGAGTGGATATTCCATTCTCAATTGTCTGTTGTTATGTTGTACCTTGTCAATTCAAATTCATCAATTAAAATTAATCTTATGTAATTTGATCATTTTTGAATTTTATTTGTTGTCTATGGTTTTTTATAACTGGTGTTATAACTCTTGATAACAAAATCTTTAAAAATATTAACATAAAAGCCTTCAAGCTTGTTTAATACCTCTTAGAAGTTATTTTTTTTCTGGGTTGGAGCTTTTTTAGTATGTTAATTGTAATTTGTGGTGCTACCGCTACTGGTAAGTCTCAATTGGCTTTAGCTTTAGCAAAACGTCTTAATTCCATAATCATTAGTGCTGATTCTCGCCAAGTATATCGGGAATTTGATATTGGTACCGCTAAACCTTCTTGGCAGGAAAGAGAGATGGTGCCTCATTATTTAATTGATATTTGTCAGCCTACTGATACTCTTACTTTAGCTGATTACCAAGAACAAGCAAGGAATATTATTTCTAATAGCAATTTTTCTCCTCCTCTTTTGGTGGGAGGTAGTGGTTTATATCTCAAATCTATTGTCAAAGGTTTAAAAATTCCTAGGGTGCCCCCTCATCCCCAATTACGTCGGCAGCTTGAATCTTTGGGTCAACATTTATTATATCATTTTCTTTTACAAATCGATGGGGATGCTGCTTCTAATATTCATCAAAACGATCGTGTTCGTACTCTGCGAGCTTTAGAGGTGTATTACGTTACGGGGATTCCTATTTCTTGTCAACAAGGAGAAAATCCTCCTGATTATCCCATTCTTCAAATTGGTTTGGATTGTGAAACGGAAATAATTGATCAAAGAATTGCTATCCGCACAGAAAAAATGATTGAACAAGGTTTAGTAGAAGAGGTGGAAAAATTGGGGCAAAAATATGGTTGGGATTTGCCTTTATTAAATACTTTAGGTTATGGAGAAATTAAACAATATCTAGCAGGAGATATATCTTTAGTTGAAGCCAAAGATTTAATTGTCTTACACACTCGCCAATTTGCTAAACGTCAACGCACTTGGTTTCGGGCTTATCCGGAAATAGAATGGTTCGATCTTAATCACCCTGATTTGGTGGATTTAGTTTGGCAAAGAATAGAAGAATTTATGACAATCCACAATTTATAGTTAGAAATTTATTATATCAAATAGCTTACGTAATTTTTAATCAGAGAAAATAGTTACTAATTTTGGGGTTAAAAGTATCTTTAATTTGGTCAGAATATTAGGCTATTTTAGTATTTAAAAAAAAGAAAAAATCTTATGGTTAAAGTTGTAATTCAAGAAGAAGAAACGGGATGTGGTTTAGCTTGTGTTGCCATGTTAGCTGATAAATCTTATGCCCAAATCAAAACTTTTGCTAATAGTTTAGGGATTTATGCTGAAGATAAAAATCTTTGGTATCATACCGATTATGTTAGACAATTATTGAAAGAATATAACCTATATTGTTCAGAAAAAGAATTACCTTTTATCTCTTGGAATCAATTACCAAATTTAGCATTACTTGCCACTAAATACCATTATGAAGAAGGTAAACCTTTTTGGCATTGGTGTGTTTTTGTTAGAGAAAATAATCAATCTTTAGTTTTGGATCCTGCGCCTTATTTAGAGAATAATCACCGTAGAGATTTAAATAATATTGCGCCTAAATGGTATATTGAAATTATTAAAAATTAATATTGGTTAGATTAGTTTTTATCTCTAAAGTTTCTAATGTATAGCTCTTTACTTAAATTTAAGTTAAGCTAAATCCTTCATTATAATCAAGAGAAAATAATCTAAGATAATTAACAATAAAAGGCTAAATACCAAATAATATTTTCAATACCTTCTCCTAAATTTCAACTATTTTCGTCAATAAAATAAGTTTTAAAAATATTACAGAATATTACTTACTGAACTGTTTGATTAAAAATCATAGTAAATTTAAATTGCAGTAGTTAGAACATTATTTTTCTTCAACAAGGTTTACTGAAATAAGTAACCAAAAAATTAGAAAGATTAGAATGTCTAATTATTGTTAACAAAGTATGTAAATTTGAATTTGTTTGAGGTTTCTATGAATTTTTTACAATCTAATGCTTTAATTAAGAGATTATTGTCTTATGCACTGGCAATAACAGTCGTATTATCTGGTTGTTTATTTTTCTCCACTCCAGCTAAAGCTGATACAGCTCAAGATCAAGGTGTTGTTGAGAGCGAAATATCTTTAGGAGGGATTGTCTCTGGATTAGAAGGAGGTCTAAAGGAGATAGGAAACCTTGAAAAAGAAGTTCAGGATATTATTAAAGGCTTGTTTCCACCAGAAGCAAAGGGAGCTGTAGCTGTTTTAAACGCATTAAACGAACCTATAACAGTTAGATCCTACAACAATAATGATTGGATCAAGGCTATAGCATCAGAACAGATTATTTTAAAGCCAAACGGCGGTATTGCTAAAATTACAGCGGTATCAGATCCAGTGGCATTAATCTGGAAGCGTGGAGAGATCTCAGAATTAGCACCCCTTGGATATAAACATATCAGTCAAACAGTGGTTCCAAAAAGCACAGATAAGGTTTTTATCATAACTAACAACAATACAATTGATTAGAATAGACCATAGCCTAATTTAAGTGGTAAATTTAGCTATTTTAATGGTTTTATTTTATGATTTGAAGATCTTAATAATTTAAAAGAAAATTCTAATTTGGGAAAGTCATCCTTAATAACGATAAAGGGGATGTTTTTTTTGCTATAAAGATAATAAACTAAACTAATGAACATTATTATATGGGATAAAAACGATTCTCCAGAAAGAGTAAAACCAATATATCGAGAATATTTAAAGGAGATGAATGCTTTATTTACTAAAGAAATGAATCTCAGTTTTGAGATCGATCGAGTTTTGGAAGCATCTTTAATGCAAATTTCTGGATTCACACCACCGGAGGAATTTGTATTATTAGCAGAAATGGAGGAAGAAATAGTGGGTTGTGTTGGTTTAAAAAAACTATCAAATGAAATAGGAGAATTAAAAAAATTCTTTGTGCTTCGGCAATATCGCCGTCAAGGAATTGCGAAATTATTATTACAAAAAGTTATTCATCTTTCTAGGGAAATTGGCTATCAAAAAATTCGTTTAGACTGTCCAAATTTTGCTAAAAATGCCCAAAAACTATATAAATCTTTTGGTTTTCAACTAATTCCTCCTTATCCAGAAGTAGAAATATCTTCTAAATTTCACCAATCTTGGTTGTTTATGGAGTTATCTATTTAGTAGTTAATTATGTCTGAAAAATTAAAAAAATCCAATAAAAAAACCATGTGATCACAAAAATCAATGGTTATACAATATTTAAAATTAGAAATGACTAACAAGCTTTTGTTATTTAAAATATTAAAAATATTAAATTAAATTCAATCTTTTGAAAAAAAGTTAATTCTTAGAACGAATTCGGCGATTAAAAACAAACAATCCTGCTACAGCAAATAAACTTACTATAGATTTAGGTTCAGGAACTACTACTTTTTCAATTGTAATTACAGCGATGGGGTTAGTAAAAGCAGTAGGACTAGTGAAAGTTAGGGTATTAACTGTTCCTGCTTCAGTAAATAGACCACCATTAATATAGCCAGGATGTAATTGAACTGTCCCAAATTCGGACAAACCGCCTCCGTTAACATTACCGGGAGAGGAAGTTACAGGATTAAAAGCCAATCCGAAAGGTGCAACAGGATCGATATCAGTAGCATCCCGACGACCAACAGGAGCATTAGGAGCTTCTTGATCGTTTACTTCTGTTCCAGCATCATAAACAGTATCAATTAAAATTTCTGTAATAAGTAAATTTCCTTCGTCATCAAATAATTGAAGAGGGGAGTCACTACCAGTAAAAGCATCATTACTAGGAAGAAACATTGCTGCAAAATTTAAGTATTGTTGAGAAGGATCTGTTGGATCGAGTTCAACGATGGTTGAGGCAATTTCTCCTGGGAAAATATCAGGAATAAGGAAATCAGGTTCTCCCGTATCGCCACTTGCAAAAATGACACCGTCAAAACCTGCATCATTTGCTTCCATTAATAATTGTGCTCCTGCACCCAATTCTGCTTGATTTTGAATTCCAAAACTTGCTGGTGCTCCTATTTCAAAAATATCAAAGCTATCGTCTTGGAAGATTAAAGTAACTGGACTAAAATAGTTACCGTCATCATTAGTGGTTAAGTTTTCAAAGGTAAATTGATATAAACTGCCTGCTGTTGCGGGAGTAGATGTTGTAGTAAAAATTGAACCTATTGCAATTGCTGTAGTAAGTAGAAGTTTTTTGTTTAATTCTAGAGAAAACATTTTCAAAAAGAGAATAATTTTAAAACAATAACTGAATGGTAATTCAAAATTTAAGCAAAAATCTTAAATAATCATAAATTTTGTTTAAGTAATATTATATCTATCTTGTAGTATTATTTATTTTCTTTTTAAGAGATACAATATAATTGTTATAATAGTATGTTTAAGCTTAAATTTTATTAATGGTATATAGAAAAGTAGAAGTTATTCCTCATAATCCTAGGTGGAAAAAGGAGTTTCAACAGGAATCCCAATTAATCACTGTTGCTTTAGGACAAAATGTAGTGACAATTCATCATATTGGTAGCACATCAATTGCCAATATTTATGCCAAACCTATTATTGATATGCTGGTTGAAGTCAAAGATATTCATCAAGTAGATGACTGTAATTTAGCTATGAAAGAATTAAATTACGAAATTATGGGGGAATATGGAATTCCCGGACGAAGATTTTTTTATAAATTAAACACATTGGGAGAAAGAAAATATCATCTTCATATATTTAAAATAAATTCTTCTGAAGTCGAACGACATTTAGCATTTAGAGATTATCTGATTGTACATCCAAAAGAAGCTCAAAAATATAGTGAACTTAAACGTAAATTCGCTCAAAAATATCCTTACAATATAGAAAAATACATGGATGGGAAACATAGTTTTATCAAAGAAATAGAAGGAATTGCAATTAACTTGAGAAGATAGCCAAGAAAGAAAAAATAAAAAGATAACAAAAAAATTGCAGAAATTCTCAAGTCCAACTACTATGAATGTAACTATATTTGAGGCTCTACCTAATAGTGAGGACTTTATTAATCTATCCCTTGTTTCCACAAACTTTCTGGTCCTATGATAAAATTCTAGAACTTATCGGTCGTAAAGTGTCTCTGCCTCCACTAGGATTGATTACGGTGGCAGCTATCTTGCCTGAAGACTGGGAATTTAAATTGTGCGATCGCAATATTCGGGAGGTTACAGAAGAAGAATGGGCATGGGCAGAATTAGTAATTATTTCAGCAATGATCGTTCAAAAACAAGATTTACTAAAACACATACAAGAAGGAAAAAAACGAGGAAAATTAGTAGCAGTAGGTGGCCCATATCCAACTTCTCTTCCCCATGAAATGATTGAAGGTGGAGCAGATTTTCTAGTATTGGATGAAGGGGAAATCACTTTGCCCATGTTAGTAGAATCTTTAAAGCGGGGAGAAACTAAAGGAGTTTTCCGTGCTACAGACAAACCAGATGTGACGACAACTCCTATCCCTCGCTACGATTTACTAGAATTGGATGCTTATGAATCTATGTCGGTTCAATTTTCTAGAGGATGTCCTTTTCAATGTGAATTTTGTGATATAATAGTTTTATATGGTCGCAAACCTCGGACAAAATGTCCAAAACAGTTATTAAAAGAGTTAGATTATCTCTACAATATGGGATGGCGTGGCAATATTTTTATGGTAGATGATAATTTTATTGGCAATAAACGCAATGTTAAGCTATTCCTTAAAGAATTAAAAGAGTGGCAAATTACTCATGAATTTCCTTTTCTTTTCCAAACAGAAGCTTCCGTGGATTTAGCAAAAGATAAGGAATTAATGGAATTAATGGTGAGTTGTAATTTTGATGCTGTCTTTTTGGGTATTGAAACACCTAATGAAGAAAGTCTAAAAATGAGTAAGAAATTCCAAAATACTCGGGATTGTTTGCTAGATACTATAGATACTATTATTCGGGCTGGTTTGCGCCCTATGGCTGGCTTTATTATCGGTTTTGATGGTGAGGAAAAAGGTGCTGGCAATCGCATTATTGAGTTTGTAGAAAATTCTGCTATTCCTATTGCTATGTTTGGGATGTTACACGCACTGCCCAATACTGCCCTTTGGAATCGTTTAGAGAAGGAAAATAGATTGATCGTCAATGGCAAGTTGGATATTAATCAAAGTACTTTGATGAATTTTATTCCTACTCGCCCGATTGAAGATATTGCTCAAGAATATGTTGATGCTTTCTGGAAAATATATGATCCGGAGGTTTTTATCGATCGTAATTATCGTTGTCATCTGAAATTAGGAACGAATGTATCGAAATCTATTAAGAAGTCTAAATCTTCTAATCCTTTTGAGCTTGTTACTTGGATAAGATTGCGAGTTTTATGCCTGGTGATTTGGCGACAAGGCTTGAAACGTAAAACCCGTTGGAAGTTTTGGCATCATTTAGTGGGAATTTTTATCCATAATCCCAAGGTATTGGTTCGTTATTTGGTAATTTGTGCTCTTAATGAGCATTTTATTGAATACCGTGAAATTGTTAGAGATGAGATTAGAAGTCAAGTAGCTGAGTTTAAAGCTCAACAAGAAGTTTTGAATATGGAAAATAATAAAGTAAAAGAGACTGTTTTTTTATAAAAACTACCATAACCAAGGATGAGTCTTTCGGGAGTAGATTGCTAAAGTTATAGTAATTTACTCTTTATTTTTGAATATCATAAAGAAAAAAGAAAACAGAAAAAGTTGTTCGATGAAAATTATATTGTCTTAAAAAAGATTCCAAGAAGATTGATTAATTTCGTTTAAAAAAACTAAGATTAAAGAAGAGTTGGAAAAAAAAGGAGTTAAGCCTTGATTATGAATAGTATAAATGTCAATCAATTTAGAGAAAACTTAAAAAACTGTGTACAGGACGTTATTAATACTCACGTTCCTCTAAAAGTAACAGATCATAATGGGGATGATTTTATAGTTATAAGTGCTGAGGATTGGGAAAGAGAACAAGAAACCCTCTATGTCTTGCAAAATAATAGTTTAATGCAGCAAATAGTCGGTTCATACGCCACTCATACAAAAGCTCAAGGTTACAAAGTAAACGAGGACCAATTAAATGAGATCATTGATCTTTGAAGGTGATACTTGGCTTATTTATGAACAACTACGAGAAAAAGATAAAAAACTACATCAAGCACTCTGTAAACTCTTAAAAGAAATGCTTCGTTCTGATCCTAGTAAGGGATTAGGAAAACCAGAACCTTTAAAACATAATTTATCTGGTTTATGATCTAGACGTATCTCTCAAAAGGATAGACTTATCTATAAATTTGATGATGAATATATTTATATATTCCCTATTGGTGGTCATTATGATAAACTTTGAATTACTATTTGATAGTTTAAAATTACATTATTGTTTCTTTGATCATAAAACTAGTTAACTCTGGATATCCTGCTTCAATTAAAGCGCGATCGCGAATGCGACAAGAATCACACAAACCACAGGGTTGATCACCACCTTGATAACAAGACCAAGTTTTTGCGATGGGAACATTCAAGCTAACTGCCTTATGAATGATATCAACTTTAGAGTCATGTATTAAAGGAGCAACTAATTTTGGGGGATTACCTTCAAGACCTTTTTTAGATGATAAACTAGTCAATTTCTGAAATGCTTCTAAATATTCTGGACGACAATCTGGATATCCTGAATAATCCACTGCATTTATGCCTAAATAAACAGCTTCTGCTCCCTTTGCCTCTGCTAAAGAAAGAGCTATAGAAATGAAAACAGTATTTCTACCTGGCACATATGTAGAAGGAATTACCTTAGGATTTACCCCATCAGTTGGTAAACTAACGGATTCATCAGTGAGAGAAGATCCTCCCCATTGTCCTAAATTTACATCTAATATATAATGCTCTAACACATTCAAAAAAACTGCTATTTCTTTCGAGGCTTGTAACTCCTTTTCGTGACGTTGCCCATAACGAAGAGATAAAGCAATTAAATCATAACCATCACGTTTTGCCAATGCGCCACTGGTGGCTGAATCTAAACCTCCAGAAAGTAATACAATTGCTTTTGGTAAAATCATTTTATCTAACTTCCATATACTTGTGTGTTTGGAGACTAACTCGCCATTGGGGATTTTCTAAGACATAATTAAAAATTAAATCTTTACTATGGGGAGTATTCCATTCAGGTTGGAGACATTTTACTGCATCTTTTGGGATTTTTTGGCTTTGAGAAATGGCCCATTCTAAATCTTCTGGTGTAGCAATAACTATTTTAAGTTCGTTAACAAAATTATAAATACTTTCATGGGGTGGTTTAAAGGTTTTTGGAGAGAAAGTTACCCAATCAAACTCACCACTAAATGGATGTGCGCCTGAAGTTTCTAAATGAATTTTTTTGCCTAATTTTTTTAATTCTGAAGTTAAGGGAAAAAGATTATGAATTAATGGTTCTCCACCTGTAATAATAATAATTTTAGAATTAGCTAATTCGGTTTTTTCTACTAATTTTGTCACTGAAATGTGGGGATGAAGTGATTGATTCCATGACTCTTTTTGATCACACCAAGGGCAATATACATCACACCCTCCTAGCCTAATAAAAAAAGCATTGGTTCCTGTCCAATATCCTTCTCCTTGGATGGAATGAAAAGTTTCTACGATGGGATAGGTTTTGATTTCTTTCGCAATCATGGGTTTGGTTTTAATAGTTAATTCCTCGATATGTTTTTTCTTCAATTAGATTTTCTATTTTAGCTAATGTTTTAGGTGTTTTTTTGCTTTTATAGACAAAACCTCGATATTGTTTGAGGAGAGTTTTTGATGTTTTTTGGTGATTTTTTTCTAATTGGGATTTATGATTTTGCTTTGTAGTTAATGAATCCTGATATTTTTCCAGCCAAATGGTTACATGGGTTTGATGATCTACAATTAAAGATAATAATTGTTGTTGGGAATATTCTTGACAAAATTCAATTGCTTTTTCTAGTAATCGGGAAGAAAAACTTGGGCCTCTAGTAAATGTTTTTTGGTTTATTTTGATTTGAGATGATAAGATTTGGTTGGTTTTTAGGATTATATTTAATTTTTCTACAGTTGTAAATATGATGTAGTGGTTTTGGAATTGAGATGTTATGGGAGTAGTTTGTAGAGTAGAAAACATTTTTTTATCCTCACTTTGTTTTAATGTTATCGTTATTAATTACTTCAATTTTCCTCCTCTCTTTTCCTGAAATTTTGTTGATATATTTACAAAACTTGATAAATAGCAAAAAATAGGAAATTATTTAAATATTACTACAAGATTCATGATCAATGATTAATTATCTATCTCTGATAACAATTTAGCTATGGTTTCTTTAATCCAATCTTGATTGAAAATGGATTGATAGATGGGGTTATTAACTTTGAGAGTATATTGCTGTTTGACTACTAATCCAGATAAGAGTAGTTCTCTTTCATCTAAACTATCTGTTACTTGTGTTTCTTTTCCAAGAAGAATTTTTTCATAAAGTTGTAGTAAATTTATAGGATTTCTTCCTCCTCTAAGAAGACGATCGCGAATTGTTTTCAAATGTTGGGGATCATCTTGAAACTCCCAGTTATCGATAATTTTATCATATATTAGATTTTTGATCCATTGTGATTCTTGGTTAATCGGAATATCAAAAGAACTATTATATAGTATAGAGCATATTTTTTGGGTCAAAAAAGGTTGTCCATTAGTCCAATATATAATTTCTTGTAATAAAACTTGAGGATTATCTACTTTTTCTTTTAAACCACCTAATAAAGGTTGGGCTTCGTGTACTCCAAAACCACTTAATTCGATTGCTTGACCAATATTAAAAGGAGTTTTCCGTGGATCTGTAATTAACTCGGAAGGAGTAGCTACACCAAAGAAAGAAAAGGTTAAACGCTGATAATCTGGATTAATACTGCGCT
The DNA here is from genome assembly GCA_028281945.1 of Prochloraceae cyanobacterium PL24a_bin.78. Classification (GTDB taxonomy): domain Bacteria; phylum Cyanobacteriota; class Cyanobacteriia; order Cyanobacteriales; family JANQIW01; genus JANQIW01. The sequence goes on from JANQIW010000119.1 coordinate 23,895, forward strand.
GATTGTAGAAGGAGCGAACGAGAGCAAAAAAGTCCCCGACGGGAAATTCTAATGATAAAACTGTATCAATTTCATCAAGGAAGATAGCAATAGGTTTTGGTGTTGTGTCATTTTCGAGATCTGCGGTTTTGGTTATGGTAAGAATCTCCTCAACCAATTCTGTTAAACGTTGTAGAGGGGAAATATCTAATCTTTCACTCCACCATTTTTTAAATTTTACTGGTGGCATTAATTTAAAGCTTCGCCGTAATTCAGAAGCCATACCTTTGTACCATTGTTCTAAGTTGACACTATCACTACCCATTTGAGTTAAATCAATAGTGGCACAATGCCATCCTTCTTGTTGAAGGATTCCCATCATTCGTACCATTAAACTTGATTTACCCATTTGTCTAGAATTGAGTATGTAACAATAATCTCCTCGCTGTAATGCTTGATAAAAATATCGATCGGCAAAACGGACTACATATGTAGCGGCATTTTTAGGTAAACTTCCCCCTACTTTATATTCAAATTTTACTTGGTTATTTTCACTTTCCTTGAGGGAAAGATTTTCAAAAACTAACTTCTCTTGGGTTTGTTTGAGTATTTTTACCGTTTGCTCTAATTCTTTAGTGCGTTCTTTGATTTTTGCATCTAGTTGTTGATTTAACTGTTTTAATTCAGAATACAGACGAGAATTTTCAATAGAAATTGCAGCTTGTGAGGAAACTATTTCCAATAATTTTACTCTATCTGGGGTAAAGGCTTGGGGCATTAGATTATTTTCCAAGTAAATAATTCCTTTTATTTTCCCTCCATCTACTAAAGGAAAACACATAACCGATAAAGGTTTGACTGAAATTATATAATCATCCTTAATAAACTGACCTGCTTTAGTTGCATCATTGAGAACGACCTCTTTTTGAGTATGCATAACATAATGAACTATACCTTCTGAAACTAATTTCTTTCTTGTAATGGGATCTATGCGATCTAATGGTATAGATTCTAGAATTTTTACGTGATTCCCATCTACTTTTGCTTCTGCTTCAGCTTCAATATTCCAATTAATTTCTTGTGTGTCTGGTAAATCAATTTGTGAAGGTAAAATTAAAAAAGCTTTTTGAGCACCTGCATTTTCAATGAGAATTTTCATTAGTTTGGAGAGCAATTTTTCTAAAACAATTTCTTCAGTTATGGCTTGAGAAGCTTTAATTACTGTATTTAAATCTAGACCTTCTTTTTGATCTCCATGAGTACTAGGAATAGTATTTAATAGATTTGGATTGGTACTTCTGACTAAAAATTGACCATATTTTAATTCTAATTGTTTTACTTTAACTATTGCACCCCAAAGACTATAACAATGACGAGCATTTTTAAGGTAATATTCACCTATTTTTTTTCTGTTAATGGAATAATAAAATTGAGCTGCTCTTTCATAAGCAATAGCTTCATCTTGGCGAAATTCTTGTTGAGAAGCTCCTGTAATTGCTCGATCGTAATAATCCATTGCTGTCAATTCTTCTTGTTGAAATCTGGCTATTTCTGCTTGGATTAAATAATATTTATGTTGATAATTTTTAGGAGAATATTTTGCCCATTTTGCCATATATTCTTGATTTAAAAATACTATTTCTAAAAGCTGTTGTTTATCTAATTGATTATCTTCAAAACAGAGAGCTAGAAGAGTTAAAGAATAATAGAAATAAAAAGGTACTGTTACTAAATAAGAGGCACAACTTAGGGTATATTCTTGACTATTTTTTCCCCAATCATAGGCTTTTTGGTAATCGTTATTAATGTAAGCTAATGCTATTTTGTTTAAGTAAATAGTAAAGAGAAACCATTGATTATTAGTTGCAAGAGAATTGTGAATTAAGCGATCTTCTTCTTCTTGAGTTTCTCCTGCAATCAAATAATAATTTTCTTTATTAGGATTGCTTAAACTAAAGATAAATTGTTCAAAAAGATTAATATACAAAGCAGCATATTCTTGCTGATACTTAACAATAAAACTTTTATATTTTTGATATTCAGAAATTAGTTGATCAAGAGGATATCCAGAAAAAGTCAAACATAAACAATAGCCTATCCCACAATAACTAGCATTTTCTAAATCCCCAGTTTCTAATCCAATTTGCACTCCTTTTTGTAATCCTTCAACAATTTCTGGATCTTTAATTGATTCTTGCCAAGGGCGCACAAAGGCATAACAATGATGCAAAACTAAGGTTTTAAAATCTTGAACTTGCTTTTCAAATTTATCTAAAAGTTTTAATGATAATTGTCCAAATTTATAGCCAGATTCAATATCTTTTTTCAAACCACATAAAAACATTCCATAAAAGGTATAGACTCCAGCAGCATGAGGAGAATTTCCATTTTTAAGGCAAAGATTGATGCCAGTTAGAGTTACTAAAGAAAATAATTGTGGACCTAAAATCATAGCATCCGTACTAATATTTAATAAGATTCTAATGGCTGCTAATTTATAATCTTCTTTCATTTCAGGAAGATTAATTAAACTATCAATAGATTTTTGATTTAAGGATAATTCTATTTCTTGTTGTAGTTTGTCGATTTCTTTTTGGAGTGCTTCTGGTGTTTCTTTTTGAGGTAAATCAACCCCTAATTCTGTGAGAACTTTTCTGGCAGTATCTATTACTAATTGTAATTGGAGTTGAGCGTGATAGGATTGTAGTTGTAACTCGTAAACTTTAACTTTATCGAGAATAGTTTTTGCTTTTTTAAAAACAATTTCTGAGAGGTTTTGAGCTTCTTCAAATTGTACATTTAGAAACAAAACTTCTATAGTTTCTATATGCAAATCTAAGGTTAAACTATATAGATTTTTCCAAGAATCTGATGGTAGTAAATCTAATCCTGTTTGAAAATATTTAACAGCTAATTCATAAGCAGTTGAAGATTTTGCTTTTTTTCCAGCGGTTAAATTTAATCCTACTAAAGTGATTATTTCGGAGAAACAAACTATTAATTCTTTGCCTTTATTAAAATGATTAACTATCTCAAAAACTTTATCTTCTAAACCCTCACCTCTTTGATTATTTAAGATTTGATTCTCTAGTAATAATCTGCCAACTTGAAGATGAATTTCTTTTTGGAGATCGTCTGATATTAAAGAATAAGCAGCTTCTTGAATACGATCGTGTAAAAATTTATGGGGAAAATCATCAAAACTTCTGAGATGATTGTCTGTTACTGAAGTTATATCTTTTTCTTTAAAAAGAGGGATTTTGTAATTTTCATTAAGAGGTAAAATGAATCTTTCTTTTACTGCTTCCCATAATTCTTTAGCAGTGGTTGAGAGGGATTTACCATTGACTATGGCTAAAATTTTTAAATCAAATCTATTACCAATACAGGCAGCTAATTTAAGAATATTTTGGATTTTCTCATCTAATTTTTCAATTTTTTTGATGGTTAAATCAACCACATTATCAGTAATTCCTACTTTATTAATTTTATCAATATCCCATTGCCAAGTACTAGAATTATGATTAAAGGAAATCAATTGGTTGTTATACAAATATTGAAGTAATTGGGTTAAAAAGAAAGGATTGCCATTGGTTTTTTCAAATAACAATTCAGCTAAAGCAAGGGAATTTCCTAAAGAACAATTCAGGGTGTCAGCAATTAATTTATTTACACAATTTATGTTTAAAGGTTCAAGTTGAATTTTGAGCAATCGATGACCAACTTTTTTCTCAAGATTATTCAACATTAACATGACGGGATGGATTGAATTTACTTCATTATCTCGATATGCACAGATCGTTAAACAATACTCAAGTTCATTATCACTAATAATTAGCTCTATTAATTTTAAAGAATCCCCATCTGCCCATTGTAAATCATCTAAAAAAATGAATAAAGGATGTTCTTTGTTTGTAAAAACTTTAATAAATTTTTGAAAATATAAATTAAATCTATTTTGAGATTCATTAGAATTCAACTTAGGAATATCTGGTTGTTCACCGATAATTAGTTCTAATTCAGGAATCACTTCTATAATAACTTGAGTATTATTAGAGAGAGCATCTTGAAGTTTGTTTTTCCAAATAGCTAAATTAGCTTCACTTTCACTGAGCAATTGCTTAATTAATTCTTGAAATGCTTGAATAATAGCTCCATAGGGAATATCTCGTTTTAATTGATCGAATTTACCAGAAATAAAAAAGCCATGTTCTTCTGTAATATCCTTATGAACTTCATTTACTAATACTGATTTTCCAATACCTGAATATCCTGAAACTAAGATCAATTCCCTGTTTCCTTGAGTGATTCTTTTTACAGCATCCCGTAATTCTTTAACTTGTATTTCTCGGCCGTAAAGGTTTTGAGAAATTTGGAATTTCTCAGATATATCATGATTACCTAGAGAAAATTCTTTGATTTTCCCTTCACTTTCTATTTGATCTAAACATAATTGTAGATCAATTTTTAAGCCTTTAGCATTTTGATATCTTTTTTCTGGAGTTTTTTCCATTAGTTTCATTATAATATCTGAAACAGTTTTTACTCCAGATGAATCTTTAATAAAAAAATAGGGAGGAATAGGATTTTTAGCCAAATGGCAATGGATCAAATCCATAGGAGATGTTGCTTGAAAAGGTAATTTTTTACTAAGAATTTGATAAAATGTTACTCCTAGTGAATAAAAATCGCTTCGATAATCAATGGAACGATTCATTCTTCCCGTTTGTTCTGGTGAAATATATGGTAAAGTTCCTTCTAAACGTTCAACAGGACAAAAACCTAAGTTTTCTTGAGATAAAATGGTGGAAATACCAAAATCAATAATTTTAAGTTCTTGCTTTTCCCAACAATAAACTATATTAGAGGGATTAATATCTTTATGAATAATATTGGCGGCATGAATTTCTCCTAAACTTTCAACTATTTTGATCGCAATCTTGAGAAACTCTGGGATATTAAATTGGTATTCTTTTAAAATTTCTGTTAAAGAAATTCCTCCAAAATCCTCGAAAATTAAGACTAAACTATTTTTATATTTCTCTAAACCATAAACTTGAATAATTCCTTGTCCTTGGAAATTCTTGATAATTTCATATTCTTGTTGATATCTTGTTAGTTGAGCTGGAGTTGGATATTCTTCTTGAAGAAATTTCAAAATTACTGGTTCATCATCCTTCTTGCGAACTGCTTTATAAACAATTGATGAATTGCTTTCACATATTTTTTTGCCAATTTTATATCCTTTTAAGAGCATCTTAATCCCTCTTCTCTTTGTCTTTTATTCTTTTATGCTTTACATTCTAATCCATAGTAATAAGCTGAATTATCCCAAAGGATTTTTTTAACAATAGAAGGTGAAAGTTGCTGATCAAGATTGGCTGCTTGGGTAACAACATTAGGTTTATGATCCATATGAGGATAATCTGAACCAAAAAATAAACGATCTTTACCAATTAATTCAATTGCTTTATCTAAATAAGGCTCTGATGAATCTATTTCGATAAAACATTGACGACGAAAATATTCCGAAGGTTTCATTTTGACAGTATCTTTCACTTCCCAATACAAACTATCATACTCTTCATCTAGTCGCCATAACCAATAAATCGCCCAACCGCAACCTGATTCTAAAAATGCAATTTTCAAATTAGGATATCTTTCTAATACTCCTCCTTCAATCAATGCTAACAAAGCCATCATCTGTTCCATAGGATGAGAACAAGAATGAAGAGCAAACCTACTATTAAATCGATCGGCTCCTGTAGTAGGTAAAAGTGAATGACTACCTTCATGAATTCCGATTCCTATACCTAACTCTTCACATTTGGCCCAAAAATCCTCATAAGCTGGATCACTTAACATTCTACCTTTTACTGGATTGGGGCGTAAATAAACCGTTTTCCAGCCAAACTCCGCAATTCTCAATAATTCTGATACCATTGCCTCTGGTTGATGAAGACTAATTGCTCCCACTCCTTTTAATATTTCTGGCTGATAACTACAAAAATCCCGCAACCAATTATTATAAGCCCGAGCAAATGCTCCTGCTACATCAGGGGACATACTATCAATGGCTAACAACCAAGAAGCATAAGTAGGATAAATAAAACAGATATCTATTCCCATTTTTTTCATGGCTTGCACATGAGATGGAGGATCAAATCCAGAAAGAGCAGAGATGGGGTGAGATTTTAAAATTTGTTTTTGACCTTCTTTTAACACCAACTCGGATACTTTTTCGGTTATTTTTTCTCCTTTAATAGTCATATCTGGTGCAGGGGCATATTCTTTAAATTCATGCTCTAAATATTTTTCCCACATACTAGGTGGCTCGTATACGTGAGAATCTGCATCTATAATTTTATATCCGTTTAGCATAAACTTTTAAGACTTAATTTTATTCTTGATTGTTAATTATTAATTGCTCTTTACATCCACATAGGGAAAGGATTGAGTTGATTTTCTGGGATTGCTTCTTGTAGCCAACCCATGGTTACTGGAACTTCATAAAGTCTACCTGGTGCTAATCTTTTCCAAAAATGACGCATTCCTGGAATAATTACTTTAACTACAGATAAACCAATATCAGGACGAGTTTGATCCAAGACTAGCATTTCCATTCCTGATAACTCAACTACTTGCTGACATAACTTAACATCATCAAGCAAATCATCACTCCAAACCCGAGGATAATCACTTTGTTTTTTCACTTCTTGAGAATCATCAGGAACTAAATAGGAATGATTTTCTATGGTAGCAGATTTCCACCATTCAATGGCTAAAAGATCATGACATAAATATTGAGTTGTACCATCACGATTAGTATTCAAAACTCCGGGGAGAATTTGATTTACCTCTGTTAAAGCTCTTTTAATGGCAAGTTTCGAGTCTAAATGGGTGCCATAACCTAAGACAATATCCTCTACTTCTCGATGGATTCTACGGGTAATAGCGGCAAAGGTAGGAATTTTTAAATCGCTGGTAATATCCAATACCCAAATTTCTCGATTAAGATTTTTATAGTAAGCTTGTATTTCTTGGAAATAGGGTTCATCAAAACTATCTAAATCAACCAAAGGTTTTCTGAGACGATTATACCACCAAATGGCCACACTATCTCGCTCTACTAATTCCATAAAACCCTGGAGAATGGCTTCTTCCATGGTATTTCCTGCGGCACTACCATTTGTATCTGACCAACATTGGGGATCTGGTAAATTTGGATAACCATGATAACAGTATGCTGTGGGTAAATATTTAAATTCTTGTTCCGTTAAAGACCAAACAGGAGTCCATTCTATTTCTCGATCTTCTTCAAAAGGATGGGGAACTTTTTGCATATTGGAAGGACATTTAGTATTCCATTCAAGACGATTTTGGTATTGAAAATCGCTAAAATTCATACACTTGTTAGGATGAATAGCTCTATCTCCTAATTTTTGATAGGTAGATGTTTGACGAGGTTCATCACCTTGAAACACTCCGGAATAACGCTCAATAGCTTCACCAAAAGCACTAGCGGCGGCTTGAGAATCGGTTTGGCCTTTGCCAGCACTTCTGCCTGTAATATTTTGTCGAAGGGAATCAAGATTATCTAGATGGGATAAATAATGATGTTTGGCAACATAAGTATGATTAATTTGTTGTATGGGATTAGATACTTTAGTTAATTCCCTAATAACTCCTGTAATCTGACTAATATGTTGATTATATTTACTGAGAGTTTCTTGAGGTAAACAAGAACGATGTCCTCCGTCAGTGATAAATTTTTTCTGACAACTTGCTAAAATAATAGGTTTGCTGATGCTTGCTTGAAGAGTAGGATTTCCACAACTAGGGCATTGAGGACGTTTAATCAGGGGATGAGTTTGACTTTGTAACATGAGAGTATCATAAGTCAGTAAAGTTCCCTTTAATTGTGGATTTTCCCCCATGATAACATATTTTAATACTTCAGTAGCTGCCATGGATAACCCAGTTTGGGATGTGGAAGAAAGAATTTCTTGAGGCGGAGTTAAAGAAGAGGAAGAAATTGTTGTAGAGGTATTCTTTTGATGTTGTCTTTGGATAAATGCAGCCACAGGGCGATTCTGATGGAGTCTTTGGGCGAGACATTCCCAACAACCGGTAGTTTCAGGATGAAAAATGGGTCCTAACCAGATAATTGTGCCGACTGGTTTAACTAACATCCAAGGGCGTTGGTTTTCTAAGGCGTTTTGATTAATAGTTGCCAATTCTTCATGGAGATAATCATCCGTTAAAACTATCTCGAAATCTCCTGAATCTGCGATTTGAATGCCGAGAGATTCAAGTTGAGTTATGAAATCTGCTGCTGAAATAGAGCTAAGACTTTTAACACTTACGGTAGTTTTTTGTAAATTTTGATAAGCAACATTAGGATCTATATTTAAATGACTAGCAAATATGGCTAAAGAAGAGGGGATCTCCTGAGTATTTTCCATTAAATATCCTTGTTGAGCCATTTGCCCTATGGCTGTAAAAGTAGTTAGTCCTACTGTCATTAATTCTTGGGGGGATGATTTTGCTGATCCTAATTGGGGCATTATTTCTTCGATTATTTCATCACTGGTGCGACTTCCATCCATTTTTGACATTAATACTTTATAAGGATATTCCTGTAGAAAAAGAGATTCTCGTTCACTCAATAAAAATATTCCTACTGATTCTACTGAAGTTACTTGGTAACGAGGGTTAATTTTGGGCTTATTTAACATAAAAATTTACTATTTATATTATTTTTTTAGTGTAAGAAAAAAATAAGGGTAAACTTTATTTAGATAGTTTACCACTTTTTATCGATGATCGTCATAATATTTTTAGATCATTCGGTAACTTGATGCTACAATTAACAGCTTGTCAAAGGAACAAACATATTAGGTACAGCAGGAAGCTTAGTGTCATAAGGATTGTTTAACCAGTTTTCGCAAGTTAAAATCCATTGCTCTAACACTGGAGTTGGTAGAGAGATGGTGGTAGGGCGAGGAGCAAAAGGAATTTTCCAAACGAAACGAATGGGCTGATTAAGAGCAGCATCTAAAATTACATCGGGAAGAATTGCCCCACAATAGCTTTGAGGATCTAGGATTGGAGTTACAACCTCTTCAGAGATGTTAATTCCACGAGCATAAAGTGCTTCTCTAACGGTTTTTCCTTTTTCTAGATCTGATAAAAATAATGCCCCATCAGCATATTTTTTAGAGTCTGCTGTCTCTTCATATAGCCATACTTCACTAATTAATTTAGAGATTTTGACAATGAGAGTTCGGAAATGAATTCCAAATGCACCATAAGGGCCTGATTCTCCACCGGGACAAGGGGGAATTCTTTCTTGTTCGTTGTTGAGTGCCATTTTTTTGTCTCCTTTAGTTTTTTGGGTTTACTAGTGTATTGATTTTTAAAAGCGTTGATGAAATTATCATCTGAGAGAATCTTTCTTTTCAATCATCTTAATATTTAAGTTGAAATTTCTCTCATTTTTAATTATTTCATAACTCATTCCTTAATGCTATCTTTCTTTAACAGCTTGTCAAAGGAACAAACATATTAGGTACAGCGGGAAGCTTATTATCGTAAGGATTGTTTAACCAGTTTTCGCAAGTTAAAATCCATTGCTCTAACACTGAAGTTGGGAGAGAGATTGTGGTAGGACGAGGAGCAAAAGGAATTTGCCAAACAAAACGAATTGGCTGATTAAGAGCAGCATCTAAAATTACATCGGGAACAATTGCTCCACAATAACTCTGAGGATCTAGGATGGGAGTGATAACTTCTTCAGAGATGTTAATTCCTCGAGCTTTCAGTGCTTCTGCAACGGTTTTTCCTTTTTCTAGATCTGATAAAAATAATGCCCCATCAGCATATTTTTTAGAGTCTGCTGTTTCCTCATATAGCCATACTTCGCTAATTAATTTAGAGATTTTGACAATCAGGGTGCGAAAATGAATCCCAAATGCACCATAAGGGCCTGCTTCTCCACCCGGGGCGGGAGGAATTCTCTGTTCTTCGTTGTTATTAAGTACCATTTTGCTGTTTACTTTGTTGTTTTTGTTTACTAGAGTTTTTCTTTTCTCAAGGGTTAATTTTACCAAAACTGGTCAAAATAACTCTTTTTTGTTTAACTAAGGACAATAATTGAGATTATAATTGTTCTCTTCGTGTCCTTGTATTTTGAATTACATCACAGGGGTAATAATCTTTTTCAATTATTTGATAAAACCTATGATACTTTTAGTATTTCTTGAATTCTATATTTTTGCAATCTTTGTTTACATTTTTTAACATTTTTCCTGAAAACCCTTGGTTTAGTTTCTTTTTCCGATATAAAAGCATCTTTAGGCGATTTTCTATTTTAATTTTTCACCATCTATTATCTTTTTTATCTAAAGATTACTATAAGTAGCATAACTTAACATTAATTGTCTTTTTACTCCATTGACTTATGGCTATCTCAAGAAGATTTTCTTTACTGAAAAATTCAAATTTAAGCTAATAACCATGGTATTTTTGAGCTTGTCATCTATACTTCAAGCTACAAAGATTAAATTTTTTATTATTTTTTTATTATTTGATTTTAAACTATCTTTAAACTTTTCTAAATTTCAAATTAAAGTATGAATTATAATTAAATGATTTCTATCTTAAGGGTAAATTTTTTAAAAATAATACCGAATTTTTTGTCAAGATTTTAGACATGGCATATTGAGGGAGTTAAATCTAAGGTGATTAAAATAAATTTATTTTCCCTACTCTGATGGATTTAAATTTTTATCTCATTTCTCTAAATTAATGATAGAGTTAAAATTTCCTAATTTTAGGATAACTAAGAAAAACTTCTTCCTGAATCTCACTATCACCAATTATTTACCATTCCTCCCATTCTCTTTATTCCTCCCATTCTCCCTCTTCTTCATCTCTATCACTATTACGGGAAAAATGATCTAACTTATTCATCTTCTCATCCTTCCCATCCTCCACATTGTCTCTAATCAATCTCGATTACTGGTAAATCTTTATAAAAAATTTATAATTCTCCAATTTGTTAGTATTTATAATAGTTGAGAAAACCTAAGTAATTTCAAGGATATCTTATCGATATGGCGACTTTTACTGTTAATAATACTAATGATAGTGGTGCAGGAAGTCTAAGACAGGCTATTATAGATGCCAATGCAAGTGACACTGACGATATAATTGTATTTGATCCTTCCCTTAATTCAGCAACTATTGATTTATTTTCAGCATTACCCACTATTACTGATGGGGTGACATTTGATGCTTCTAATTTGTATAATGGCATAACTATTGATGCTGGCCTACAAGATTTTCAGGTTTTAACTATTGATGGGCCTGATGAATTTGATGTATTTATAGATAGAGTAAGAATTACTGGAGGAAATTCTTCTGGCCCTGGAGGAGGTATTTCTGCAACTAATCAAAATATTTTCCTGAATAATTCTACTGTTGCTGGAAACTTCACTAATGGTGAAGATTCAGATGGAGGCGGAATATTTTTATTAAACGGTGATTTAACTGTAAGAAATTCAACCATTTCTGGAAATTCCACCATCGGTTTCAATTCAGAAGGGGGTGGAATACATTCGGTGTATGGAAATGTAAATATAACCAACTCTACAATATCTGGTAATTCAACTAATGCATTAAGTTCAGAAGGAGGGGGAATATTTTTAAACCAAGGTGATTTATTCGTAACAAATTCTACCATATTTGGAAATTCCCTTAATGAAGGTAATTCAAGAGGAGGCGGAATCAATGTAAATTCTGGGACGGGAACTATTAATAATACCATCATTATTGGTAATACATCACGAGGCAATAGACCAGATGATGTATCTGGTAGTTTTGTCAGTAATGGTCATAATATTTTGGCAGATCTTAGAAATAGTATCGGTTTTGCTTCACAAGAAGAAGTGGGTCTTCCGGTTGAGAGAATACTTGATCCCAATTTACAAAATAATGGCGGTTCTACGGAAACTCATCTTTTAGTTGGGGGAAGTATCGCTATTGATGGAGGAAGTAATGATGTTATTGTCCCACATAATAGTCAGTGGGAAACAGATCAAAGAGGATTAGGATTATTGGAATTCTTCAATAACTCAGGATCACAATCCATTGAAATTTCATCAGACATAGATCCTGCAGAAAGAGAAAATACTAGAGTCTTCAATGACATCATAGATATTGGTGCAATTGAATTTACAGAAGTCCCAGAATCTTCAGGAGTCATGGGGATATTTACTGTATTTCTGCTAATGGTTATTTTCCTAAGAAGAAAGAAAAATTTTAATTCCTAATTTGAGATCAATTAGATCTTAATGATAATTTTTATCCTGAAAATACCATAATCTTAAATAATCAAAAAGAAAATATTTTTTTTGAAAAGTTTGCATTGCAAAAAATTATAATTTTAATAAAAATTTACTAAATTTACCTTGCATTACTAGATTATTCCTGAGAAACCGATCGAGATTTGGCAATTCGCCAACTTAAAAGGATAACAGGAATAATTCCTACTAAAACTATAGCTAATGCAGGTGCTGAAGCTTCTATTAATCTTTCATCTGAAGCATATTGGTATACACGAACCGCTAAGGTATCAAAATTTGCCGGACGAATAACTAAAGTTGCTGGTAATTCTTTCATAACATCGACAAACACTAACATGGTAGCAGTTAACATCCCACTCCACATTAAGGGCGCATGTATCTGAACTAAAGTACTACTAGGGTTATATCCTAACGATCGAGCGGCATCATCTAAACTAGGTTTAATCTTGTTGAGACTGGATTCTACAGTGCCGAAGGAGACTGATAAAAATCGCACGAGATAGGCAAAAATTAAAGCAGTAATAGTGCCACTAAGCAACAAACCAGTAGAAAGATTAAATGTATCACGCATGAAACTATCTAAAGTATTATCAAACCTTGCCATAGGTATTAATGCCCCTACCGCAATTACAGAGCCTGGGATAGCATAACCACTAGCTGCTATTCTGACGGCGATAGCCATCCCTAAATTCTGGTTGAGGCGTTGGCCATAAGCTAGTAAGACGGAAACTATCATGGCTAGTAATGCGCTTATCATGGCGAGGATAAAGCTATTTTTGGCTAATTCAAAGAAACTATCGTTTAAGGTTTCTTCGGCGTGTCTAATTGTCAAATTGAGAAAGAATCCTCCGGGAATCAGGAAGCCTAACACTAGAGGAATTAAACAGGCGATTTGAGCAAATATCGATCGTACTAATCCCAATTTATACTTTGGTAATTGTTTTTGAGAACTACCTCCTTGATAATAACGTGCTTGACTTCGGGACCAACGCTCTAAGACAATTAAAATAATTACGAAGATTGTCAAAAATCCTGCTAATTGGGCGGCGGCTATTCTATCTCCTAAGCCAAACCAAGTTCGATAAATGCCGGTGGTAAATGTATTAATACCAAAATATTCTACTGTGCCCACATCATTGAGGGTTTCCATTAATGCTAGGGCTAATCCGGCGATAATTGATGGCCTAGCTAAGGGTAAGGCGATTGTGAAAAAGCCACGCCAAGGGCCACATCCTAAAGCACGAGAGGCTTCTAAGGTGTTGACTGATTGCTCTAAAAAGGCTACTCTGGCTAGTAAATACACATAAGGATATAATACTAGGGCAAGCATGAGTATTGCGCCGGGGAGTGTTCGGATATTAGGAAACCAATAATCGTTAATACTTGTCCAGCCAAATACTTCTCTAAGCCAGATTTGTACTGGGCCAAAGTAATCTAACATATTTGTATAAGCGTATGCTAATAGATATGAGGGGGCTGCTAGGGGTAATAATAGTGCCCATTCAAAGATACTACTTCCTTTAAATTTACACATAGTTACTAACCATGCTGTGCCTACTCCTGTTATTAATACTAAGATTCCTACTCCTAACATTAAATAAAGTGTGTTGAGGATATAGTCTTTTAAGACTGTATTGACTAAGTGATTCCAAATATCTCCTGAGTCATAAAAAACACTGGTTAATACTGCTATGGCTGGAGTTGATATGATAATTGCGATGATAATTACGAAAGTGCTTAATGGGTTTATTTTATTTAAGAGTGTTTCTATATTAGTTTGGTTTGCAGTTTTCATCGGATAAGATTGATTGATAATATATTTTTAAGTTTAAATTGTACAATTTTTTTTTTATTTGCCTTGATACCAAGGTAAAGTTGGCCCTGTGGGAACTATTTTTGATGGATTTAAGGCTTTGATAGAATAATAACCCTGTTTGATATGGGTAATGTTAGTGGTTTTTTTTAATGCTGGAATCTGAGATAATCTTTCCAAATAGTTTTGGAGAAAAGAATAATCTGCTAATTTTCGGATATTACATTTAAAAATTCCATGATAGGCGGCATCAAAATGTACTAAAGTTATATACAGACGGATATCATTTTCTGTTAGACAATCCCTAAATAGATATATTCGATTGTCGCTAAGACGATTTTCTAATTCGTCAAGGGTATTAAAAACTGGAATTACTGCTTCTTCATCGGCTATTTGAGTTGTGGCAAAGCGTACTTTATATACGCCATTATTTAAAGTATCATACATCCATGTATTGAGTTTGTCGATTTCTCCTTGTAAATTTTGAGGATATAAATTGATGTCAGTATCTCTAGATGTATCCCTTAAATTCTCAAAGCAGGTATTCAATAAACGAATAATATCTGGGGATTCGTTATTGACGATAGTTTTTGCTTGTTTATCCCAAAGCAGCGGTACTGTTGCACGGCCAGTATATAATGAATCTGCTAAGGTATAGAGTTGGTGTATCTGGGTAAAACCATTGAGGGAATCTTCACTGGCATCGGGGTATTTACCAAATTTCCAACCTTCATCGGTAAGGAAAGGTTCCACGATTGAAACACTAATTACCTTTTCTAATCCTTTTAATTTCCTAGTAATGAGGGTGCGATGTGCCCAAGGGCAAATTAATGCTACATATAGATGATAGGGAGTTTCCCATTCTACTGGGGTATTTCTAAAGTATGAAGTTTGCCGAATGAATCTTCCTTGTTGATCTTTTGCTTGCAGAGGATTCCATTTTTCTTTCCATTCTCCATTTACTAACATTGGTATTTTCTGTTTTAGGTTATTTTTTCTGATTTTTTTTATTGTTCATCAGTTTGATTATTTATTTCTTCATCAAGTTTACTGTCAGATTGAGGGTTTGATTCTTGGTAAATTTCTTCATCAGATTGATTATCAGATTTATAATAAGATTTTTTATCGGATTTATCGTATTCATTTTCACGACGATTACGCCACCATGCTAATAAAGTGCTAGCAAAAAAGATACTGGAGTATGAGCCTAAAGTAAATCCTATGATTAATGCTAGAGCAAAATATTTCAGTGTGTCTCCACCAAATAAAAATATCCCTACTAAAGGCAGTAAAGTAGTTAAAGTTGTATTGACTGAACGAGTTAAAGTTTGATTTACGCCGTAATCTACAATGGTATTTATGGAATCTTCGGGGTATTGTTCGATATTTTCCCGAATTCGATCGTAAATTACCACCGTATCGTTAACGGAAAAACCGATAATAGTCAGTAACGCAACTAAGAAAAGACTGTCAACTTCTAAGCCCAAGACTAAACCAAATACCGAGAATATTCCAGCAGTTATGACAACATCGTGAAATAAAGCCAGAATTGCAAAGATAGCATAGTCGAATTGGAAGCGCACACTTAGGTAAGCAATGATGCCAAAGAAAGAAACAATTAGTGCCAACAAACCGGATACGAATAATTCTTGTCCAATAGTAGGCCCTACAGTATCAATTTGAGTTTTTGTCTCATCAAAAGTGCCTATTTTTTGACTTAAAACATTTTGTAATTGGGTGCGTTTTTCCACATTTAAAGTTTTGGTACCAATGGATAAACCAGTTTGAGAATTACCTACAATTTGGACATTACTATTACCTAAATCTTGATTATTTAAAACTTCTCTTACTTCGACAATATCAATAGGATTGTTGCAATTATCTGGAATATTACAATCTAATTCTAACTGTAATCTAGTTCCTCCAATAAAATCTAAACTAGGGCGTAAAGGCGCATTAAAAGTAAGAAAAGAAACAATCATTGCCAAGATACTAGCAATAATTCCAATTCCAGAAATACTCCACCAAATACGCTGACGTTTAATAACACTAAATTGAATCATGGTGATTTTTGATAATTAATGGTTGATAATTAATGGTTAATAATGAATAGCTAATGGTTATTAATACCTCAAGATTTTGTTTCCTAACCAAAAACTTTAGAGATTGATAGTGGTTAGAAAACCCCTTGAAATTTCTTCTATTAAAATTTCTCCCAATAATCAATTATTAACAGGTAAATTAGGACAAAATAATTCAGGTTTTTTGCGAATTCCAGGCACACCTAAAACAGTAAATAATAATAATGTGCGACTACAAGTAACCGCTGTAAACATACTAACTACCACACCTGTAGCTAAAGTTAAAGCAAAACCTTTGACTAATCCGGAGCCTAACCAAAATAAAGCAGCACAAGCAATTAAAGTAGTTACATTACTATCTAGAATACTAGAAAAAGCACGATAAAAACCCGATTCAACCGATCGATAAAGAGTTTTTCCCTTGCGTAATTCTTCCCTTGTGCGCTCAAAAATCAAGACATTAGCATCAACAGCCATACCAATACTCAAGATAAAGCCTGCAATTCCCGGTAAAGTGAGGGTAACGCCAATGAGAGAATAGGCACTTAAGGTGAGGATAGTATAAATTAACAAAGCAACATCAGCAATGATTCCTGGCAAGCGATAATAAACCGCCACATAAATCAATACCAAAGCCAAGCCAGCCACACCAGCAATAATACTTCTACGAATACTATCTTGCCCTAAACTAGCACCCACCGTGCGGTTTTCTACAATTTCCACAGGTACCGGTAACGCACCACCTTTGAGTTGTAAAGCCAACTCCCTAGCTTCTTGAATCCCGAAATTACCACTAACTACAGCCATACCACCTTCAATGCCTCGTTGTCGGTATTGTGCATCTACACGTGGCGCGCTGATTAATTCATCGTCGAGAAAAATTCCCAAACCTCGGCCGGTTCCTGCTATTCTTTTGGTAAGCTCGGCAAATTTTGCTGCACCTTCGTTGTCAAAGGTAATAGCCACTTCCCAGTTATCGCTATTAGGGATAGGTTGGTGTCTAGCGTTTGTGAGATTTTTACCGCTTAATTCCGCTTCCTCAAATAATTTTTTCCTAATCTCTTCTATTTCTTGTTGTTTGGCTACCAGTTGGGATTGTATTTCTTCATTATCTGGGTTTTCCAACTGTTGGGTGAGGATTTCGATCAATTCTTGTTGCCTAATATCCAATTCTGCTTGGGTTTCAGGGTTATCGGTTTCCACCCTAAATTCCAATTGTGCGGTGCCTCCTAAGACTCTTTCTGCCTCTTCTGGGTTGCTTACCCCTGGCAGTTGTACTAAAATACGATCGTTCCCTACACTTTGAACTACTGCCTCGGATACCCCCAAACTATTAACTCTATTGCTAATAACTGCTTGCACACCTTCTAATTTATCTTGTGTAATTTCCGGTACTTTTTCGGTAGTTTTTAATTGTATAGTTAATTGGGAACCTCCCCTCAAGTCTAATCCCAGTTGAATGGGAGATTGTGGAGGGTTTTGTAGTAGTGGATAGGTTAAAAATGCCACTGCGCCTAATACTAAGGCTAATATTATGGCGATTAAAACGCGCTGTTTTTCCATCTATATTTTTTCTAATTTTGCTTTTGCTATGATAATACTTTTTAATGCTTTCTTAAATTAATGCTTGCTTAAGATATTTAGGTTTAAAGGTTGATTGGTTTTTAGTATAAAAATTTTTTGGTATTTATAAATTTAAGAGTTTTAATATTACTTCAGGTTAATCTTCATCTGAATTTTCTTTACTTGATTCTACAAAATAAAAGCCACTGGCTGCTGAAAGTAATGGTACGATTACTGTGAAGATTTTTTAGGCTGTTTCATCTATTATGGAATAAGCTTGTTGTTGATTTTCTGGTATCTCGAATAAGATTACCGATGCCATAATACAATACCACATAATTACTAATGTAAGTGCAGCTACAAAGATATAAGCCAAGTTTCTTGCGACTTTAGCTTTAATTTTTTTTACTGAAAGAGGTTCAATTTTTATTTCTTCTTTCCGTGCGCCTTTTTGTGTTTGTTCACTAATTTTTTCATATTTATCTTGATCTGCTGGTAGTTTTTTTTCAATTTCTCCACTTCCTATTAATTCTTGTTTTTTTTCTTCCATAGTAATATTGATAATTATTTAATAATAAGCCCTATTTTAATATTTTATGTTAAATTGCAAGTGATTATTTCCTATAAAGACCAATTAAGCTTAGTTTATTTTGTTTGATGGGATGTTAAAATTTATGCCACGAAAATTTCTATAGACACAAATTTTTAATTTTAATAATAGTAAATGAATATTACGTTTATTGATGAGATCTTTAGATTTAATTTTTTACTGTAGAGCTATATCCAATGTCATAAGTATTTCAGCCAAAGGATCTATTTTTTTGTTTGATAAACTATTTTTTTTGATTAATTCATCTGATTTACTTTTGTTTTCAGCGTAAAACTCCATTAGTTCTAATCCTCTAAGAATTACTTCTCCTTCGCTAATTCCTAGTTTTTTAGCTATTTGCTGAAGATATTGAGAGTTTTGACTATCTAAAGTTATTCTAGTTCCTGTTTTATTTTTTTTAAACATAGAACCACTCCTTTTTTTAGTGAACTTATTATTCATTTTATGGTTTTTATTTCTCAATTTGCTCAAGAATTTTGATGTTTTAAGCTATTTCAAATTGTTTTTAGTTTAATTTTTGATCAATTTTTCTTGATTACAAAACCTATAGAATTTTTGGTTAACTTGTTTTTCCATTGAATATGCCTCCATAGAAAGATCAGGTTAAATGTCAAATTTACTTGATATAAAGCTACATTTATTATAATAGAAAAATATCCTGAAAAATTTCTACCGTCAAAAAAATTTAATAACTAGAATTAACCCTCAATAAGATTTGCTAAATAATTGAGGTAAATCTAAGAATTCTTAATAGTTAAAAGCTAGAATTTGGTAACACTTAGCTGTTTACTTGTTAGCTTTGAAAATATATGCTATCTTTAGCAATTAAAATCAGACATAATATAAACAATATAGTAATATTATCAATAAATACAAAACTCAAAAAAACCATGGAAAACTGTGTAGAATTAATCGAAAAAATCATAGAACTTTATCTTAAAGGAAAAATCCGCTCCAAACAACAAATCAGCCAAATGTTAGCAGAAGGAATTACCCAAGGGATGGGAGAAATATTCGATCGAGTATTAGAACAAAAAATAGAAGAAACCACCGCTCAACTAGAAACAAAACTCAAAGCAACAAGAGTTTTAAGAGCATTAGAAACCATCAAAAAAGAATGGATTAACTACCAAAAAGAAAACCAAGTAAACCAAACTATCGCAACAGCTACCCAACAAATCATAGCAACAGAAACCAACCAACAAATTCTCACCTTACTAAAAATAATCGATCCCAATAAAAAAGAAACCCTCAATCGAAAACAACTAACAGAATTAGCCGAATCCTTAAAAAATGAACCCTCCAAAACAGAAGAAATCAATCAACTAGCCAACGGAATTATAGAAGGATTAAAAGCATTTTCCCAACTAGAAGATCATATAATAAATTGGATTTACGAACAAAATAAAAGTACATTAGGATTTGCCCAAGAAAAAAAAGGCCCATGGATTTATTGGGAGAAAAAAATCAATAGCCCACTTCCCAAACAACTATTTCAAACCCTAGGAGAAGAAAAAGACATAACCGAAATATCCAGAAAATCAAATGAAAGAGAAATAGCAGCTTGGGTAGAATTAATAATTCTTCTCCAATACCTCCAAAAAGGATTAGTAACCTGGTTTGATAAACAACCTTACGACGCAAAAATCGGCAAAAAATTATCCTACACAACCCTTCTATCTTTTTCCAATATTTGGGCGCAATTATCAATAGGATTTAACCAAAAAAATCACCTTAACCAAGCCTGTTTTCAAGTAATGTTGCAAATACTTCGCACCCTTGCCAAACGAGATGATTTTCCCCTTTATGGAGGAATTTTTGCCTCATTTTCTGGTAAATATCTCCAAAATGCTTTAACCTATTTTGATGAGCCTTTAACATTATTTGAAGGTGATCAAGATAAGGCACGTTTATTAGCATTATTAGGTTACTCCCAAAGAGTATTAGGAAATTATCAAAAAGCAAAAACTTTCCACGAAGAAGCCTTAGAAATTTTGAGTAAAACTGAAGATAAACCTTGTTTTATAGCCCACCTAAATCATCTTTGTCGCATCTATATCGAAGAAAAAGAATATTCCCAAGCCATTAATTATAGCCAGCGCGCCTTAATTTTTTCCCGCCAATATGCTGACAGATTAGGAGAAGCAAATGCCTTAGTAAATTTAGGGTATTCCAAAGTATTTTCTGCCAGAGAAATAGACTCCATGGATGCAACAATTTACCAAGAAGCTATCAACTATCTCGAAGAAGGTTTACAATTAGCAGAAAAATTAGGAGATCGATCGATCCTCGCATTAGGTTATAATAGCTTAGGAATAGCCTATCAAATGAATTCCCAACCTACCGCAGCAATTAAAGCCTTAGAATCTGCCAAAAAAGTCGCCCAATCTTTTGGAGATGCCTACCTTCAAGGATTAAATTTTGCCTACCTAGCCGAAGCATATTACAGTTTAGAAAACACTTCCGAAGCAATTCACAATGGATTTTTAGCCATGTATCTTTTAAATCAAATTCAATCGGAAAAATGGCGATCAAGTGCCGGATTACTATCAATAATTTTAGGGCAAATAGGCACAGAAAAATTCCAAAGTATTCTCTTAGAAAACCGCCCCAAAATAATAAGAATTATCGGAGTAGATGGCTACGATTACCTCCTAGAATTGCTCAACGAATATAATAATAACTAACTATATAAAATCAAAAACATATCCCTTAAATTTTCAGAAATAGAATTAATCTTAAAAGGGATATTACTAAAGTAATTTATTAATTGTTAATTATTAATTTTTTAAATTTTGTTTCTCAGACGCAAACTCCCCCAAATCATATTTTGAACAGGAAAAGGAACATTAGTATGCAAACCTTGAGCAATTTCTTCAAATGTTTTAATGGAACCCGGATAAATTAAAACTAGCCATCCAGCTTTAGCAAGACAAGTAAACAAAGCAGATTCTTCTAACAAATAAGTTATAGCCAAATCCTTGTTTTGTTGGAAAAACCCTTCCACTTCCTCAGTATCAGCATTTTCAGGTTGAATTCGATGAAGATAATCCTCAGCAAAAGAATCAACTATTTGACAAAAAGCTTCATGATTTTGATAAAGACTTTGAAACTCCTGATAATACACTTCAAAATCCCATTGCTTTTCAATCTCTGAAGTCAATTGAAATTTGAAACAACAACTTTCTTCATATTGCTGGAAAAGAGGATATTTCTCATTAATAAACTCCAATCCAGTATTAAGTGCCTTAAATCTACTCTCATTTTCATTAAATTGGGTTTTAACTTGGATAGTAAGTCGATAGATGCTGTCAGTAACTAAAACTAAACAAGTTTTGAAATTCTTACTAATCCATTTGATAGAAGCTTGAAGTCGCCTATTATCCATAAAATTTTTACTTCGTAAGCTGACTCCAAAAACACATTTTTCATAATCAAATAGATGATTACGCATCTTTTCTGGGAAAACCTTAGCTAAACTTGCTTTATAAATATTAGCTTTTATCTTATCTTCGTTATAGTTATTATTCATTAAAATTTTAAAATTCCAATATATTTTAAAGTACTTATATTAATTTTATTTAAGATTAGAATAGATAAATTAGGAAAATCAACAATTAGAAATAAAAATTCCAGTTTAACTCTCTCACTATTTTATAAAATTAATATTATTACTTATTACTAAAAAAATAAGAGGGTAAAATACACCTCTATAGATTAAATAAAAAGTTCTTTTGAATTTTAAAAACCAATTAAATATCAGTTTCAAATAAACCAAATCGTAATTTTTCAGTTGCATCTTCCAATTCCGCTAAAGATTCAATACTAACAACCACAGTTTTTTCTATGCCTAAAATCTCTGCTGCTTTAGCTACGTATGCTTTTTCTTTCGCATGATAATCTTCATCAGCTCGACACATTTTAATAGCTTGATATAACATAACTCGGCGGAAATTTATAGGAAAATCATACTTAATATTACCTAAAAGAGTCTCAATATTAGCATTCTTCCAATCTAATTTACGGATAGCTTCAATATATTCTTCAACATCGGCTAACAAGAGTTTCTGTTCATCAATATACCACTGAAGTTCTTTTTCATTTAACTCGCCATCTGCACCAGCAATAGCCATTAATGCATTAGCATAATTAACTGCTACGTCAAAATCAATTGGCTGAGTGATGTTATATCTTTTTTGAGCATATATAGTTGGTTGAAGAGTTTTTGCCATAATTGTTTACCTCTGATTTAGATTATTCGGTACTATAATATCAGGGTTGGTGACACTATAAGAAGATAATTTCGTTATTTAACATTAATAAATTATTAAGTATTAATTGTTAATTATTAATTTTTTATAACCTTTTTTTTCAGACGCAGACTAACCCAAATCATATGTTGAAGAGGTAAAGGAACATCAGGATGCAAACCTTCAGCAATTTCTTCAAAAGTTTTTATCGATCCGGGATATACAAAAGCTGGCCATCCTGCTTTAGCAAGACAAGTAAAAAAAGCAGACTCTTCCAATAGATAAGTTGTAGCCAAATCCTTGTACTTCTGCATAAACTCTTGCATTTCCTCTGATTTTGCCTCTTCCCCTCTGTTAAGATAAATTTGGGCAAAAGAGTCAACCATCTTACCAAAAGATTCATTATTTTGATAAAGATTTTTAAAGTCGCCATAATAAGTCTCAAAGTCTGATTCCTTTTCAATCTCTGAAGTCAATTTAAACTCAAAGCGACAGCTTTCGTTGTATTTCTCAAAAAGAGGAGATTTCTCTTTGATATATTCTAATCCAGTATCAAGTGCTTCTGAGCGATTTTCATCTTCCTTCAGTTTGCTTCTAATTTGGATAGTAAGTCGATAGATACTGTCGGTAACTAAAACTAAACAAGTTTTGAAGTTTTCGCTAATCCATTTAATGGAACCTTCAAGTCGTTTATCATTAACAAAGTTTTTGCTTCCTAGACTAATTAGAAAAACGCAACTTTGATAATCAGATAGAGATTTCCGTAGACGATCGGGGGAAACCTTGGCTAAACTTGCTTTGTAGGAATAATCTTCTGGCTTCTTGTCAGTAAATTCGATTAATTTTAACTCTTCTTTTTTATGATCGATAGCTTTGCAGATGCTTGACTGAAACTCTTTTAACAACTCTAGAGATAAATGATTCCATTCAATCTTCTGAAGATTTTCAATCATTTTTGATTCATCATTATCAATTTCTACTTTATCAGAAGTTTTTTGGGGAGATTCTTCATCATTTAGTTCGTTTATCTCTTCAAATATTGCTAAAGACTCAATACTAATAAGCACATGATCTTCGATATCTAAAATCTTTGCTGCTTTAGCTACAGATGCTTTTTCTTTTTGATGATAGTTCTCATCAGCTCGACACATTTTAATGGCTTGATATAACATTGTTCTGCGGAAATTCATCGGTAATTCATCTTTGATTTTAGTTAAAATTTCTTGAAGATTAGCATTTTTCCAATCAAATCTACGAATTTCTTCGAGGTATTCTTCAGAATTAATTAGAAAAATTTCCTGTTCTTGGACATACCATTGAAATTCTTCTTCTTTTAATTCACCATCTGCTCCAGCAATACTCATTAATGCACGACCATAATTTATTGCTATTTCCAAATCGATTGGTTGAGTAATATTATATTTATGTTGAGCATATGGGGTTGGTTGAAGGGTTTTTGCCATAGTTATTTATTTCTAATTTAGATGATTCGGTACTATAATATCAGCCTTAGTGACAGTATCATCAAACTATTATTTTATTGAAAATTAAAGAATTGTTAATTTTTTATAACACTTTTTTTCAGACGCAGACTAACCCAAATCATATGTTGAAGAGGAGAGGAATATTAAGTTGTAAGCTTTAATAAGCCTCAAAATCCAATTCTTTTTCAATCTCTAAAGCCAATTTAATAATTAGTACTTCATAAATATTTTAAAATATTATTTATATTATTAATGTAAATATTAGTTCCTACCTTTTTTTAAAATGAATAGAGACTAAAATTAATTCATTAATTTCTTCAAAAAGCTCAGGATATTCTCCATTAACTATCTCCGTTAAAGTGCTAAATAATCCGGGATATACCATAACAGAGAAACCACGTCTTTGAAGACAGGAGAAAATAGCAAATTCTTCTAAAAAATACTCACAAGATCTCTGAATATAATCTTCTAATAAATCATTATTTACGTTATTCCATCGCCGATTATAATAATTTCGACTGAAAGCTTCAACAGACGATCGAAATTTAGGATTAGTGTTGAAGAATTCCTTTAGATATAAGTAAAAATATAGATAGTCTTTTGATTCTTGAATTTGGCTACAAGTTTCTATAGTGAATTTAGTTTTATCTTCAAATGCTCTGAAAATATATTCTTGTTCTTTAATGAAAGAATTGCCAATTTTGAGAGCTTCAACAAGTGCTATATTTGGATCAAAGGATTTGGTTGTCTCCAAAGTAATACGATGAATACTATCTCCAACCAAAACTAGACAATGGGAAAACCGTAGTGAAACCCATTTAGCCATTGCCTTGAGCTTTTCTGGAGTAAAATTACTATTCTCAAGACTTACACCCAAAAAACAGGAATCCAATTTTTCAAAACTTCTTCTAGCTGAAACAGGATAAACATAATCAGTTTTAGCACGATATTCTCGCGATTCTAGCATATATAAATTCTGAAATCTAAAATTGTAGCAAATCGAAATTCTTCAAATTATATTTAAAAACATAGATACCAGGGAAAAGCCCTGGAAAAAATACAGTAAATGTGATAAAACTTAAGAGATTTTTATAATTAACTCTTACTTCATCTATAAAACTAAATCTGATTTCCCATGATTTTATGCACAGCTTCAACAATTTGATTAGGTTGAATAATAGTAAGACGTTCTAAAGTTCCATTATAAGGAGTAGGAATATCCTGAGAAGAAAGACGAATTACAGGAGCATCCAACTCATCAAACAACTGCTCATTAATCAAAGCAGTTAACTCCGCCCCAATACCACCAGTTTTCATACACTCTTCCACAATAATCACCCGATGAGTTTTACGAATCGACTCACCAATAGTATTCATATCCAGAGGCTTAAGAGAAATAAGATCAATTAATTCAGGATTAAACCCATCTTTTTCTAATTGTTTAAGAGCCTGTACACAATGATGACGCATACGAGAATAACTTAATATTGTAACATCTGTACCAGAACGCACAATTTCTGCCTTATCTAAGGGAAGAGTATACTCTTGATGCGGAAGATGTTCTTTAAGATTATATAAAAGAACGTGCTCAAAAAATAGTACTGGATTATCATCACGAATAGCAGACTTAAGTAAACCCTTAGCATTATAAGTAGTCGAACAAGCCACAATTTTCAAACCAGGCACAGCTTGGAAATAAGCCTCCAAACGCTGAGAATGTTCAGCCCCCAACTGTCGGCCCACACCACCGGGTCCACGAATTACCACTGGAATTTTGAAATTACCACCAGAAGTATACCGTAGCATACCAGCATTATTAGCAATTTGGTTAAAAGCTAAAAGCAAAAAACCCATATTCATACCTTCAATAATGGGTCTTAAGCCAGTCATAGCAGCGCCTACCGCCATTCCAGTAAAGCTATTTTCCGCAATAGGAGTATCCAAAAGACGTAAATCCCCGTATTTTTTATAAAGATCCTTTGTTACTTTATAAGAGCCTCCATAATGGCCCACATCTTCTCCTAAAACGAAAACAGTATTATCACGAGCCATTTCTTCATCGATTGCTTCTCGCAAAGCATTAAACATTAAAGTTTCTGTCATGTAGTTTTTATCTCATCTATTCCTATAAAAGGAATATTATAGCAGTCAGCTATTAGATTAATTATCCTTACCGTTAAAGTTGAAACGGGCATTTCTAGAAATTGTTTGCAACCCGATTTGATTTAATAAGTAATAAGTAACTAAGTAATTAAGTAAATAAGATGCACTCTTTTTCTCCCTTGTCTTCCAAGTCTACCTTGTCTTCCAAGTCTACCTTGTCTTCCAAGTCTCAAGAAACTCCCCATCACCCATTCCCCCACTCTCCCACTCTCCCATTCCCCCACTCTCCCACTCTCCCCATCTGCCCATTCTCTAATTCTCCCATCCCCCATTCTCCTTACTCAATGTCAATCATACATAATTACCCAAAAAATGATATTAACTAGATTCGGCAGTCCTCAATGGGAAATGATACTATAAATCAGTTAAAATAGATTAAATAAAGAAGGCATAGTTAAAAGAATCTCTTTTTTTTATAGAGAGAAAATCTTTCAAGCTAGACTGGAGAAAAAAAACAAGCATGGGAAGAGTAGTAGGCATAGACTTAGGAACAACTAACTCAGTAGTAGCCGTTATGGAAGGAGGAAAAGCCATCGCCATCGCAAATTCCGAAGGGATGCGCACCACACCATCGGTAGTAGGATTTAATAAAGACGGAGAAAAATTAGTAGGCCAACTAGCCAGAAGACAAGGAATATCAAACCCCAAAAATACCTACTATGGGGTAAAAAGGTATATGGGGAGAAAATATGCCGAACTCAATCCAGAATCAAAGCGAGTACCATATACAATTCGCCAAGATGCCGAAGGAAATATAAAATTAAGATGTCCACGTCTGAAAAAAGAATTTGCTCCAGAAGAAATATCAGCTATCATCCTGAGAAAATTAGCAGATGAAGCAAGTCGTTATTTAGGAGAAGAAGTAACAGGAGCGGTAATAACAGTACCTGCCTACTTTAATGACTCCCAAAGACAAGCAACCAGAGACGCAGGCAGAATCGCAGGATTGGATGTCTTAAGAATTATCAACGAACCAACAGCCGCAGCCTTAGCATACGGATTAGACAAAAAAGAAAGCGAAAAAATCCTCGTATTTGACTTAGGAGGAGGAACATTTGATGTCTCAATCCTAGAAGTAGGAGATGGAGTATTTGAAGTAAAATCAACCAGTGGGGATACCCAATTAGGAGGCAATGAATTCGATCGCAAAATAGTAGATTGGTTAGCAGAAGAATTTCTAGAACAAGAAAAAGTAGATCTCAGATCCGATCGCCAATCATTACAAAGACTAATTGAAGCAGCAGAAAAAGCCAAAATAGAACTAAGCGGCGTAGGCGTAACAGAAATCAACCTACCCTTTATCACCGCAACAGAAGAAGGACCCAAACACCTAGAAACCCAAATCACTCGCTCCAAATTTGAAGAATTATCCGGAGAATTAGTCAGTAGATTGCGTCGGCCCATGAGAAGAGCCTTAAAAGATGCCGGTTTAAGTCCAGTACAAATCGATAAAGTAGTATTAGTAGGAGGATCAACCAGAACCCCCATTGTACAAGAGTTAGTGCGAAGTCTCATAGATAGAGAGCCAAATCAGAATGTTAATCCAGACGAAGTAGTAGCCATAGGAGCCGCAATTCAAGCAGGAATCCTCGCAGGAGAAGTTAAAGATGTCTTATTATTAGATGTTACCCCCCTATCATTAGGATTAGAAACCATTGGCGGCACAACCAAAAAACTCCTACCTCGAAATACCACCATCCCAGTAAGACGATCGGACATTTTCTCAACCTCAGAAAACAATCAAACTATGGTAGAAATACATATAGTTCAAGGGGAAAGAGAAATGGCCAAAGACAACAAATCTTTAGGAAGATTTAAACTAACCGGAATACCCCCCGCTCCCAGAGGAATACCTCAAATACAAGTATCATTTGATATCGATGCCAACGGCATACTTCAAGTCATGGCAAGGGATAAAACCACCGGCAGAGAGCAAGCAATTACCATCCAAGGAGCCTCCAACCTCAGCGAAGCAGAAATCAATCGCATGATGGAAGATGCAGCAAGATTTGCCAACCAAGATCGTGAGCGTAAAGAAAGAGTAGAAAAACGCAATCGAGCTAAAGCCTTAACCGATCGTGCTCAAAGAAGATTAAAAGAAGTAACCCTAGATTTTGGTTCTCAATTCACCAGTAGATATCGTCGTAACATTGATGCAATTTGTGCCTCAATCCTCAAAAGTCTCGAACAAAATGACGAAAGAGAATTAGATCGCGCCTGTGCCGATCTTCAAGATGAACTTTATGAACTTAATCGGGAAGTCAGACTCCAATATGAAGATGATGAAGATGAAAATTTCTTTGACTCAATTCGTAAAACTATTACAGGAGAAGATGATGAAGATGATCGCTATTCTAGAAGAATAGTTTATCGGCAAGATTATCCCTCTAGAGATTATTCAGACAATTTCGATAGTCCACCACCCCCATCGAGAAGAACTACAAGGTATAACGATGGTTATAATGATGGTTATGATGATTATCCTCCAGAACCACCATCCAAACAGTATTACAATAGAGCCAGAAAGCGAAATATTCCCTATGAAAATGATTGGGATGAAGATGACGATGAATGGTTCTAATCTAATCTAGAATTAGCTCATGATGATTTAAATTTCTCCCCGTGAATCTTGTTATCATAAATAAGGTTCTTTAAGAATTAATTATTATTGCTCAATACTTCAAAAAAATACAAGTAGTTATAGCAAAATAAGGTATTTTAACAAAAAAAAAGTGATGCAAATTAATCATCCATAACCTCCGATCAATTTCCCAAAACAAAAAAAGTGCATTACTGAAAAATTCCAGATGGAGAATAGCTTTATTAATTAGAGAAATTATGCAAAACTTGCAAAAAATAAATTATTATAAAATACTAGATGTTTCCACCGATGCTAGTAATGAAGAAATTAAAAAAGCATTTCGTAAATTAGCACGAGTTTATCATCCAGATATAAACCCAGGAGATAAAACTGCAGAAGAAAAATTTAAACAAATTAACGAAGCCTACGATATTCTCAGTGATGAAAATAAAAGAGCAGATCTCGATATACAATTAAATATCCCTAGAAAAGGCAAAGCTAGAAGCAACAGAAGTTTTAGTCGTAGCAATAGTCGAGATAAAAATTTTCAACAATTTGTAGATCTCAACGGTTTATTTGGGGATGGAATGCGCAATCGTACCAGCAAAACCAAAGATCGAGCAACCCCGATTAATCCCATTCGTAGCAACAAATCTCAGGCGTATCGTCCTGGAATGACAAAAACTGCAAAAGTAGTCAATCCTAGGCCTACTCGTCGAGATGTAGAAGCCAGACTGACATTACCCTTAGAAAAAGCATATTTGGGAGGATACGAGCGTATTAGATTAGAAGATGGCCGCAGTCTAGAAGTAGAAATGCCATCAGGAATGTTTGACGGACAAAAAATTAGACTTAAAGGGCAAGGGATTAATGGTGGGGATTTATATTTGAAAATAACCATAGCCCCTCATTCGTTTTTTACCATAGATAATGCAGATGTTTGTTGTCAGCTACCATTAACCCCATCAGAAGCCATCCTAGGAGGAGCGATCGAAGTACCTACTTTAGATGGATTAGTTAAAATGAATGTTCCCAGTGGCGTTCGATCAGGGCAAAGATTACGTTTAGCCAATAAAGGTTATCCCACTCTTAGAGGCGATCGTGGTGACCAATTAGTAGAAATTCAAGTAGTGATTCCCAAAGATATTAATGAAAAAGAAAAAGAACTATATCAACAAATACGTCAGATAGAAACCTTCAATCCACGGAAAAATTTATTTTAAAAGAGGATTAATAGAAGGATTGATATGGTAAATGAAATAGTACATCATATAGACTTAATCGTAACTAACCTTACTTCCATACTAGAAAAAATTATGTTTTTTAGTATTGGAGGGATTCCTTTAATCATTATTTGGGTGTTGAGTGCAGGAATATTCTTTATTTTCAGATTTAAGTTCATCAATATTAGAGGATTCATTCATGCTATAAAAATAGGCTTAGGGTTATATGACGATGAAATTGATCAAGAAGACATTGAGGGAGAAGTCACTCCTCGTCAAGCCCTAGCAACGGCATTATCAGCTAGTTTAGGATTGGGAAATATTGCAGGAGTAGCTATTGCCATTCAAACAGGAGGTGCGGGAGCGGTATTATGGATGACTTTAGCAGGAATCCTAGGAATGTCAAATAAATTTGTGGAATGTACTTTGGGGGTAAAATACCGCATCATTAATCCTGATGGAACTATAGCAGGAGGTCCAATGTATTACCTTTCCCAAGGATTAGAAGCAAAAGGCTTACCAAGGTTAGGCAAATTTTTGGGGATTTTTATAGCTATCTGTTGTATGGGATCGGCTTTAGGAGCTTGTAATATGTTTCAAGTTAATCAATCTTTTGAAGCCATCTCTAGCATAATTCCGGGTATAGAGAATTATAACTGGGTTTATGGATTATTAAGTGCTTTTGGAGTAGGAATCATAATTATTGGAGGAATCAGTCGCATCGGAATTGTTACCAGTCAACTGGCTCCATTAATGCTAGGAATTTATCTTTTCGGTTCTTTTTGGGTGATCCTTGCTAATGCCTCTAATATTCCCCTAGTTTTTCATCAAATCATTGACGAAGCATTTAACCCCAAAGCTGTAGAAGGTGGAATCATCGGGGTATTTGTCCAAGGAATCAGACGAGGGATCTTTTCCAATGGAGGTGGTTTAGGTGGGGCATCTATTGTCCATGCCGTTGCTAAAACAAAATTTCCTATTAAAGAAGGAATAGTTTCTGTTTTAGAGCCATTTATCGATACTGTGGTGGTTTGTAATCTTACGGCTTTAGTGATTTTAAGTGCAGGAATATCTACTAATTCTGATTTTTCTAATTTGAGTGGTTCTTCCTTGGCGGTTGGAGCTTTTGCTGAAACGATTCATTGGTTTCCTTTGGTTTTAACAGTACTGATTTTTTTATTTGCCCTTTCAACAATGATTACTTGGAGTTATAATGGTGAACAAGCTTGGGGATATATCTTTGGAAATTCAACAACTATTGTCTTTAAATTACTGTTTACTTTCTTTGTTTTTCTGGGTTCTGTGGTTAATTTAAAAACTGTATTAGATTTTAGTGACATTATGGTGTTAGGAATGGCTATTCCTAATTTGATCGGTTGTATAATTTTATCACCAGAAGTAGCACAAGATTTACAAGATTATTGGGAAAAACTGAGAATAGAAAAGATTATTCAAAAAGAAAAAAAATCAAAAGTAATTATTGATAGTTGATATTTATTGACATCCTCCCCCGTTATAATGTCTGATATAACGAGGGATTCTAATGAACAATTGCTTGCCCATTCCTCCACTCAAACAGACTTAACTGAAGAGGGTTACTAGGCTCAACCTCCAACAAGGTTGATTTCTCCTGACTATT
Organism: Prochloraceae cyanobacterium PL24a_bin.78; assembly: GCA_028281945.1. Lineage (GTDB taxonomy): Bacteria > Cyanobacteriota > Cyanobacteriia > Cyanobacteriales > JANQIW01 > JANQIW01. The sequence goes on from JANQIW010000119.1 coordinate 55,649, forward strand.
ACTAGCCGAATCTGTTAATTCAGATTTAGTCGTAACTTTCTGAGAGACCCCCAGTAGCTTGGATGGACTAACCCCAAGTATTTCTAGTCCAAGAGTTCCTATATTAATTGCCGCTTGATTATCCGCATCTGCTAAAAAACCACAATTAGTACACAAAAATCGCTCTTTATGTCTATTTTCTTTATCAATATGACCACAGTTTGAACACTTTTGAGATGTAAATTTTGGGTTAACTTTTGATACAATACAGCCAAACTTGGCAGCTACAGACTGAATTTTTAATTTAAGATTACCCCAGGAACAATCTCTTATTAGACGATTTAATGCTCTTTTTGCAGCTTGTCCATTTTTAACAAATTTGCCTAACTCATTTTGTTTTGCTCTGCATTTACGAATCATTCCTTGGATATTTAAATCCTCTAAAACAATTACATCAGCCAGCCTAATAAGACGATGAGCTATTTTCCATTGATAATCATCTCGTTGATTAACTATTTTTTGATCAATCCTTGCCAATTGAGAGAAAGCTCTTTTCTGGTTATTAGAGGCTCTTTTCTTCCGACTAGCTCGTCTTTGCCTAATAGCTTTAGTTCTTTCTAATCTTTTTTCAAACTGAGGATTAAGAATTTGTTCCCCATTACTTAAAGCTAGGAGTTTTTTAATGCCTAAATCACAGCCAATTCCAGCTTTTACCTGCCTTAAATCTTTAGGTTCAGGACTAGGAATAGATTTATCCTCTATTTGAATAGAAACATACCAACCATCTGCTTTTTGTCTGACAGTAATAGTTCTAACACTGAATCCATTAGGAATCTCTCTAGATTTAAAAAACCTCATCCAACCAATAGAAGGTAAATATATTTTATCATCTTTTAATTTTATTTGATTTGGGGGATAACTAAAGCTTTTAAATCTTTGCCGAGTTTTAAATTTAGGATAGCCTTTACCGTCAAAAAAGTTTTGAAAAGCTGTATCTAATTTTCTGAGATTTTGTTGTAATACAGTAGAGTGAATCTGCTTGTACCAAGGACGAGCTTTCTTTAATTTGGGAAGCTCTGATGACTGCATTTCATAGGCATTCCTCTTTTTACCTCCTTTTTTGAAGGGATCCCCTAAACTAGAATTTTTAGATACTGAACAACTAAGAGGACAACATTCAGCCTTTGTTCTCTTATCTGAATAGTTTCCTAATCGAGGTGATTTTACCTGCTCATAGGAGTCAATTCTATCCCTTAAGCAAAAATTGTAATGAGATCTAAGCATTGCTATCCAATCATTCATCAAATTTTGTTGCGATTGACTAGGTTTTAATTTGTATTTGTATGCTAAGATCATTTTTATGTTGGAATTTAGTTTCCAATGTTTTAAATCTATTTTTATTATGACAGCAGTTCTCAAATACTGGTGTTTTTTTAATATTTCTTTATAATGGACTCCCTTTGGTCGATTTATTTATTGGGTGAAAAATTCATGCTCCTTTGATTTCCAATTACTTTTTTTATAGGAGAAATCCAACGGGGGTCTTCTTTTTCACATTTTTTGATAAAAATCAAGAATATTATAGACAAGAAAATAGATTTGGAATCAAACATTCCCATCTTTTTTCTATTTAATGAAAAGGAAAAGCATTATCCCAGACATAATCAATTACTTTTTTAGACTTATCCAAAGATAAGATTTTGCAATTACCTTCTTGATCATAAGTAAGTAAAGGTACTTCTTGGGCATCAGATTCATTAGTAAATTTACCAGTAATTTCTTCTAAATTACGAAGAGTTTTAACCACATCAAAATTAACAATACTTCCAAATTTCTCTTCCATCCATTGTTCGATTCGTCGATCTAATTTTTCAGGATTGAGAGGGATTTGAGTAGTTAATAAATGATAATAAACCAAAATAATTTCCTTGCATTCTTCCTCTTCTGCCGAATCAATTAAAGATTGAAAAACCCCTAAATTAATAGCCAACTTTCTAAAAAAAAGAGTGTCAGCAACATCCTTTTGAAACTTAATTTGTTTATTTTTATAGTTAACATATTGCTTCATAGCAAATCCACCTAAAGTAACAATTAAAGATAAACTTGTAATCATAATAGGCATAATATTATTAACATCTTCTTTTTTGATTTCCAATCCTTCAATGGGAACATAACCAAAAACTAAAAATAAAATAACCCCTATAACCAAAAACAGTTGAGGTAAAACTCTCAAAGTAATAGGAATAGCCGCACCAAGAGCAGAACCTATTAAAATAATCCTATCTTTCCAAGTCATACTAATTTCAACATTGGGAAAAATAAACTCAAGATCGTGCTTAGGAATATTACGATAAAGATAGAGATAAATTTTGCCTGGTTTAAATTTTTCACCTAGATTTTTTTTACGTTTAGGATCAGTATAAACTTGATTTTTAAACTTAATTAATAAAGCAACTCGCTCCAAAATATCTAATTCAACAGGAATCTTTCTAAAGAATTTTTTAATATAAGTAGATTTATAAATATCTCCCCTAGCGTAACAAACTATTTCCTCAAAATCATCAAAGTTAACATTAGTATTTAATTGAATCAATGATCGTTTCTCAAAAGCATTTTTCAAAGTAGTTTGGGATAAAGGAAAATAATTAGCTTGAGATAAAAGAGTTTCAAAGTCAGCAACTAATTGGAATTGTCTTTGATTTTTTTCTTGAAGAGATAAATCAACGATAGATTTAGTATCAGCATCGGGATTAAAACTAGCAAAATTCTGTTTAAACTTTTCCAATGAAGAATGAAATTTAAAATGATAATAAGCAGATAAAATTTGACAAAATTCTTGAAACTTTTGAGCAGATAATGGATTTAATTTATCTTCAGAAAGACAAAGTTGGATTAAATCTGCACGTTCATAAGGTATAAATGCTTCTTTAGTTGGCTCGACCACAACTCACCAATTAAACTATTAATTAATTAAACTATCAAAATATTTGAAGATGGCTCAAAAAACGATCTACAAATCGGATAACGACAATTATAACCCTTTCCATGAAGAAATGATGAAGCTGTGTCTTCAACTTGCTAAATGTGCTCAAGGGCAAACGGCTCCAAATCCCATGGTGGGAGCGGTAATCGTCAAAGAGGGAAAAATTATCGCTCAAGGATATCATCATGGCGCAGGTAATCCCCATGCAGAAGTAGAAGCCCTCAAACAGGCAGGTGAAGAAGCTGAAGGAGCTACTATTTATGTTAATTTAGAGCCTTGTAATCATTATGGACGTACTCCTCCTTGCACCGAAGCACTGATTGCTGCAAAGGTGGGAAAAGTAGTGGTAGGGATGATCGATCCAGATCCTCGGGTTGCAGGTGGTGGAGTTGAAAGATTGACTCAAGCAGGTATTGAAGTAATTGTGGGAGTGGAAGAATCCCTTTGTCGCCAACTTAATGAAGCTTTTATCCACCGAATAGTTCATCAACGTCCTTTGGGAATTCTGAAATATGCTATGACTTTAGATGGTAAAATAGCTACGACTTCAGGCCATAGTGCTTGGGTTACAGGGGTTGAATCTAGAAATTATGTACATCATTTACGATCGACTTGTGATGGGGTGATTATTGGTGGGAATACTGCCCGTTTGGATAATCCTTATTTAACCACCCATGGAGTAACAAAACACAATCCTTGTCGAGTTGTGATGAGTCGAAGTTTGGATTTACCTAAAGTGGCTCATCTTTGGGATACTGAATTGGCCTCTACTTTGGTATTTACTACTGTTGGTGCTAATTTAGAGCTTCAAAAACATTTAAAATCTCTTGGTGTTGAAGTGGTTGAGTTAGCAAATCTTACTCCTGTTGCGGTGATGAATGATTTATACCATCGTGGATTTTTAAGTGTTTTATGGGAATGTGGCGGGAATTTAGGGGCAAGTGCTATTGCTTCTGGAATGGTACAAAAAATTATTGCTTTTATTGCTCCAAAAATTATCGGTGGAAAGAATGCTCCAAGTCCAATTGGAGATTTAGGTTTAGTTAAAATGACTGATGCTTTAACTTTAGCAAAAGCTAATTTCCAAAAAATAGGGGAAGATTTTATGATAGAAGGTTATTTTGGGTAAGATAAGATTTGAAAAAACAGAGTGTAAATAAATCTTGTTTTTAGATTATTTAGGAGATTTAATTTAAACTTTTTCTAGGCTTAGATAAAAATACAATTTTTGTAATTTAATAATTAAATAAAAAATAATTTGGGGTAAAATAATGACTGAATTTATAGTAACAAATAATAATGATTCTGGACCCGGTAGCTTACGAGATGCAATTTTATTGGCAAATGCTAACGGGGTTGAGGATACAATTACTTTCTCTCCTGCTTTAGGGGGAACAACAATTAGTCTAACGACAGGGGAATTAGTTATATCTGAAGAGTTAATAATTGATGGCTCATCTGTTTCTTCTTTAACTATCGATGGCAATGATAATTCCCGTATTTTTGAGATTGATGATGGCACTGATAATACCATTACGGTAGAAATTATGGGGTTGACTCTTACAGGTGGGAATCCTTCATCAGATGATAATGAGGGGAATGGTGGAGCTATTTTTAATCAAGAAAATCTAACTATTAGCGATAGTACAGTTACTGGTAATACTTCTTTCGATATAGGTGGAGGAATTTATCATACTATTGGAATTTTAAATGTTTTTGATAGTACAATTGATAATAACTATTCTGATTTAGGTGGTGGTGGAATAGCTATTGTTAATTCTAGTACAGTGACTATAGATAATAGTTTTATATCCAGTAATGATACTAATGGTACTGGAGGCGGGATTTTAAATAGTAATATTACACCTAATAATACATTATTTATAACTAATAGTACTATATCGGAAAATACAAGTAGTTTTGGTGGAGGCATAAGTACCGCTAATGGGGATTTATTAGGCTTAAATGTAACTATATCTAATAATATAGCATCAACTAATGGAGGCGGTATTTTCTCAAATACTAACCTAAGCGATCAAACAACTGTATTTATAAATTCAACTATATCTGGGAATATTGGTACTGATAATGGAGGCGGGGTTTTTAATTTACAAGGAAACACTATTCTTCAAAATAGTACTATTACTAATAATGGTTCAGATTTGACAGGAGGAGTAGTTAGTTATGGAGATTCTAGCACGGTAACTACTGTGATCAATACTATTATTTCAGGAAATGAAAATAATGATGCAAGTTTTATTTTCGGAGATGAAAATTCTTTTAACAGTATAGGAGGAAATTTAATCGGAATTGGCAATGCCATTGCAGAAGATAATAATGCTTTTGATCAAGATACGGATATTATAGGAATAATCGATCCTCTTTTAGGGCCTTTACAAAATAATGGTGGATTAATAGAAACTCATGCTCTGCTTTCGGGTAGTCTAGCTATTGATGGGGGAGATAATAACAATCTTATTGATGGCATAATTAGTGATGCACGGGGAGGAGGTTTCGATCGAATTGCCAATGGCACGGTAGATATTGGTGCATTTGAGTTGCAGGAAATAGTAGATGCCCCATTCAATTTAGATATCGATGGCAATGGTGTGGCAGATGCTTTGACGGATGGGATTTTAACTTTACGTTTCTTGTTTGGTTTTACTGGTGATTCTCTGATTAATGATGTAGTGGGAGAAGGGGCAATTAGAACTACTGCTAGCCAAATTGAAAGTTTTTTAGAAGAAGGAAGTAATAGTATTCTTGATATCGATGGCAATGGTGTGGCAGATGCTTTAACAGATGGAATTTTAAATTTACGTTTTTTGTTTGGATTTACTGATAATTCTCTGGTTGATGGAGTCATCGGTGAAGGTGCTACTCTAACTACTGCTGGAGAAATTTCTGATTTACTCACTTCTTTTTTACCATAATAATCTAATATTTAATTATAAAATCAATAACTTTTTATAAAAGAGGGAAAATAATGACTACTTTTCTTATAACTTCTAATGCAGATGATGGAGTAGGTACTTTAAGAGAAGCTATTGAATTAGCCAATGGAAATGGAACTAGTGATACCATTACCTTTGATTCTAGCTTAGAAGGAACAACAATCACTCTAACGACGGGTGAATTAGCTATACTGGAAGATTTGGTAATTGATGCTTCATCTATTTCTGGATTAACCATCGATGGGAACAATAATTCCCGTATTTTCAATGTAAGTGATAATACTAATGACATAATTTTTGTCGAATTTATTGGTTTGACTCTTTCTGGTGGAAATCCTCAATCTGATGATGGTAGTTTATTAGATGGGGGAGCTATTTTTACGGAAGAAAGCTTACAAATTACTAATAGTACTATTTCTGGTAATACTTCTACAAGTTTAGGAGGGGGGATTTTTAATGTTAATGGTAATTTAACCTTAATAGATAGTACTGTTTCCGATAATAGTAGTTTGAGTGGAGGGGGAATTTTTAACTATAATGGTGTTTTAATTATTAATGAGAGTGTTGTAAGTGATAACAACAGTGTTGATAATGGAGGAGGAATCTATAATAATAGTAGTAGTTTAGTTATTAATGACAGTATTATAACTGATAATAGCGTTACGGGAATTGATGATATTGATTCCAATAATAATGGAGGTGGCGTTTACAACAATAATAATGGACTTCTAATTATTAACAATAGTATTATAACCAATAATAATGTTCCTAATTTTGGTGGTGGTATCTCTACAAATTTCGGCAATATAACCATAACCAATACGACTATATCTGGAAATACAAGTAATTTTGGCGGTGGATTATATGCTTTTGGCTCTACTACAGATATACAACAAAGTACTATTTCCAATAATGAAGCAACTAATACAGGCGGTGGGATTTTTACTAATACTGATTTAGAAAGTGAAATAACTACGATAACGAATACGACTATATCGGGAAATACTGCTACTGATGATGGAGGTGGGATTTTTAATAATGATGGTTTAACAGTTATTGAAAATAGTACCATTACTAATAATACTGGTTCATCAGGTGGGGGAATTGCTAGTTTTGGTGATAATTTGACAGAAACCCAAATAGCAAATACGATTATTTCAGGGAATGAAAATAGTGATGTTGATTTTGTTATCGCAGGAGTAAATTCTTTTGTGAGTAATGGAGGGAATTTAATTGGTATTGGTAATGCAGCAGTGGAAGGCGATAATGTCTTTACTGAAGCCAATGATATCACAGGTATTACCGATCCTGTTATAGGACCTTTAGAAAATAATGGTGGATTTGTAGAAACTCATGCTTTACTTGCAGGTAGTCCAGCGATAGATGCAGGAATAAATGATAATTTAAGCCCAGAAATAATTACCGATGGAAGAGGTGAAGGTTTTGATAGAATTATTAATGAGACAGTAGATATAGGTGCATTTGAATTCTTAGATGGATTGAATTTAGATATCGATGGTAATGGAGAAGCAGATGCTCTGACGGATGGAATCTTAATTTTACGTTCGTTATTTGGATTCACTGGTGATTCTCTCATTGATGGTGCATTGGCTACAGATGCTACTTTGACTACTGCTTCGGAAATAGAAGACTTTTTAGAAATTACTAATAATAATAATATTTTTGATGTGGATGGTAATGGGGAAGGGGATGCTTTGACGGATGGAATTTTAATTTTACGTTCGTTGTTTGGATTTACTGATGATTCTCTAATTAATGGTGCGGTGGCTACAGATGCTACTTTGACTACTGCTTCGGAAATTAGCGAGGCTATCACTTCTTTATTGCCATAATTATTTAATAAGAAAATAGTTCATCATTAATTGTTAATTAAGTGCTCTTCTTAATTGATGATTGATGATGATTAATAAGTTTATTTTAATTAATAAAAAAAAGAAAGTTCTAGAAAATTATTTCAGACAATTCTATTGGATTGATTAAACTTAATAAAATTGATTTTTATAACTGTTGTAAATTAGAAATAGAATTAAAAATTGTTTAAAAACTGAATGTAAGTTAATTTACTAATTATGATAATGGAACCCAATTTCAATCGTTTACTTGCTAATCGCTATAAAATAAAAAAGTTAATTGGAAAAGGTGCTATGGGTATAGTTTATCTTGCTGAAGATACTTTATCAAATGGCTTAAAAGTAGCAGTTAAATTTCTTTCCCAGGCATTACAAAATGAGAAAATGTTGAAAAAATTTGAGCGAGAGGCGAGAATTAGTGCTTTATTGTCGGAGAAGAGTAATAACATTGTCAAGGTTAAAGATTATGGATTAGATTTAAATGGATTGCCTTTTTATGTGATGGAACTTTTGGAGGGGGAAACTCTTGAAGATATTCTTAATGTGGATGTTTTATCTTTACCTCGTTTTTTAAATTTGGCAAGTCAAATATGTTTTGCGATGCAATCCGCTCATAATGGGATTATTTATGAAGGAGAACTGTGTCCTGTTATTCATAGGGATATTAAACCTAGTAATATTTTTATCTTAAAAGATCCTGAATTAGGTGAAGTGGTAAAAATTTTAGATTTTGGTATTGCTGAAATGATAGAACCTGATAAGTCTGCTTATGTTCCTTTCATGGGAACTCCAGAATATTCTTCTCCTGAGCAAATGGAAGGAAAAGAACTTGATAATCGTTCTGATATTTATAGTTTTGGCTTAATCATGTATGAAATGCTGGTTAATGAAAAACCTTTTCATGCTAGTGGTGATATTGGTGCTTGGTATGAAGCACATTCTACAATAGAACCTAAAAAATTTAATGAATTTCTAAATTTACCTCCTGATTTAGAGAAGATAATTATGAAATCTTTAGAGAAAAAAATTACCGATCGTCCTCAAAGTGTTGGTGAAATTTTACAAATCTTACAAACTTTAGAGAGAAAATATAAGAAAAAACAAGATGATAAAACATTAGAGATAGAATTATCTTCTGATTCTTCTTCATCTATAGAAAAAATTTATTTAAATAGTTCTTGGCCAACAAATAAACCTCTACAGAAAATAGTATTTCCTTGTGTTATCAATTTTAATGATATTGAATACCCTAGTTTATGGGCAATGCTGGAGGAAGAAGATATAATGAATCGTGAATCTAGTATTTATTATAATCGTTTTCTTTTTAAAAGTTACCCTCATCCAATGGTACTTTGGATTACTGGTTTATATAATAAAGGCTATGGAGCACGTTGGTTACCATGTTATTTAGATCTTAAAAGTAGTATTGGTCAGAAAGTTATTGCAAATTTAAGTCAATCAAAGTTCTATCATATCTTACTATTTGCTCTTAGTAAGCCAGATGAATATAAAAACATAGGGAAAATAAGACTTTCTATGAAGCAAAGAAGTATGCTTGAAACATGGTCGAAAGTGGGTGAAACTTTGAAGGTAACTAAGGCTCCTCAAGTTAGTAAAAAAAAGCTGAAGTTAGAATTTGAAGAGCTTAAAGAGACAATAATTACTAAGCTTCAATCTTCAGATGCTTCTGATGGTGATGTTATTAATGATTAAATAATATTTATTAAATTTTTTTCTTAATAATTTCTGGGATTAATTATTAGTTATTTGGATTAGTTATTTGGAGTTTAACCCAGTTACGGAAAGCTTTCATTGTCTTATTTCTACCTTCTATTTTACATTTTTGGAGATACTCTGGGATGATTTTAATTAAATCTAATTTGGGAAAAATATCGCTTTGATCGCTTTTTATATATTGACCTTTTTTTAGTAAATTAATCTGCAATTTTCCTTGAGAAAACTGCCAAATTTCTGGTACTTTTAAGGCTTGATAAATATCAAGATGGGTTCTAGAAGTTACTTCAATTTCTATTGCTAAATCTGGAGGAGGATCAATATTTAAATCTAATCTATCTTTGCCACGAATTGCTGCTTCATTTTGAATATAAAAACAATTATCTGGTTCAATTCCTTTTAACATTTTTTGATTTTTAAAAGTTGTTGATCCTAAAGGACAAAATTCTATATCTAATTCTTCTAAAAGAGCTTTAATTAAATCACTAATAATTTCTTTATTACGTTCGTGTTCTGGTAATGGACTCATAATTTCCAATATATAATTATTGTAAGCTATTCTAGCACTACGATGTTCTCCTAATTCTTCTAGTATTGTCTCAAATTCTTGCCAATTAATCTCGGTGAGTAGGATTTTTTGTCCTGGTGGTACATTAATTTTTTGTAGTTCTAATAACATATTTTTCCTAAAATTTTATTTTTATTGTTGTTGAATTGTCTTAACTAAAATTTTAATTTGATTCTAGTTTAGATTTTAAATTCCTAAAGTTAATTATACCAAAAATTTACCAAAATGCTAACAATATATTTACCAATAATAAAATCCTTTAAGAAGCAAATTTATCCATTAAAGTAGGAGCAATTGCTGTAAATAAACCTCCACCAACCATAGGTTCAAAAAATAATTAATACCGTTTTTCGCGTAATAGTGATAGACATTGATAGGAGAATGGGAATAATAGGAGAATGGGGAGAATAAATTTTGGTTAATTATCCTAGATTTGGGATTTTTTAACTCTATTATTATTAAAGACTTTCTTGATATAAATCTAATCTTTTTAAAAGTAATTTAACAATAATTCCTCCAACTAAAGCCATGGGAAATCAAGGGATTTCTCTAATTAATTCTAAGTCATTTTTCCCTAGGTTACTGATTCAATCCAACCTAATATCATTAATTTTCTGAAAATAAGATAATATGATAGTTTTTGTTATCATCGTATAAATCCATTTTTTAAACTTAAGATGAAAAATAAATATTCTATATTTAAACAAGCAATTATTGTTTTTTTGAGTTCAATTGTTATTATAAGTTTGCCAAGATTACTTCAAGCAAAAGATAAAAATTTGAGTATTTTTCAACAAGAAAATATTGAGGAAAAAAATAAAGTCTCTAACACTAGAAATCAGTTTCATAAGCAATTTTATTCGGAATCAAAAGGGTTAGATATTGATCGAATTCAACTCAATATTCTGGTGGAAAAACTAGGAAATTTAATGGAAGAAGATCAGATTTTTGATGATGGGATTTTAGGGGATATATATGTTTTTAAAGCCAAATCAGAAATGGATATTTTAATTAGAGTAGACAGCGATGAATTTACTCCTAAACTAATTTTAATTAACCCTGAAAACCAAGTTATTGGGGTTAATAATAATGCTAATGCTAGGAATAATACTTCTGAAATTAGGATAACTTTACCAGAGGATGGGGAATATCAAATAGTAGTTAAAGGTAATGATACTAATAGTAGAGGAAATTATAATTTAATCGCAATAGAAGCAACAGAAAATCAAATCCAACAACTTGAAGCAGATATCCTATTTGAAGAAGGTTTTATAGAATATCAAAATAATCAAATCCAAAAAGCTTCACAATTTTGGCAAGAAGCATTAAGCAAATATCAATTAATAGAAGATAAACAAGGAGAAGCAAATTCTCTGTTAAATTTGGGATTGGTTTATGACTTATTAGGAGAATATGAAAAAGCTATCAGTTTTTACTCTTCTAGTTTAAAAATTTCTAGAAAAATCGAAGATAAAATTACAGAAGGCAACGCGTTAGGAAATCTTGGATTAGTTTATTATTCTTTGGGAGAATATCACAAAGCAATTGATTTTTATTTCCAAAGTTTACAGATTAAAAAAGATTTTGATAATTTAGAAGGAGAAGCAAATTCATTAGGAAATTTAGGATTAGCCTATAAAGCATTAGGAAAATATGCTTTAGCCATAGATTATTTTAAACAAAGTTTAACTATAGCAAAACAATTACAAGATAGACATTTACAAGCTAATTCTTTTTTAAATCTGGGATTAATTTATAATATCTTAGGAGAATCTTCTATCGCTCAAAATTACTTTGAAAATAGTCTACAAATTAGTAGAGAAATTGGAGATAAATTTGCAGAAGCTAATGCCTTAGATAATTTAGGAATAGTTTATAATAATTACAAAAAATACTATACAGCTATTCAATATCACTCTTTAAGTTTGGAAATTGCTAAAACCATAAAACATAAAATTGGCGAAATTAATTCTTTAGGAAATCTCGGCAGAGTTTACCATAATTTAAAACAATATGACAAAGCGATCGAATATTTTCAAATTACCTTAAATAAAGCAAAAAAAATCGGGAATAAAGAAGAAGAAATCAACGCATTAGAAAACTTAGGATTAGCCTATGAATCTTTAGAAAAACAACAACAAGCTATAGAATATTACCAAGAAACTTTAGAAATAGCCCAACAAATAGGAGATAAATTTAATCAAGGAATTGCCCTCAATAATTTAGGAAGAATCTATTACAAACAAAGCAAATATAAGAAAGCAGAAAAATTATTAATCAAAGGAATAGAAACTAGAGAATCCTTAAGAATTAACCTAGGAGATAGAGAAAAAATAGCAATTTTTGAAACCCAAAAAAATAGTTATCCTCTACTTCAACAAACACTAATTGCCCAAAATAAAATAGATACTGCTATAGAAATATCAGAAAGAGGAAGGGCGAGAGCATTTGTAGAATTAATTGCCCAACATTTTGATAAACAAATTGACATTAAACCACCCAATATTTCCGAGATTAAACAAGTAGCTATTAAAGAAAAAGCTACATTAGTAGAATACTCATTTGTTGCCGATGCTATCTATATTTGGGTAGTCTCTCCAACAGGAAAAATCAACTTTGTAAAACAAGAAATAGAAGAGAAAGAAATCAAAGAATTAGTAGTAAAAAGTCGCAGAGAAATTACCACTTTAAAAGTAAATAATAGCAAGGAAAATCAACTACAAAAACTCCATGAAATTCTAATCAAACCCATCGAAAAATATTTACCCAAAAATCCACAAGACAAAGTAATTTTTATCCCTCAAAACGAATTATTTTTGGTGCCATTTGTAGCCTTGCAAGATTCATCCCAAAAATACCTCATTGAAAAACATACTATTCTCACCGCCACAGCCATTCAAGCATTACAACTCAGCGAAGAAATAGTGGATAATCGAAGATTGAATTCCACTTCCTCAAAAGACAAGATTCTTGTGGTAGGAAATCCAGAAATGCCAACCATCATGTCTCCTATTGGCATACAAGAGAAATTACCATCCTTGCCAGGTGCTTACCAAGAAGCATTATCCATTAGTCAAATATTAAATACTATTCCTATAACAGGCAGAGAAGCTACTGAAACATTTATAAAAGAAGAAATGGAAAAATCTAGAATAATACATTTAGCAACTCATGGTTTATTGGATGATTTTGGCACGGGAATACCTGGTGCGATTGCCCTTACTCCCACACAATCAGATAATGGATTCCTAACAACACAGGAAATATTTAATTTAAATTTAGAGGCTGAATTAGTTGTATTAAGTGCTTGTAATACAGGCAGAGGAAAGATTACAGGAGATGGAATCGTGGGAATATCTCGCTCTTTTCGGGCTGCTGGTGCATCTAGTTTAATTGTTTCTTTATGGGATATCCCAGATAATGAAACAAAATTTTTAATGAATGAATTTTATGCTATGATGGATCAAGATTTGGATAAGGCATCCCTTTTGCGACAAGCACAATTAAAGACAAAAGAGAAATACCCTCAACCTATCTATTGGGCTTCTTTTACCATTTTTGGAGAAACTTAATATCATTTTTAGTAACCTTTTTGAGGGTTTTAAAAAGCAGTAATTTATATTTAAAACCACTTAAAAAGTAAAAAAATATTTTTAAGTAAATAGTATATTAATAATTATTGCTTATATTTATCACGTAATTTTTTAAATCTTTTAGTTGCCGTTATAATACTACGCCGCATTAGATCGAGAGAATTAGCTAATTGACCAATTTCATCCTGTCTTGCGAGGGAAATTTCTTTATCTAGATTACCATCGGTTATTTCTTGTGCACTATGAGAAAGGTTAATAATAGGCTTGAGAATTAGCCGTTGCATTAATCTATTAATAATGAAAAATATCAGTGAAAAAAGTATCGTCAAGGAAATAAATGCTGTCAAACTCCTTTGAAAAATAATTTGATTCACATTTCCAATGGGAACTCCAACTACATTAGCTCCTACCACTTGGTCTAATTCATATCCATAACCACTCGTACCTTTATATTCTTTTGCAATGTTAGGAGGTGAATTTTCTGGCTTACTATGACAAAGTAGACAAGATTGTTGACTAATAGAAGGTTGAGCAGATATTAAATAATTATTATTTTGTACTCTTCCTTGTATAATTAAACTCTCTAAATTACGATCCTCACGAAAGCTTTCAAGTATTTTTTGTTCGATAGGTTCTGGTCTATTATCGGGATTTAAAGGATTATCAGAAGTAACTTTAATGTAATAACTGGGTTCTAAATCTAAAAAATGTTCTGCAATATGTTTAGTTGCTACCACAGGGGAAATGGCAGGTGCGTGAAAAATATCCTTAGGAAGTAGGTAAGGCCTTACATCTTTATCGATATAAGTTCGGGCTGATTTAACTACATTCACTAATAAATTTAATTCTTTTTCAGCATTATTATAAACTTCTTGCCGAGTCAAATTATTAATTACTAATATACTAATAATTAAACTTAATATATAAACAATGACTAATGCCAGTCTAAATTTAACAATAATACTTTTGGTTTTAAAGAGGGAAACAATACTTTTAGATGTCATATTTTTTTTGCCGCAAAGTGTTTAATAGTTATCTTAATTATCTATAATCTATAGGATTAAAAGTTTTTAAATCAAGATTCATCTATAAATAAAATATTACCAAGTTTTTCATCAATAATTTGATAAAATTGTTTTTTATATTCAACCATTTCTATTTCTTCTGCGAGTTTATTAATTAAGATTATACAATCATTAAAAGTAGAAATAAGATCAAATTCACTGATTATATCCTCATAAATTAGATTAGCAACAGGCCCGATTGAGGTTTGAAAAGCTTGATATACAATTTCTAAAGCTACATTAGAATCAGTTACCAATCGTTTTTTTACTAATTCCCGGAATTTCTCTTGGGATTTACCATCTATTTCTCCAGCAAGTTTATTAGTAATTCCTGATAATTGTTCAAAAGATATAATTTGATCACAATGTTTTGTTAGTTCTAAAAACAGTAAATTTCCTTTAATTTCGGTAGATTCTTCAAAAATTTCTTGTAAAGTTCTAAAAACGTGATGATTTTTTTGGTGTTGATTTCGATTAGGCTTATTATTATTATTGATTACAGTATCTAAATTAGATAAGTTATCTAATTTATCTAAAGATAGAGACTGGTTAGATAATTTTTTTCTAGATAAATCCTCTCTAGATAAACTATCTGTAGTTGAATTTTCTAATAAATAATTTGGTTTTTTCCATGTAAAATTAGAAAGTTTTATCTCTTGAATTTTAGTTTTCATTTCATTAGTATTTGTTATTTCTAAACAAATTCCTAAGTAATTTGATAATACCAAAAGCAAACATAATACTTCCGAATCAAGATAATCTCTACAAAGCTTTATTGCGTCATCATAAGCATCTTTAGGTAATAATTTTCTAATAGTAAAAGTTTTGCCTAAAAAAGAAAACTTTTCTTCTTTTATCTCAGATATTTTCCCGTTAGCTATATTGGCAGTTTCAATGATAAATACCATATTGTTTAAAAATTTTAGTTATTAATTCTGAATTATAAATCTTGAAAAATTTTTCTCCATGTTAAAAATCTTCAACTAATACAATCTTAATGGATTTCAATTACCATAAACTAACTCTGTCAATGGGTATTAGAAATAAATTATTAAATCTAATTTTTCATAATTCAACTCAATTAAAGTTTTGTAACAAAAATCTATTAATTTTAATCTTCTGTATACTTTATCTTACCTACTTCAATGAGATTTTTTCGATTTTTAAAAAATTTAGAAAAACCTTGTAATCTGTAAAAGCACTGAGATTTAATCTTCCTACTATCTAGAGAATAATCAATTGATATTGGCACTATTGCTTTATTAAAACTATTATAGTAAATATTAAGAAATGTAAATAAAAAAATTCATGGAAAACCAAAGCAATAAAACCAAAATCCTCGTTATAGGAGGGGGAATCGCAGGATTAACAGCAGCAGCATTATTAGCTCGTAGAGGGTATCAAGTCTTAGTTTTTGACCAGGCTATTGTTCCCGGTGGTTGCGCCTCCACATTCAAGCGTAAAGGCTTTACCTTCGATGTGGGAGCAACTCAAGTGGCAGGCTTAGAGGAAGGGGGTATTCATTACAAAATCTTTACAGATCTAGGTGTGGAAATCCCTGATGCTACTCCTTGTGATCCTGCTTGTGCGGTATTTTTACCTAAAGAAACTCAACCTATTAATGTCTGGCGCGATCGTCACAAATGGATAGAAGAAAGGCAAAAACAATTTCCGGGTAGTGAACCTTTTTGGCAGTTACTAAGCACTTTATTTAACGCCAGTTGGGAATTTCAATCACGAGATCCTGTATTACCACCTCGAAATTTATGGGATTTATGGCAATTAATCTCTGCCATTAGACCAGATACTTTGATTACTCTGCCATTTACTTTCATGACTGTAGGAGATGCCTTACGGTTATTTGGTTTATATAATAATAAAAAACTAAAAACTTTCTTAGATTTACAACTCAAACTTTACTCTCAAGTAAATGCTGACGAAACAGCCTTATTATATGCAGCAACAGCTTTAGGAGTATCTCAAACCCCTCAAGGATTGTATCATCTCAATGGAAGTATGCAAGTATTGAGCGATCGTCTAGTAGAAGCATTAGAAAAATACGGCGGCAAATTATTAATGAGACATAGAGTAGAAGAAATAGAGATAAAATCAGGAAAAGTTACAGAAGTTAAAATACATAATCTCAAAACAGGAGAAATTTGGAAAGAAAAAGCTGACCATATAATTGCTAATGTACCAGTGCAAAACTTAGTTAAATTAGTTAGTAAAGATAAAATTAAACCTTATCAGAATAATGCAAAAAAATTACCACAACCATCAGGAGCATTTGTTGTATATTTAGGCGTAAAACAAACTGCCATACCTGAAGGATGTCCACCTCATTTACAATTTTTATATGATGAAAATCAACCTATAGCAGAAAATAATTCCTTATTTGTTTCCGTAAGTAAACCAGAAGATGGAAGAGCACCTGAAGGATGCGCCACTCTTATAGCATCTTCCTTTACTGATGTTTCAAAATGGTGGGAAATTAATCCAGAAAATTATAAAAAATTAAAGCAAGAATATACCCAAGATGCCATCCATCGTTTAGGAAAATACTTCAATCTCAGTGCAGAAAATATAATTCATCTAGAAGCAGCAACCCCTCAAACCTTTGCCAGATTTACAGCCAGAGAAAAAGGCATCGTAGGTGGAATTGGCCAAAGAGTTTCAACCTTTGGGCCATTTGGTATCGCCAATCGCACCCCCATAGAAAACCTTTGGTTAGTAGGAGATTCAACTCATCCGGGAGAAGGTACCGCTGGAGTAAGTTATTCTGCTTGGACTACTGTAAGACAAATTGAAACTCTTTATACCTCTTAAACTATTGCTTTTTGAGATTGGTTATTCTTATCTACTCAATTAGTAGAAAAAAAACTTAATCTTGTCTTTGAAAATTTTTTAAGGCATTACTCTTGTCGTGTCTATGTCTTTATTTTTATTCAATTTTTTAAAGTCTTTTTAAAGCAGCTTTATCAAAAATATACGAAAAATCATCTAAAATAAGTATTAACTCGTAACTAAAAAAATTAAATAAAAAGTCTTTTTGTTTATATTTTATGCAAATTTATTGTTTTGTTAAAGATTCATCAAACTTATTGCAAATTACTCTCTATTATTGCTAAAATTAGAGCTATAAATTTTATTTCTCTAAATAACTTTTCTAGTTTTATTTCTGTCTTAATTTGAATTTGTCTTTAAAATTTTGATTAAAGTCTTTTTAGGCAATTCTACAAACTAGAGAAAAATCATACTTAGTTAATTATTGCCAATCAATAATAGACTGAAATATATCAATTCAATTTGTCAAGAAAAACTCACTTTAAACCAGATATTTTAATGGCAACCAATCTTTAAAATTCTTTTAGTAGAAGGCAAAGATATTAATACACATACCCTATCTTCCCAAGTTGAAGAATAAAGGTTATCAAGGAAAGGATATTCTTCGCAAAAATAGAAAAAGCTGACACCATTTTGATGGATTTAATTATATCTATTATTGATAGTTGGGAAGCTATGGAGAGGGTGGAAAGCTATGGGAATATGGAGAATGGGGAGAATAAATTTTAGTTAATCATCTAAGATTTTCGATTTTTAGACTCTATCATTCTTCAAGACAAATTGATATAAAATCAAAATACAATTACAATTAGTTAAAACATCCGAGTTTCAAGAGATAATCTCTAAAAAAAAATGAAATAAGGAAATTAGGAAAAAATTCAAGCTAAAACAAAACTCAAACTTATTTAATATTAATACTATGGAAATAGATTTAACACCATACAATTTAGAACAAAATAGCAATCATCAATCCTTAAATTTAGTAGAATCTCAAGTGGAATCTACTAGAGAAATCAATCAAAGCCATTCTGATTTATCTGAAATCTTCAATGAGAATGATATAGAACAATTTAAGCATGATTTTGAATTATTTGAAGAATTAGAGGAAGACCTAGAATTAGAAGAATCTTCAGAAAATATACAACAAAAAACAGAATTATTAAGTTATTATAATGATTCTCTAAGAGAATCGAATCAAGTCTTTTCACTTAAAAATTCAAAGAAAACAAATTTTAGTAGCCAAGAATGGAAAAATAACATAAAATCTAACATAGAATCTAAGATAGAAGATAGTATCAAACATAATATACAAAAAGATTTAAGGGAGAATTTAAAAAAAGATTCTGAAGAAGATTCAAAATTATTATCTCTTACAAAAACTATTAGACTTGTGTATACATCTATTCAGAGTGGTTTTTGGCTAAAAGGTAATTTAGTAAAAATTTCAAACCAAAAAGCTAAAATTTGTACCTGTAGAAATATATCTATAGATTTAAGGAAAAAGATAAAAATAAGATTATGGAATGAAAAATCCACACAACTGTCTGAAGAAATCTATGGAAAATTACTTTCAATATCCGAAAAAGACAATAAATCATTTATAATAGAGTTTACTAAGCAATATCCTCAAATAGAAAATCTAGTTCAAGAACTACAAATCAACCAACAATACTAGCTATAAACCTTAGGAAAAAATTAGTAATAACTTAAGTTTGAGATAGTTATCAATCTTACTTTGGTATCCTATCCGTCTTACCTATCTTAATTGAAACCTAAAATTGCGCCTTAATATTATAAATAATGATAAGATAGAATCACTGCTTCATTGAGAAATGATTAACTTTGGCATATTTAGCCATAATACTCACCGATTAACCAAATAAAAGCTAATATTACTATATAGAGCATCTAGAAATCAAATTAGGACAAATTTAAACATGATCGAACTAATCGTCGCAACTATAGCCAACTTCCTACAAATTTATTTTGTACTAATCATTATTAGGGTTTTATTGAGTTGGTTTCAAACAGCAAATTGGGCATATCAAACCATGTCATTTATAAGCCCTATCACCGATCCCTATCTCAATATTTTTCGCTCCTTCATTCCACCTTTAGGAGGTATAGATTTGTCTCCTATGGTAGCAATATTATTGCTGCAATTCGTACAAGGTGCATTGGTTGCAATATAAACCACATCTAAATCCCCCTGATTATACCTAATTATTATGATTATAAAAATTAATAATTAGGGGATTTCTTAAGTAATGATTGATAAGCAATAAGTCAATTCTTTTTGTGAGAAAACTATCAATAATCAAAAACGATCGCCAATTATTGCCCAAAAAATATAAGCAGCGATCGTCTATAATTCAACTCTAAAAATCCCTTTTTTTTCAAATTAATTAAAACTGATTAAAACTGAGGAATAACTGGACTAGAAAAACCCGAAGATTTAAAATTTTTAAGCTTAAAAGGTTGAGCTTGATCAGCAGGAACACTAATTCTAACAGAGAAATTGCTGATCCCCGGTGGTATTTCATCAATAGAGCCAATGCGGCTACGATTTTGAATTACTGGATTATTGTTCGCATCATAAATACGTCCAAAAACATCAGCATCATAAACTGTTTTACCAGAAGTATTATTAGCTTTTCCAATAACTAGAAAACAATCAGCAGGAGAAGTACTACCCCAACTGGTAACATTACCTTCAGCTAATTCAGGAGGGCAATCTTGATACTGAATATCTGAAAGTTTGACTTGAGTAAGTGCCAAAGCTTCAGGAGTCATCACCAAACTACAAAGGCAAAAAAAACCAGATACAATAATTATTACTAAACTTTTTAATCTCATATTTACATAATTAGACTTCTTGAAGAAGCTGTGCATTTCTAATGATTAATGGAAACAAAATTAACTGTTAACTAAATGTTGAATATTTTAATCTTAATTAACAAGAATTTAAGTTGATTTTTACTTCTAGCTATTAGAAAACCTCGTTCTTTCAAGGAAAATTTATCTAGTTTTTATCGTTTTAGAAAAACTTAAAATCTTAAATCAAAAACCTAAATTAGCTGATGAACTCATGAAAATGGTTAATGGTTAATGGTTAAATATCTAAAGATTAAATATCAACTATTAACTATTAACTATTATTAATAGAGATCTTCTAAAAAAGAAAACCTCATTAAAACTCAAAATTCTCTTGAAATTCCTGACGAGTGATCGGTTCATTAATCACCACTCCTTCTCCACCTAAAATCTCAAGAAGTTCTCCTTCAACACTAATCCAAACAGGAAGCTCTGGATCTAAACTAGTAGCAGTATAAAGAACTTGTGCTAAACGACCCACCATAGAAGTACTACCACCACCAAAAGTAAATTCTTCTGATAAATTGATATGAACTCCATCATCTAAGAGATCTACACTTAAAAGCTGTGTTTCTTTTGGAATGGTACTTACATAATTAGGATCTTCATTTCCTGCTAAGAGTTTTTCAATAGCTAATGATAATACAGTTGAAGTACTAGCATCTTGTTCTACTTCTATGGTTGTAGTTGTTGAAATTAGCTCAATCTCATTATTGGCAGAAGTTAACCAAAATAATTGTAATCTTTCTTCTCTTAAAGATGTTGATCTATTAGGATTGGTAGTCTGGTTATTACTAGGTTGAGAAACACTTGGAATTGGACGATCGTTATCGTTACGAAGTGAATTAACCCCCCACCAACCAATACCACCAACGGCTAAAACAGCTAATACAATACCAGCAATTGAGCTTGGGTTTTTTATAGATATTTCTTTTTGTCTATTTTCCATATTTAATTCTCCTATCTGATTCCAATATAACTACAAAGAGTAATAGCTGGTTTACTAATGGCAAGAGTCAGATAGTTCTTAATTCTCAACACGAACAAACCCTGCTAAATTAATCCTATCTGTTTCTATATCTAATTGTAAAACTCTAGCAGTAATTCCGACACTTTCTAGTGTACGCAAATCTAATTGCCTACTTATACTTTCGGCAAAACTATTTAATAAGCGACTAGACAAAGGTCGATCGTTAATTGTTCCGGATATTTCCAGTAATTCGATTTTCCTTCCTGCTATTAATTTTAGTCTTAACTCTAGGGTAACAGCTAAAGGTTGAGAATTTTCCCTCTGACAAGATGAACGACATAATTTTACCTGAAGACGGAGACGGTTATTCCCTAAAAATTCAATTGTTGGATCGGATATTTGATAATTGAGTCGATTTCTAGAATTGCTTTGACGGGCTAATATCTCTTGTATCATTGATTGTATGGCAGCTGAGGAAAGGGCAAGGTTAAGATTTTCTTGGCTGATGGATAGTCTAATCCCTGCGTTTAAGGGTTGAAGTAATAATTGTTGAAAATCTATTTCTCCTTGATTTGCTAAGTCTAAATTCTCTGAGTTTAAATTCTCTGAATCTAAATTCCCTGAGTCTAAATTTGCTAAGTCTAAATGGATTGCATCTGTTTCTATTTCCAAAAGTTCTAGTTTTACTGATGGCATTACTTCCATCCCTCTTGTGGCAATCCGCACTCTTTGGGCTTTCCCTTGGAGAATTTGGTAGCTAGGAGCGTTGTCTATCCTTACTTTTATTTCTTCTATTGATGTGACACTATCTCTTAATCTACTCTCTACTGTAGTATCGACGATCGCGCCTACTGGTGAAATTATTGCTATTAAACTAGATAGGATTATGGTGATAAATTCCATTTTTTTTGGTAATTTATCTTAATTTTAGGTCAAGGTTGGAAAATCTAGAGTTTTTTATTTTAATAATCTTTCTAATTTTTTATATATTTCATTATCAAACCCTGCTTTCTATTCTCCCCATTTCTCCCATTCTTCATATCTATCACTATTAAAGAAAAATGATCTTAGCCATTGGCGATTTTCTCTAAACTGGCAGTAAATTCTTCCCTTCCTACCATTGAAGACTAAGTTAAGGCTGTTTGAGCAGTTTTGCCTAAATTTAAATCCTCTAATTCTTCTAATCTAGTTATTAGTTTTTGATAGGTTTCAACTGATATAATTATATGGCTAGGTTTTTTTTCCTTTGTCACTAAGACTGGTTCAACTATTGCAATATCAAATACTTCTCCATGTCGATGGCGAGTTTGGCTTAATGTATAACTTTTCATTGGCAATGATATTTTAAGTAATAATATTTTGAATACTATCTACATAATAACATATACATCGATTATAGCTAAATCCTGCTATTAATTAACTAAAAATCAGAATCTTAATTGCCATAAACACAAACAGGAATGCGTTTATAAGCAGGAGTACCACTTTTAGGATCGATATTTGCAGAAAATAATACATTGGATTCTGGATAAAACATAAAAGCCGTCCCTTCTCTCATGCCACCACAAATAATTTCTACATTTTCTAATGAACCAGCATCACCTTTCACCGTAACTCTTTGGTGTTCTTGCAATCCTGCTTTATTCACATCTCGATAATTCATCAAAATACAATAACGATGGGGCATTCCTCGGTATTTATCTGCCTGATTATAAACCACTGTATTATGCTGGCCATAACTACGGCCACTACCTAAAATCACCACAATCCCTTTTGCTGTTTCTTGAATACCAAAACTGGCTAAATCTGGCATAGATAAATCTGGTAAAGGAGTCACCGACATTTGCGCTTTTCCTGATGGAGTAGAAAATTTTGGTTGGGTAAATATCCTGCCTTGGATGGTAAATTCTGCTTTGGTTTTGTCAATTTCACCAATTTTTCCATATCCTGGAATGGTTTTAGCGATTAATTCTCTAACATATTCTGTCTCTTGTAGTTTAGGCCAATTAACGGGTTTTTCACCTAAACAACGATGGGCGATTTCTGTGATTAATTCTACCTCGGAAATTAATTCACCTTTATCTGGGGTAATATGACTTTTCCCTTCATCATTGAGACGAACAAAATTATTCCCTGATTCGGTAGTAGTTTTATGGGGATTTTCAAATCTGGTAAATACGGGTAAAATAATGGTATTTTCTTTAGCTAATCCATGGAAATGTCCTAGATTTGGTTTTGTTGCCACATAAAATATCGTCTCTATTTTAGAGAAAGCTAGTTTGGCTTGGTTTAAATCAGGATTTGCTCCATAGAGATTCCCTCCTAAACAAAATAAAGTATCTATTTTTCCTGCTTCTGCTGCATCTATTAAATGTCGAGCACGATATCCTTTACTTGTATCTACAGAAATCCCAAACATACGAGATAATGCTTCTTGAAGTTTTTGGTTTGGTTTAACGCTTACTCCCATTGATCCAAATCCCTGAACGTTTGAATGTCCACGAATGGGCATTGTACCTGCACCTAATTTCCCAGCATTTCCGGTGATTAGGGCAGTATTAGCGATAGCTTGAACGTTATCGACTCCATTTTTCTGTTGAGTAATTCCCATCGCCCAGGCAAATACTACTTTTTGGGATTTACCGATGAGATAAGCTGCCTCTTCTATTTCTTCTTGGGATAAACCACAAGCATCACATATGGTTTGCCAAGGGGTATTTTTGGCGGTTTCGATTACTTTTTCCCATCCTTCTGTATAGTATTTTAAGTAATCTAGTTTAATTAAGTCTTGTTGAATTAATGATTTTTGGATGCCAATTAATAATGCTGTATCGCTACCGGGGATTAATTGTAGATAGATGGTTGAAATTGATGAACCTCCTTTTAAGAGGGATTTGATGGGAAATGCAGGGGATGCAAATTTAAGTAATCCTATTTCTATTTGAGGATTAATAATAATAACTTTTCCTCCTCGATCCCGTAATTTAATCAATTCGTTCATTAAACGAGGATGATTAGCAGGAGCATTTGAACCTATTAAAACCACACAATCGCTATATTTAAGGCTTTCTAAGCTTACCATGGAAGTTCCAGAGCCAAAAACTTTTTTTAAGCCAATGGTGGAAGGTGCATGACATAAATCAGAGCAGTCTGCTAGGTTATTGCTTCCCATCGATCGCATCATCAATTGTAAAAGGTAAGCTGCCTCATTGGACGATCGTCCGGAACTATAGGAGGCAATGTAGTCTGGTTTTTTGCTAAAAGCTTTTTCTGCAATGTCGTAAACTTCTTGCCAAGAAATACGCTCATAATAATTTGTACCTTGGCGAAGGATAAGAGGGTAGCTAAGTCTGCCAAGACGATCGCATTCTAAGGAAGTAAGCTTTTGTAATTCAGAAATAGTATATTTTTCAAAGAAATGAGACTTAATGGGAGGTTGTAATTCTGCACTAATGGCTTCCACACTTTTAGCGCATCGTTGAAGACTTTCCCCTGTTTCATTAGTAAATCCACCTTTTTGGCCACCGGTACCCCAAGCGCAGGATAAACAGGCACTTTTGTGGTTTAAGGTTTCCCATAATTTTTTTCCTTGAGGTGAGAGGGTTTTTTCTGCCCAATATTTAACAAGAGATATACCTCCTCCTGTTTGAGGAGTATTTTTTGGGGTATGAGTCATAGTTTGTCAGAGGATTGTGATATTGCTTAATTATAGTAGTAATATTATACTAAAAATATTTGAAACCTAAAATGGTTTCACGCTAAATATTTCATAAATGTTCCATGTTAATTAAACTTTTTCTTTTTTATTCATCTTGATATAGATTAGATTGTTCATGATGATTATTCTCTATATTTGTCAATTCATTATTATCGTCATCAATAATGGTTACTTCCTCGTTATTAAGACCTAATTCATAATGATTATTTTCAACTATAGTTTTTTCTTCACTAATAGAACTGTATTCTCCTTTTGCTTTTATACTGTCTGATTCTATTTGTGGTAATTTTAGTAAAACTCCGGCAAAAAACCAATAATAAACATTAACAGGATCTACCGTCAAAGGATAATAATAGATATTAACTCCGATAAATAGGATAAAAGCCCAAAGACAAAGCCCTAAATATTTTAAAGATGGATTAGATAAAGAGCGATAAGCAACCCAAGTATAATAAATTAATACCCCAATTACTGCTACAAACACAATTAAACCAATAGGGCCAATCTCATAAAATAATTGAGCGTGAAATAATTCTACAAGTCTGATTTGTCCTAATTTACGGGCAGCACTAGCGGTTCTTCCTAAACCATGTCCGAATAAATTATCGTAATCATTAATAACTCTTTGCCATTGCTTGAGAATAAATCCTGGTGGAGGTGAATAATTCCAACGACTAATTAGGCTTTCAATTCGAGTTTGAACCATGCCTAAGTTGGTAATAATTATTGTTAAAAAAGTAATAATTCCTAATTTAATTGCCAATACTTTTTGATAATTTTCAGTTACTAAAAATAAAGTTAATAAAATAATGGGAACTAAGACTAAAGCAATTCTTTGTCCTGAAATTATACAAGCTATTAAAATCAGAGCAATAGCAAGCCAGCTAAGCCATTTCCAAATAGGAGAAGTATCACTTTTTGCTGAACCATAGGCGAAAAAACTATTAGCAATTAAAAACCAACCCCATTGCCAAGGAGCAACAAAAGTCCCTGGTAACCGAATTAAAGGAATCTGAGTATTAGGATTATAAAGCAAAGAACCACCGACAAAACACCTTGCTTGTAGACTGGTACGATAAGGGATAGGATCGGGGAAAGCAGTACTATCATTACAAATTCCATTGACTAACAATAGGTATTGGATTAAACATAAACTGCAACAAACTAAGATGAGAATGATATGTAAACGAGTTAAAGAAAATAAATCTTTTTGATTACGAATTAGGTAATAACCACCAAGAATTAAAGGAATATATCCTAGGAAAACTTTCAAACCAAAAATTCCCATTAGCAAAGGAAATTCTCTTCTATTACTGTTAGGATTGATGGGCTGAAATTGTTGGGAAATATTCACCAGAAAGTAAGTTAACAAACATACTCCTAGTAAACAGCCTAAAGCAATAAACAATGGCTTGTATTTATTAAATAATTGTTTAATGGAACTACCTTTTACTATGGCTCCAATCAATGCGGGATAATAAATTCCATCTTTAGCAAGTTGCAAGAATGGATAAATCCTACTAAAACGGATTTGGCCTCCTACTGGCTGATAAACTCCTGGGATAGTATAGATGATCGTACCTCCTAAAGGCAGGTAAATCAACAAAGCCCACAATGCTTGACGAGGATATTTAAAGGCTATTGCCAGGATTAAGATCATCCCAAATCCTAATATTCCTGCCTGAAAACCTGCAATTAAAACTACTACAGAACTTCCAAGAGTGGCAAGGATTAAGGTAATAATTACGAAAAGTGCATTCATTGTGATTTTTTTTCTTGTGACTTTAGCAATTTCTAAGTTAACTTATTTTCCATAGCTTTAGGCTATAATTTATTTCAGTAATAACACAGATTGTTTTGTTATGACAAATCCCCTGTATTTAATGAGATAATAGTCAATCTTAATTGTAAATTAATCAATCAACTATGAAACTATCTCAAATCCTATTTGTTACCCTGAGAGAAAATCCAGCAGAAGCTGAAATCCCTAGTCATAAACTTTTGTTAAGGGCTGGTTATATCCGTAGAATTGGCAGTGGTATTTATGCTTATTTGCCTCTAATGTGGCGGGTTTTAACTAAGGTTTCCCAAATTGTTCGAGAAGAAATGAATGCTACTGGTGCTCAAGAGTGTTTATTACCACAATTACAGCCATCTGAGTTATGGAAGGATTCTGGACGTTGGGATACTTATACTAAGGCTGAAGGAATTATGTTTTCCCTCATCGATCGACAAGAGAGAGAATTGGGTTTAGGCCCTACTCATGAGGAGGTAATTACTACTATTGCTAAAGATACTATTCGTTCTTATCGTCAATTACCTTTACATTTATACCAAATACAATCTAAATTCCGAGATGAAATTCGTCCTCGTTTTGGTTTAATGAGAGGGCGTGAATTTATTATGAAAGATGGCTATTCTTTTCATGCAACAGAGGAAAGTCTGAAGGCAACTTATCAGGAAATGGATACTACATATCGGAAAATTTTAGAGCGGTGTGGTTTATCTTTCCGGGCTGTGGAGGCTGATTCTGGAGCTATTGGGGGTTCTGGTTCTCAAGAGTTTATGGTTTTGGCAGATGCAGGAGAAGATGAAATCCTTTATACGGAAGATGGAAAGTATGCAGCTAATGTGGAAAAGGCAATTTCTTTGGTTGCTGATGCTGAACATTCTCCTTTTGATGGCTATGAAAAAAGAGAAACTCCTGGTACTGAAACTATTGAAAAGGTAACTAATTTTTTCGAGTGTTCTTCTACAGTTATTGTTAAAAATGTAATTTATCAAGCTATATATGATTCTGGTATAATGGTTTTGGTTTTGGTAAGCATTAGAGGGGATTTAGATGTTAATGAGGTTAAGTTACAGAATGAATTGGTTAAATTAGCAGATGGATTTTCAGGAAATACTGTTTTAGATTTAAGTGTTCCTGATGAAAATGCTCAACAAAAATGGGCTAGTAAAGCTTTACCTTTGGGGTATATTGCTCCAGATTTAGGTGATGATTATCTTAAATCGAGTGCTAATATCTCTCCTAAATTTGTAAGAATTGCTGATCCAACTGTAGTAGATTTGAAAAACTTTGTTACTGGTGCAAATGAATCTGGATTCCATGTGGTGGGTGCTAATTGGGGGGTTAACTTTCCTTTGCCAGAATTGGTAGTGGATGTGCGTAAGGCTAAGGCTGGGGATTCATCCATTCACGATGCTAGCCAATTACTTCAAAGTGCTAGAGGTATTGAAATTGGACACATTTTCCAATTGGGCACTAAATACTCTCAAAAAATGGGGGCAACTTATACCAATGAGGCAGGGGAAGAAATGCCTTTGGTAATGGGATGTTATGGTGTGGGTGTATCTAGATTAGCTCAAGCGGCTGTGGAGCAACATTTTGATAAGGATGGTATTGTTTGGCCTGTGGCCATCGCTCCTTATCATGCTATTGTGATTATTCCGAATGTTACGGCGGCTGATCAAGTGGAGGCGGCTAGTAAGATTTATCAAGGTTTGAATGAAGCAGGTGTTGAAACTCTATTGGACGATCGAGATGAAAGAGCGGGAGTGAAATTTAAAGATGCGGATTTAATCGGTATTCCCTATCGCATTGTAACGGGGCGATCTCTCAAGGCGGGTAAAGTAGAAATAGTTGAAAGAGCAACTAAAATCTCTCAGGAAATATCTTTGGATGATGTTGTTTCTACTATTAAAAAATGGGTGATGGAAAAACTTTGATTTTGAGGTTTGCTGATTTTTAAATATCAGGATTTAAGGTAATAAGTAATTCAGTAGTTAATTAAGACTAATTTCCTTATATTTGGTTATATTTTTAGCTATTAATAATTGGATTATTCAGCAAGATCACAAATTGATGTAGTAATTTAATCGAGTAATTTGACCTAGGAAATATAGAGCATAATGATACCAAATTATCTTTAGTAGTGATAGAGATTAAAAATCATAGCTCTTTAACTCCCAACCTAAAACCTATCTCCCTTGTCTCCCTTGTCTTCCTTGTCTCCCCGTCAAGCAAGTCTATCATACTTTTGAAACAATAATATTAGAGGTAGTAAATTTTGATAAATTTTTGAAACTACCTCTTTTAAACTACGTTTTTTAAACTTAAAAAATTAGGAGCTAAATTATGGATGTTAAGATTAATCAAACCTATAAAAATGCTATGGAAATCTTAGTAATTAAAGAAACAGAAAAACAGCTGAAAGTTTATCCTCCAAAAGCTCAAGATTTTATCAATAAAATTGAGGTAGCAACTTATGCTCTCAATCGTTTACCATCTTTATATGCTTCTTCCTCAGAAGGTTTTGAACTGCAATTAAGAAGAGGACAAAAAGAATTTAGTAAAGAAATTTATTTAGCAGTAAAACAAGGATTTGCTGCGGTACAAAGGGATCCTTTAAGAGCTTCAACTCCTTTGATTAAAGAAGAAGAAAAAGAATTTCAAGAAGTAAAAAGGGCCTTACAAGAGTTGACAGATATTATTCCTCAAAGAGAGTTGGGTTGGTTAGTTAAGTTTGTCAAAGAGGTTTTAACTAAAATAGCTAATCAAGAAATGACTGAGTATGATATGCAAGAATTATATTATAAACTTTATTACGATTGGAGCGATTATTATTATGAAAAATAGGGCTGATTAATTCATCATTAAATCAATCATTAATCATTGATAATTAATAATTTAAACCCTAGAAAAAGTTGAGGTATAATTTGAAAATTATAGGTGTATTTTTTGAAGAAGCAGAGCCAATGGCTTACCCTCTTAATAAGGAAAAATATTTTAAACATTTTTTACAATTACAAGCAGCAATAGAAGAATGTGGAGCAATATTTAGAATCCTTCGTCATCAATCTTCTTATTTGGGAAATGGTAAATTTTCTCAAAGTTGGGAATTACAAAATGCAGGAGTTGTAGAAACAGGAGAGTTAAAAGTTGATGTGGTTTTTGATAAGGGATTGTTTATTTCTGATGGCACTATTCCAGTAATTAACTGTGAGGAAATTAACGAAATTTGCACCAACAAATACAAAACTTTTGAGTTATTTAGTAAATATTCCCCTCAAACTTATCTGGCAAACAATGAGGCAGAATTTCACCAAGGATTGGAATCAATACCTGGAAAATATAAGGTAGTTAAACCTTTAGATGGACTTGAAGGAAGAAATATTTCTATTGAAGAGAGTGATTTACTGAAAAAAAAGACTTTTACTTATCCTGTTTTAATACAAGAATTCCTAGATTCTAGTCAAGGAATTCCCGGTATTGTGGATACTTTTCACGATTTTAGAGTTGCCCTTATCAATGAAGAAATTGTCCACTGTATTGTGCGGATTCCCCCTGCTGGAGAATTGATTGCTTCTACGTCTCTTGGCGCGACAATGGAGGTTGTAGACGATATGAAAATGATTCCTGAAGCTATTTTTACCATGGTGGCTGATATCGATGGCATAATGGCATTATATGGTAATCGATTTTATAGTATAGATTTGGCTATGGTTAATGGCCAACCTAAAATTATAGAGTTAAATTCTCGCCCTAGTATTTGGGATAGCAATCAACATCAAGTGTTTGCTACTACTAAGAAGAAATTGGCAAAGCTACTTACTTCTTTGACTTAATTTTGAGTTTGAATTTTTCAACATCATCTCAACTATCGTAAATTTAATATATTTCAAATGATGCGCGAACAAGAAAAAATCCTTAATTTAGCTGTAGAAAAAATTCTGAATTATTTAGAAGAAAATCAAAATCCAGCTACTCCTGTTGTTAATTATCAAAGTGCTAATCTTCTTCAAGAAAATTTCGATTTAAGTTTACCTGAAAAGGGAATAGGTTTAGAAGAATCTATCCCGATTATTGAATCATATCTTAATCATACCACTCGCACTAGTAGTCCAAAGTTTTTTAATCAGCTTTGGGGTGGGTTTGAAATCACTGGTTTATTGGCTGAAATGGTAACGAGTGCTGCTAATACTTCTATGTATACCTATGAAGTTGCCCCTGTCGCTACTCTTATTGAGTTAAAGTTAATTGAAACTCTTAATAATATTATTGGTTTTAATAATGGTGAAGGGGTTATGGTTACGGGAGGAACTAATGCTAATATGATTGCTATGCTTTGTGCTAGGAATAAGTTTGTTCCTGAAGCTAAAAAAGATGGTTTGGATGATAAAAAATTAGTGGCTTTTGTTTCGGATAAATCCCATTATTCTTTCCTTAAGGCGGCTAATTTATTAGGAATTGGTACTTCTAATATCATTAAAGTTAAGTCTGATATTAGAAATCGTATGGATGTTAATGCTTTAGAATCTGCTATTCAATTGGCTATTATTGATGGGAAAACTCCATTTTTTGTGGGGGCAACTGCTGGCACAACTGTAGCGGGGGCTTTCGATCCCTTATTAGATATTGCGGAAGTTACTAAAAAGTATAATATTTGGCTTCATGTAGATGGTTCTTGGGGTGGACCGGTGTTATTAAGTGAGAAACATAAGCATCTTTTGACTGGAAGTGAGTTAGCTGATTCTTTCGCTTGGGATGCTCACAAGTTAATGGGTGTTCCTTTGATTTGTTCTTTTCTTTTGGTGAAGGAAAAAGGTACTTTATTTGAGGTTTGTTCTAGTGGGGGCACTGATTATATTTTCCATGATGATGAAAATTATAGTTATGATTTGGGAAAGATTTCTCTCCAATGTGGTAGAAAAGTAGATGCTCTTAAGTTATGGCTTTCCTGGAAATGTTATGGCACTTCTGGTTATGGGGCACGGATCGATCGTCTTTTTGAACTTACTCGGTATGTTACGGAATATATTCGTGATTCTCCTGATTTAGAATTGTTGATTGAGCCGGAGTTTGTTAATATTTGTTTCCGTTATCATCCTGCTAATGGTAATTTTTCTGCTAAAGAACTTGATAGTATTAATTTGGAAATACGAGAAAAGTTGATGCGATCGGGTCAGGCTTTGGTAAATTATGCGAATTATAATGGTCAAATGGCGATCCGTTTGATTCTCGCTAATCCAGAAATTACGGAAAAAGATCTCGATGGTTTTTTCTCTAGCTTTATTCAAGCTGCAATTGCTATAACTAAGTCATAAGTAATATGTAACTAGTAATAATAAAAAGTATATTTAACAACTAATATGCCCTATAGTTTAGTGCTGAATTTTACCCCTACTTCCGATATTCCCATGGGTTGTACTTCTGGGAGGCATTTACACGCTTTATTTTTAAATTTAATTCATTCTATAGATAAAGATTTATCTGAAGATTTGCATAAATCGGAAAAGGATAAGAGTTTTACGGTTAGTCCTTTACAGGTTATTAGTAAGGATAAAAACCCTTCTAAGGAATTACAATTTCGGCAGCAACGAATAAAAAGAGGCTCTGATTGTTGGTGGCGGGTTACTTTATTGGATGATGGTTTATTTAAGAAATTAAGTAACTTATGGTTTCATATTAATCCGGAGGAGTTGTTTTATTTAGGTAAGACGGAGTTGATTTTTACGAAGATTTTAACTACGGCTAATAGTCATCCCTGGGCTAATGCTTTGAGTTATGAGGAAATTTATGAAAGGGCTTCTACTACTGAGTCTAATCTAAATTTCTTTATCTTTACTCCTACTACTTTTCGTCAAGGGAAATATGATGTTTCTTTACCTTCGGCGGATTTGGTGTTT
This sequence comes from Prochloraceae cyanobacterium PL24a_bin.78, assembly GCA_028281945.1. GTDB lineage: Bacteria > Cyanobacteriota > Cyanobacteriia > Cyanobacteriales > JANQIW01 > JANQIW01. The sequence goes on from JANQIW010000119.1 coordinate 88,490, forward strand.
TCTAGTTTGTTTCGTCGCTGGCAAAAACATAGTAATATTCCTCTGGATGAGGTTGATTTTGATTGTCTTTTTCCTTCTTTTTTTGATTTAAAAACGGAAATTGTTATTGATTCTAGGTCTAAGTTTATTGGTTGTGTTGGGAGGATTAGTTACAAGATTCTAGGGGATGTGAATGTTTCTGTGATTAAAGTTCTTAATGTCCTGGCTGATTATGGTTTTTATTGTGGTTTGGGACGGAAAACTACTATGGGGTTTGGGATGATGCAGCGTCTTTCTCCTGAGTCTAATTCTCGATCGTGATTTTTTTTGTTTGAATTATGTTTATCTTTTTTGTTTTTTCTACTCTATTTGTTTTGCTTTTTTTTTGAATAATGATCCATGGGCTTTTGCGGCAGGGGTAGGGTGTATTTTTTTGATGATTTTTCTTGGGGTGTCTATGTCTTATGGTGACTGGGTTTGAGGTGTTTTCGGGGTTTTACCGCCTCCCGCTCTATATCCTGTCTGGTTTTCAGGGTTTTTGTTTGTCTTTTTCTTGTCTTTGGTGTTATAATATTTTTAGCTTTCCGCAAGGTTACCTTGAAAATCAAATATATCAATGCTTTCAAATCACGGCGGTTTAAGTTTCAACTAATCCCTCTTAGGGATTGAAACATTTTCTCGAATGCTCTTTTTTCCATCTCTTTTTTGTTTAAGTTTCAACTAATTCCTCTTAGGGATTGAAACCTGAATCTTTCCAGCCGCCATCCATTAGTCTCTTCCGTTTAAGTTTCAACTAATCCCTCTTAGGGATTGAAACTTCAATATTCTTTCTTTTGTTATTGCTTTCATTTTTTAGTTTAAGTTTCAACTAATCCCTCTTAGGGATTGAAACGATACCACCTTTTGAGTTAATAACCCTCGTTACCCGTTTAAGTTTCAACTAATCCCTCTTAGGGATTGAAACAAGTTTATTACATCCCCATAATTAAATGCTGACATAGTTTAAGTTTCAACTAATCCCTCTTAGGGATTGAAAAAATAGCAGCAAAGATAGATTACAGCATCTAAAGAAAAGAGAGATGCCGTGAGATTGAATAAAGATAAAACCTTATAAGACAAAAGTAAACCCTTAAAAAAAACACACACTAAAAATCATAATTAATCCTAAAATGTAAACCATCATCCTGAACATTATCTCCTCTGTCATCTAAATCAATTAAAGGAGGAGAATAATCCACCCGAATACTTAACCCTTCCCAAGGTTGAATAGATAAACCCAAACCCAAACCAGCAATAAACTGTTGCTCAGGTAAAAAATTAGGATTATCAGCATTATTCCAAATGTAACCCATATCGAAATAAGGAGCCAAAATCAATAAAGGTTCTTCCTGCTCATTTCGCACTAATGTAATGCGATCCTCGATCGAAGCCCTTACCCCATTATCGGCAGTACGAACATTCTGCCTAAACCCACGAACCGATTGCCCACCACCGATTGTGAATTGTTCAGATGGTAACAAAGGGTCTGTAGTTAGTTGAATATCGGCTTGCATCACTAAAAGATTACTATCATTAAGAACTTGTATCCGTTGAATTTGCCCTAGCCAACTAAAAAAATGTCCATCTGGGATATCATCTTCATTCTCAGTTACATCAAAAATCCCAATGCCTACATTAAATTGCGATCGAAAACCCCAGGCACCACGGGATTGACGAATAACATATTCCTGCCCAAATTGCAATACATTCGTACGACTAATACCATCATCATCGGGTCCAATACCAAAAGGAGTGGGTCCTATGAAAGTAAAAGTTTGACCATCGCGATAAGTCATTCCTAAGGATAAAGCCAATTCTCGACGAGGATTACGGATTATTGGCTGTCGATAACTAATTTGATAAAACTCCGATTCACTACTAATATCTAAATCCTCAAAATCCCCAGTAATAATTTCATTACGATCGATTAAAGCCCTTAGTTGTATAGTGGCATTATCCCTAGATATAGGAGCCAAATAATTAAAATCCAATTGATAGGTATCAGCAAAATTCTCCAATCTCGGCTGATAAATGATAGCAAAACGATCGCCAATTCCCGTTAAATTCTGATAACCAACCTGAAGATTAGCACGAGTAGGGCCAACACTAGGAGGTGAATAATTATCTAAACCCACATTACCTTGGAAATTTTTAGCTTCAGTCACCCTAATATCCAAGATACTTTCCCCTTGACTTTCACCCGCCCTCAAACTTGCTTCAATATTATCAATCAAAGGATCGGCATCGAGTAACCGTAATCGATCCTCTAAATCACTTGCATTAAAAGGTTGTTCCTCCTCCTCCTTCAATCTTGCACAAACATATTTAGTTAACCTTCCCCCATTAGCGAGATTAATCTCTGTTAAAATCCCTTCTATCACGATTATTTGGGGTAATCTATTGCTAGAATTAAAGTTATCTTCACGAACTATTGCCCTAGAAGTAAGATAACCTTGATTTAGATAAAGCTGAGTTATGCCATTAGCAATGCTTGGTAAATCTTCACGGGAAAAATTTTGAGAATTTAAAAGGGTATTAAGTTCAGATTCCAAGTCATTAGCAGTAAAAATAGAACTCCCAATAACCTGTACCATTAATCCACCAACAGTAATTTCAAGAGGATCTGATTGAGAAATTTGTTGCTCACTGCCTTCTAGACAAGAGAAAATTTCTTCTTCTTCTTGCTCATTAGACTCAACCTCTTCAGTATTTTCCCCTTGTGCGACTAAAAAAATACTTGAATTTGGGATCAAACTTGAGCTTTCTGGAGAATTAAAATTATCCCTCATCAAAACTTTAGTTTCACCATAACTAGGAGAAACCATTAATAATAAAAAACTGCCTGTCAACAAGCAACCATAACTATAAATTAAACTTCTATTATGCCATTTCATTGATCGTATAACCTAAATAAAATTATATTAACTGAAAGGATTTTAACTCAAAAATAATATATTAAGTCATCAATTTACGAAAATTTATATTGAAACTTCATCAATTGAGAGAAAATTATCTGCTAAATTAGAGACAAAAATCCTTGTAACAAATAGTAAAGATAAAAATGTGACTTACCTATTTCTTAGATAAAGATGGATAAAATCTGAATTATAATCTAGTATAGAAATTAACCAATTTTTCAACGAGAAAATAGAGAAAACCAACATCAACAAATAAGTTAATCTAAGAAAAATCCACTAGATATTTGTTTGAAACCATAGCATTTAATAAAATCTAAAATACAAACTAAAAACAATGAATAAACTCTTTAATCTTGGGATAAATCAGAAAATTCTGAGGAAAGCTTGCATATTATTAGCTTCCTTTTCCCTAATAGGAGGGATAAAAAATCCATCACTAGCACAACAAATTATACCCAATGCCGATGGTACCATGACAGTGGTAACTCAAGATGGCAATCGCTTTGATATTTCTGGAGGAAGTTTAAGTGGTGATGGTAGAAATCTCTTTCATAGCTTCCAAGAATTTGGTTTAAACGCCAATCAAATAGCAAACTTTCTCTCCAATCCTAATATTCAAAATATCTTAACTCGTGTCAATGGCGGTAATCCTTCAATAATCAACGGCTTGCTTCAAATAAGCGGAGGCAATTCTAATCTCTTCATACTAAATCCCAATGGTGTTATTTTTGGGCCAAATGCCAGTTTAAATATTCCCGGTGCCTTTACTGCCACCACAGCCACAGGTATTAGTTTCGGTGATGGAATTTTTAGTGCCTTTGGTGATAACAATTTTACCAGTTTAGTAGGTAATCCTAATGGCTTTATTTTTGACAGCTTATCTCCTGGAGTGATTATCAATGAAGCTGATTTAAGTGTCAATCCTGGTGAAAATATTTCCTTAATTGGTGGTACCGTTATTAATACTGGCACCATCGAAACCCCAGGAGGAAGGATAACCATTGCCGCCATTCCCGACACCAATCGAGTGAGAATTTCTCAAGAAGGGCAAATTTTGAGTTTGGAATTGGAAATCACCCCTAATGAATCTTTAACTAGTTTGGATTTACCGAGATTATTGACAGGCGGAGAAAATTCAGAATCCACTTTGCAGGCTTCTACTGAGAGTAACCTTTCTGGGTTGAATCTTGTTTCTGGGAATTTGGATGTTTCTGATTTCGCAATTGGTGGAGAAATTAATCTTTGGGGTGCCAGAGTAGGGGGGATTGATGCAAACCTTAATGCTACAGGGTTTAATGGCGGTGGTATCGTTTTAATTGGTGGTGATTTTCGAGGTGAAGGAATTGGTTTTAATGCTTTTACTACTTTAGTGAATAGTAATTCTATCATTAATGCCGATGCTTTAGAGAATGGCAATGGGGGTTTAGTTGTTCTTTGGGCAGATGGTAATACCATTTTTAATGGTTATATTACTGCTCGTGGAGGAATAGATAATGGAAATGGAGGATTAGTTGAAGTATCTGGCAAGGAGAATTTGAGTTTCCAAGGAGAAATAAATGCTGACGGAAGATCCCCTGGAAGTAATCCCGGTACCGTATTATTGGATCCTGAGAATATAATTATTGTGGATGTTGATAGTGCTTTAGATGATTCTGAGTTAGAAGATGGTGAAATTTTAGCAGGAGATAGCCCAGAATCCACATTTACTATTTCAGTCTTTGCCTTGGAAGCATTAACAGGAGATAATAATGTCATTTTGGAAGCTACCAATGATATAACTATTGTGGATCTCAATACGGAATTAAGTAATGATAATATAACTTTTGCTACTGGAAGTGGAAGTATTACCTTTAATGCAGATGCCGATACAGATGGTAATGGGGTTTTTCAAATGGAAGGTGCTAATGATACTATTATTGCGCCTGGCAGAAATCTTACTATACAGGGAGAATCTGTTATATTAGGGAATATCGATCTTAGTATTAATCCAGATGATGTCGATAATTTAGCTGATAATGGAGGGAATTTAACCGTTAATCTTACCAGTCTTGATAGTAGTAATCCTGGAAATATCGAAATTAATGGGGGAATAATTGATACAAATGGTAGTCAAATTTTCAATGGGGATTTAGTTTTAAATACAAATACAGAATTTACAACAGGCGGGGGATTTGAATCTCAAAATATTACAGGAGACGGAGTAGATTTAAACATCAATGGAAATTCCATTATCACAGAAGATATCAATCTTAGTAGTGGTATTGAAAGTCAAAGCGAAATTGTAAATGGTGGCAACTTGCTTATAGATGGAGAATCTATTATTACAGGAGATATTGATACCAGTAGCATAAGTGGAAATGGTGGCAATGTCACTCTCGAATCCAGTCTTGAAAGTGAAAATTCTATCTCCACTGGAAATATCAATACTAATAGCCAAATTGGCAATAGTGGTGAAGTTGTTATTACAGGAGATTCCATCTCTACAGGAGAAATTAATACCAGTAGTGATAGTGGTAATGGTGGTGAGGTAACCATAGAATCACCTCTAGAAACAGAAGATTTCATCTTTACAGGAAATATAGACACCAGTAGTGAAAGTGGAAATGCAGGTAATGTCACTTTAGGATTACCTTCAGATAGCGAAATAATAAATCCAATCCCTGAAAATAATATACAAACAGGATTTATAAATTCTGTTGGTGGGGCAGGTGGTGGTGAAATTATTGTGATAACACCGGGATTTTTCCAAGTTATAGATAGTTTTCAATTTGCTGACTCATCCGTAAGTATCGCAAGTTTAATTACTGAAACAGAAGGTGGAATAACCATAACCCACGGAGGAAATGGAGAAACCGAATTTGAAGTAGGAAATCCCATAATAAATGGGACAGAAGGTGAGATAATATCAGGAGATGAAACCATAATAGATGAAGCATTTCTCTTCACTCAAATTATTGGAAATATCTCAATTATATCTGTAGATGCCCCAGTATCTCCACCAATAGATGTACCAGAATCATCACCCATAGATATTCTAGATGAAATTTCTAATCCCACAGATACCGAAGCATCATCAGTAACCCCAATAGCAACAGGATTAGAAACCAGCTTTAATATTTCTAGTGTCTCACAAATCAGGAAAATTCTCACAACTATTCAAAAGGAATCAGGAGTAAAACCCGCCGTAGTATATGTGAGTTTTGCTCGAACAGGAATCGATCCAGAAGCAGAAATTATCCGTCAAGAAGCCCAATTAAGTCAAGAATACCGTAAATTTTTAACATTACCAAATGAAGAAGGACAATTAGCATTACCAATTCCGCCTTCAGATGACGATGAATTAGAACTAATCTTAGTAACACCAGATCAAGAAGAAGCTACTCGAATCAGAATCTCAGGAGTTACAAGAAAGGAAGTAGTGGAAGAAGCAAGAAATTTATATGTAGAAGTTAGCAACCTTGGGGATTTTCAGCCCCACTCTGAACAATTGTATGAATGGTTATTAGCAGAATTGGAAGTATCTCTCGAGGAAGCAGATATTAAAAATTTACTGTTTATCATGCCTCCAAAGCTAAGATTAATTCCTATTGCTGCTTTATATGACAAGAAAACAGATCAATTTTTTGCTCAAAAATATAGTACAGGTTTTGCTCCTTCTATTTCACTAATGGATACTCGTTATCGAGATATTTCAAATTTTTCAGTATTAGCATTAGGTGCATCAACATTTGAAGAAAGTCAAAATCAAAGTAACTTACCTGCTGTACCAGTGGAGTTAGATTTGATTACCACTGAGTTAAGAAATGGAGAATCTCTTCTTAATGAAGAGTTTACTTATGAAAATTTTCTCGAAGCTCGTCAAGAAAATCCTTTCCCAATTATCCATTTAGCTACTCATGCAGATTTCCAAGAAGGAGATGCTAGTGATATTTATATTCAACTTTATGATAGTCGCTTACAGTTGAATCAATTACGAGAGTTGGGCTTAAACCAGCCAACCGTTGAATTACTGGTGATTTCAGCCTGTCGATCGGCTTTTGGAGATGAGGAAGCAGAGTTAGGATTTGGAGGATTAGCGGTGCAAGCTGGAGTAAAATCTGCTATAGCGTCACTGTGGTACGTGGGCGATACAGGAACCTTAGCATTAATGAATGGAATTTATACCCAACTCAATACAGCCAAAATTAAGGCAGAGGCTTTACGACAAGCACAAATCGATATGATTGAAGGTAATGTGACAAAAGTTGATGGCAAAATAATTACTTCACAAGGAGCGATCGATTTACCACCAGAAAGTGGGGCATTTGAAGAAGATTTATCTCATCCTTTTTATTGGGCACCTTTCACAATTATTGGTAGTCCGTGGTAATATTTTTAGGAGTATATTAATAGAGTAAGGGTAGTTGATGGGGAGAATGGGAGAATGGGAGAGTGGGAGAATGGGAAAAGTGGGGAGAATGGGAAGAGTGGGGAGAATGGGAGGAATGGGAAGAATGGGGAGAATGGGAGGAATGGGGAGAATGGGGAGAATGGGAGATGGGGAAGACAAGGGAGACAAGGGAGACAAGGGAGAATGGGTAGAGTATTACTGGAATAATTATTGTTTCCTAATACTCTATATATCTCTATATATTGCTTGAAATATTCCTTAAAAATTGAGCTTAAATCTCTTAAATCATATATTTTAAATTAAATTTGAGATATTAAAATCATTAGAAGGCAAGATAGAATCGAGATAATTCTCAATATCAGTAGAAGAAATCCGGTTAGCATTATCACCAATCACTCCATCAACCAGAGAATCTCCCTCAAAACCAAATAAATATCGTAAAGCCAAAATACCATCAGTTAAAGCATCAGCCACCCCATTATCATCAATATCTAAGATAGTATCCTCAGCATCTTCCAGAGAAGAATAAATTTCAGAAAGGCTGTAATTAGAATCATCCCCAACAACATCATTAAATAGAGAATCACCTTGGAAACCAAAAAGAAAACGCATAATCAAGATACCATCCGTAAGGGCATCAGGAGTATTATTACCATCCACATCTAAACTTACAAATTGGGGAGATAATTGATTATTGGGTATATCAAAAATTAAGTCGCTATTGGCAGCAAAACTAACATTACTATGTGCCTCCCCATCATCTACTAAAAATTCAAACAGGCGAGACTCCAAACTAGGATTCGTAGACGTATTATTGTATTCAACAGATTGTAACACTTGCTCATAATTAGCCACACTATCCACACCCGATAGAGAAAGAATACCAGTAAGATTATCAAAACTGGAAGTAATATTACCTACAGGAGTAGCCGTTAAAAATTCTTCCCCAATATCTATGAAATTAGTAATAGAAACAGTGGCAGAAAAAATAGTATCAGAGTTTAAATCAGTGAGACTAAGATTATTACCATCCACAATGGAGGTAGGATTGCCAGTGAAATTAGTAGAGAAATCCATACCCAAAGCATTACCATTGAGATCTAATACCGGTGCCACATTGCCAAAAATCACATAACTTTCACCAGCATAATTATTGCCATTTGGATCAGCATCTTCAGCTCCAATAATAACATCGTCAATACCATCACCATTGAAATCTCCAGCATCACTTACTGAAATACCAGAATTATCAACAGCATCTATACCATTGATGACAAAACCATTAATTCCATCCAAACTCGACAAATCTAAACTTTCTCCAAATCCATTAGCATTACCAAACACGACATAGGTTTCCCCCGCTGAAGGAATAATGACACCTGATGCACTAAGAATAGGATCCGCCTGTGGTGCACCAATGATAATATCGTCAAAGCCATCACCATTCAAATCACCAGCACTACTCACTGATGCACCAGCAAAATCACTACTATCAATGCCATTAATCACAAAACCATCACTTCCATCCAAACTAGATAAATCTAAACTTCCATCAAATCCATCAGGATTTCCAAAGATGAGATAACTTTCTCCTGCGCCAATAACACCATTAGGATTTGCCTCTAGTGCACCAATGATAATGTCGTCCAAACCATCCCCATTAAAATCACCTGCACCACTTACAGAATTACCTAAAAAATCACTACTATCAATGCCATTAATCACAAAACCATCACTTCCATCCAAATTCGATAAATCCAAACTTCCATCAAATCCATCAGGATTTCCAAAGACTAAATAGCTTTCTCCTACATTAAAACTTCCATTAGAATAAGAATTTGGAGCACCAAGGATAATATCGTCAAAACCATCCCCATTAAAATCACCTGCATTACTGACTGAAGTACCCAAATTACCACCAGCATCAACGCCATTGATCACAAAACCATTAGTTCCATCCAAGCTTAATAAATCAAAACTTTCTTCAAATTCATCAAAATTACCAAAGATTACATAACTTTGTCCATTATTTGAGCCATTTTCTTCAGCAAATGGAGCACCAATAATAATATCATCAATGCCATCACCATTTATATCACCGTCACCACTTACTGAACCACCTAAATTGTCCCCTATATCAATACCATTAATCACAAATCCATTAGTTCCATCCAAACTCGATAAATCAAAAATTGATTCAAATTCATTTTCACTACCAAAAATAATATAACTAATTCCTGCTAAAGAAGTCTCATTAGAATTAGCTAATGGATCTCCAATAATAATATCGTCAAAACCATCACCATTTATATCACCAGCACCACTTACTGAATCACCTAAATCTAAATTAAAATCTAACCCACTAATGATAAAACCATTACTGCCATTGAGAGAAGATAAATCTAAACTACCTTCAAATCCATTAGAGTTACCAAAAACTACATAACTAGCTCCTGTATACAAATCATTGGGATTAGCATTTGGAGCACCAATAATAATATCATCAAAACCATCACCATTTATATCACCAGCACCACTCACTGATGCACCAGAATTATCACCAAGATCGATACCATTAATCACAAATCCATTACTACCATCCAGAGAAGATAATTCAATAATATCATTATTACTAATTGGTGTAGGATCAGTTAAAGGAATAATGGAAATAGTAAAATTTTGTTCTGCTGAAGTATCAATTCCCCCATTTTCCGTGCCACCATCATCAGATAAAGTGACGGTAACTGTTGCTTCTCCCGATATTTCTGCCACTTGATAAGTTAAAGTTCCCTGATCATCAATTTCCGGCAGGACTTCAAATATACTGTCATCGGAAATAGTCAAATTAAAAGTAAGATTTTGGTCTAATTCATCTAATCCTACCCCTGGAGAAATCTCAGTGGCAAAATCAAAAATAGTCTGTAATGGTGAATCACCCTCTACAAATAATAAATCATCAGAAATAATAAAACTGGGAGCAT
>JANQIW010000156.1 GCA_028281945.1 Prochloraceae cyanobacterium PL24a_bin.78
ATTACAGAACTTAAGTAGTTATTAATCATTTTTATATTTTCCTAATAAAAATTTTACTAATAATTATTTTGAGATTTAAAGATTATTTGAGATTGACAATTTTTTTTTGATAGAAATAATCATTTATTTTCTAGTATATAAACCAGTGAACCCTGATTTATATTCTTAGTAATCCAATTATTAGTAATTTGATCAATTATATTTTGCTTGCCATCTTCTCCTTGCCCATGAAAACAACCAGAAATATTAATATTTAAAACAGTTAATTCCTTAAGGATTGTTTCAAAATTACTTAAACTTGTTTCCATTACATTGGCGGCATAAAATAAATAACTCATGGAATTCATTAGTGTTTCCTCCCAGCTCCAGTCTACTTTTTAGAACGATCATTCTTGATTAACACTGAGAATGTCTCTAAATTTCTGAATAATTTCAATAAGATCAGGGAAATTATCAGTTTCTACCTCTAGCCAACTTCGTAAAGAATAGAAATATATCATTATTTTAAATCATTTTTAAATTATCTTCAAGATAAACCACAGTAACTTTTTGTTTCTTTTCGGAAAAATCGAAAAAAATTCAGAGATTTTTCTTAAGTAGATCTTCAATTTAACTTTTGAGAGAAGATTCGTTTTTAACTTAACGATAATTTATAGTGATTCATAACCATACCCAATAATAAACATCAAATTATCCAACAATCCACTAGCCATCCTCAACCCTTTTTTTGGTTACAATGCAAAATGCCGATAAATATAGTAAATTTTAAACAAAAACCTTAATGTCAACACCCTTTAGCCCAGAAGAAATTGCCTCAGAAGGCATCAAACCAGAAGAATACAACGAAATCGTCAAAAGATTAGGAAGACATCCCAACAAAGCCGAATTAGGGATGTTTGGCGTTATGTGGTCAGAACATTGCTGCTACAAGAATTCCAAACCATTACTTAGCCAATTCCCAACCAAAGGCCATCGAATTCTCGTCGGCCCCGGAGAAAACGCCGGCGTAGTAGACTTAGGCAAAGGACTTCACCTAGCCTTTAAAATCGAATCCCATAACCACCCCTCAGCCATCGAACCCTTCCAAGGAGCAGCCACAGGGGTTGGAGGAATCCTCAGAGACATATTCACCATGGGAGCCAGACCCATCGCTATCTTAAATTCCCTCCGTTTTGGGAAATTAGATAACCCTCATACCAAAAGAATCTTTGCAGGAGTAATCGAAGGCATCGCTCATTATGGAAATTGTGTAGGAGTACCCACAGTTGGGGGAGAAGTTTACTTTGAGAAAGCTTATGCAGATAATCCCTTAGTCAATGTTATGGCATTAGGACTAATGGAAACCTCCGAAATTGTGAAATCAGGAGCTAAAGGCATAGGTAATCCCGTCTTATATGTTGGTTCCACCACCGGCAGAGATGGCATGGGAGGAGCAAGTTTTGCCAGTGCCGAACTTACCGACGAATCCCTAGACGATCGACCCGCCGTACAAGTAGGGGATCCCTTCCTCGAAAAATCATTAATCGAAGCCTGCCTAGAAGCCTTTCAAACCGGAGCAGTAGTAGCAGCCCAAGATATGGGAGCAGCGGGGATCACCTGTTCCACATCAGAGATGGCAGCAGCAGGAGGAGTAGGCATAGAATTAGACTTAGATAAAATCCCAGTAAGAGAATCCGGCATGATTCCCTATGAATATCTCCTTTCAGAATCCCAAGAAAGAATGCTGTTTGTCGCCGAAAAAGGAAGAGAAAATGAACTAATAGAAATATTTCATCGTTGGGGATTGCAAGCAGTAGTAGCCGGCACAGTAATAGAAGAACCCATCGTAAGAATTTTATTCAACCAAGAAATAGCAGCAGAGATTCCCGCATCAGCCCTTGCCGATAATACACCCATTTACGATCGTCAAGTATCACCAGAAGCACCAGAATATGCACAAAAAGCATGGGCATGGCAAAAAGAAACCTTACCACCAAGTAACCTAGAAGGCATCACCATAGACTCCAAACATTACACTTGGAATCAAATCTTACTACAACTCCTAGATAATCCCACCATCGGCTCAAAACATTGGATTTATCGACAATACGATCATCAAGTACAAAATAATACAGTAATCTTACCAGGTGGAGCAGATGCCACCATAATTAGAGTGCGTCCAGTAAATGCAAACCCAGCCCAATGTAAAATAGGAGTAGCCGCCACCACTGATTGTAACTCCCGTTACGTTTATTTAGATCCCTATGAAGGAGCTAAAGCAGCAGTAGCCGAAGCCGCTCGAAACCTAAGCTGTGTAGGAGCTGAACCCATAGCTATTACCAATAATTTAAACTTTGGTAGTCCAGAAAAACCCGTAGGATATTGGCAATTATTTCATGCTTGCAAAGGAATATCAGAAGCTTGTCTTGCCATGAATACCCCAGTTACAGGAGGAAATGTATCATTATATAACGAAACAGTAGATAGCACAGGTAAACCCCAACCTATTTATCCCACACCAGTTATAGGCATGGTAGGCTTAGTTCCAGATCTTACAAAAATTTCCGGACAAGGATGGCAAGAAACAGGAGATATCATTTATTTATTAGGAAAAGCCAACGGAAAATTAGATGGCAGTGAATATTTAGCCACAATTCATCAAATAGTAGCAGGAAAACCAGCCCAAGTAGAATTTGAATTAGAGAAAAAAGTCCAATCTTGTTGTCGTCAAGGAATTCACAATGGTTTAGTAAAATCTGCCCATGATTGTGCCGAAGGCGGTATAGCTGTGGCTTTAGCAGAAGCTTGTATAAGTGGAAAAAAAGGAGCAAAAATTACATTAGATCATAAAAACAAACGAATTGATGAAATCTTATTTTCTGAAGGGCCAAGTCAAATACTAGTATCAGTAAATCCATCAGATTTACCTAAATGGGAATCCTTATTACAACAACACTTAGGTGATGCTTGGCAAAAGCTTGGAGTAGTCACATCTAATCTAGATAATCTACAAATTTTCACCATTGACAATCAACCCCTAATAGACGTTACAATTGTTAACATAAGTCAAACTTGGGAGGAAGCATTGCCGAGGAAAATAGGTTTTTAATCTAGCAATACCAAAGCTTTTAGCCAATAGCAAACAAGAGAGACTGGAAAAAACTTTAAAGAACGGTTAAGAAAAAACTAAAATACCTTATAGAATTGGTTAAGATGGCTATTTTTAGTAACACTTATGGGGAGGAACACAATCAGATGGTGCCACAAGATAATTTATTTAATAATATATATAGTAACAATGTGTATGACGAAAATGCTTCTATTGATGACAAACCAGACAAACAAATGGAAGCTTGCGGAGTTTTTGGAATTTATGGGCCTGAATTAGATGTAGCCAAATTAACTTATTTTGGGCTTTATGCGTTACAACATCGAGGGCAAGAATCAGCAGGCATTGCTACTTTTGATGGTCAAGAAGTATGTTTTCACAAGGATATGGGATTAGTATCCCAAGTATTTAACGAATCTATTTTAAGTGTCTTAACAGGTAATTTAGCTATTGGTCATACCCGTTATTCAACTACAGGATCTAGTTTAAAAGCTAACGCTCAACCAATTTTAAAAGAAACAAGATTAGGGAAAGTAGCCATAGCCCATAATGGGAACTTGGTAAATACTATAGAATTACGTCAGAAATTAGAACAAAAAGGTTATTCATTTTTAACTACTACGGATTCAGAAATGATCGCCTTAGCTATTGCCGATGAAGTGAATCAAGGCAAACCTTGGCTAGAAGGTGCAATCAGTGCTTTTCAATTATTTTCAGGAGTATATAGTTTAACCATAGCCACACCAGAGGGTTTAATGGGAGTAAGGGATCCTTATGGCGTTCGTCCTTTAGTAATTGGTACATTAAAATCAGAAGAATCTGGCCAGACTCGTTATGTCTTAGCGTCAGAAACCTGTGGTTTAGATATTATTGGAGCAGAATATTTAAGAGATGTTGAGCCTGGTGAATTAGTTTGGATTACAGAAGCAGGTTTAGCCTCTTTTCACTGGGAAAAACAGCAAAAGCGAAAATTATGTATCTTTGAGATGATTTATTTTGCCCGCCCTGATAGTTTGATTAATGATGAAAGTCTCTATAGCTATCGAGTGCGTTTAGGCAAAGAATTAGCTAAAGAATATCCCATTGAGGCGGATTTAGTGGTAGGTGTGCCAGATTCAGGTATTCCCGCAGCTATTGGTTATTCTCGCCAATCTGGAATTGGCTATGGAGAAGCATTAATTAAAAATCGTTATGTAGGCCGTACTTTTATTAAACCAACTCACACAATGAGAGAAACTGGTATTAAAATGAAGTTAAATCCTCTCAAAGATGCTTTGGTAGGTAAAAGAATTGTGATTATTGATGATTCTATTGTACGAGGAAACACTAGCTCAAAAATAATTACAGCGTTACGAGAAGCAGGAGCGAAGGAAGTTCATATGCGAATTTCTTCTCCACCTGTGACACATCCTTGTTTTTATGGGATTGATACTGATACTCAAGATCATTTAATTGCAGCTACTAAATCACCCAAAGAGATAGAGAAAGCAATAGGGGTTGATTCTTTAGGGTATTTGAGTTGGGAAGGGATGTTGAGAGCTACAGGTGAAGATCCTGAAAGTTTTTGTTCTGCTTGTTTTACTGGAGATTATCCTATTGATATACCTGATCATATGAAACAATCTAAATTATTATTAGAAAAAGCACATTAATATAATTAATTATCATACTGCTATGTAATTATATATCTTTTTATAATCTCTATTCATAGCAGTTATAAATCTAATTTTTAATACAATAACTAATGACTAAAATAATAAAATCAATATTATATTAATTTTTATTCAAGATTAATATAATTTAAATTTCCTAAATATATGATAATTAACTAAAATTTATTCTCAGACTCACCCATTCTCCAATTCTCCCACTCAATTTCTATACATAGTTAAAGAAAAACCATATGTAGATAGAGGATACAACATAATTTGGTAAATTTAGTAGACAAAGAAAATCGGGAATTTTAATCATTGATTAATCTCTAACTCAACTTCTAGATCAAAATTTTTTTTATAATAGAATTATAGTTAGATAAGCTATCAAATTCTATCCATAGAATTACCTGAACTACCTGAAAAATCTTAATCTAATGATCTACGCTTTTCTGGCTAATAAGTCCTAGTTAATTAATTATGTAGTTTTGAATAAAAGAATTAATCATGATAAAAAAGTTAATCTTAATCATTCCCTTAACTATTGCCAGTATTGTTGCACAACCTATCATACAAACTCAAGCAATTGAATTATCAGATGGAACCGTTACTTTTGCAAAATCTCCTCGTCTTTTAGATGCTTTTACAACCTTTAAATCTGTTAGAATAACTAGATCTAGATATTATTTTACTTTTGAATTACCTCCAGATGCAGGTGAACCTTTACAAAGAATGACATTTCGTCAGGGTAAAGCACCAGAATCTATCCGTTTACTCCCTGATGATACTAATGCTTTTCAAGGTCGACCTAGGGATAAAGAAAGAGAATTAGCCATCCAAAATGTAAATTATAATGAAGATAATGACACAATTGATGTGGTTTTCGATCCGCCAATATCTCCGGGTACTACTTTTACTATTGGTTTGCGCTCAGTAAGAAATCCAGATTTTGCAGGAGTATATTTATATAGAGTTAAAGCCTATCCTCGAGGAGATAAATCAATTGGTTTAGATTTAGGAGTAGGAAGATTCCATTTTTTCGACGATTTCGATAGCTACTAATATCATTTAGTCCATTAGTATGACAGATTTGGGTGAAGGGAGACAAGGGAGACAAGGGAGACAAGGGAGACAAGGAAGACAAGGGAGACAAGGAAGAATTTAGATATATTCTTACTTATTACTTGTTACTTGTTACCTATTATATCAATTTTCTAAAAGGTTGAAAGAGATAAGATTTTTAAAGAATACAGAACCCAAGACCATCCTGTTATAAACCCAACAATTTTTTCGGATAAG
>JANQIW010000157.1 GCA_028281945.1 Prochloraceae cyanobacterium PL24a_bin.78
TATCTCTGCTTCCTTTGATATGATTGGAACTGTTTGGATAATCCTATATTTGATTAAGTATGTAATACTTTTGGTAGTGTGTAAAGGGCGATCGTGAAGGGAAATATTTTACATTGTAATTATTGATTGATCTGGAATTCGATCGCTAATCGTATTACAACAATTAGCGATCATACAAATCTTGATAAAAAATAACAATTATCAAATTATGAAATCTTAAAATTTTGATTGTTTGACATTGGGCGGTATATGCAAATCATACTTCAAGTCAGCAATACTTTCATTATTTGCGATGGATAGATGTTTGAGTTTCACTAATTCTCTTGTTTCTCATTCTTTTATATGTTTTTTTCAAAAAATTAAATAGATGATTGTGTTAAGTTCTTTAAATCGTTTTGTTGACAATAACCAGTTAACCTCTTATTATAAAAAATAGCTAAAACTAAAAAATTTATTGTTTCAAAAAAAAAAAGCAAACTCAATAGATAAGCTATATATAGCTTTAGTTCTAGAAAATTAGACAGTACAAGGTATAAGTAATTAACATCTACTAATTACTTATTGGTGAAAATTAGAAAAATCGTGTTATACCGTTATTTTATACTTTAATTAGTTTAAAAATCTTTCAGTATGACTGAAAGAAAAATCTAAAATAGTGGTCTTTATTATCAATAGTTCAAAGAAAATCCATAAAAGTCTTTTAAAGAATCTAATTGATCAAATTAAAATGAATAATTCAATATACACAATATTTGAAAATGTTGAAGAGACCGTAAAAGTTATTAGCAAATACTGGAATAACTTTTACGCAGAAATATCCCATAACTTACCAGAAATTTATCAACCTGAAATTGTAGAACTATCTAGTCAGTTAGAAAAAGCTACAGAAATGTTAATTTCTGAGTTGCGCAACCCAATACTCACTCTTGCAACAACTGGAACTACGAGTAGCGGGAAAAGTACTCTTGTAAATATGTTATGTGGAGCAGAGATTGTTCCTGTAGCCGTAGAAGAGATGAGTGCTGGAATTGTCAGTATTGAATACAGCGAAAAAATATCTTTAATAATTCATGAAACGACTGGAGCTGTATGGGAATGTGGAGAATGGGCTAAAATTAGTGAAAAAGAGATTTATCAACGCTTACATCAAGTAATGAGAAGCTATATTAATCAAAGAGAAAAAAATCCTAATCTAGCTTGTCCACAATCTACAATTAGTTACCCTTTCAAATTTCTAAAAGAAGAAAATCTCCAACTCCCTCAAAATACTAAAGTGCGAATAATGGATCTGCCTGGTTTAGCTTATGTTGGAGATGAAGGTAATGCACGTGTTATCAGACAGTGTCGTGAAGCTTTATGTATAGTAACATACAATTCTGAAGAAAATGATCCAATAAGGATACAAACTTTATTACAGGAAGTAGTTGAACAAGTTAAGAGTTTAGGAGGCTCTCCTGCGCGAATGCTTTTTGTTCTTAATAAAATAGATGTTTTTCGTCGAAACAATGATTGGCCTGAAAGCGAAAAATATTTTATAGATAAGACTATAAATAGTATTAAAAGTGAGTTAACTCAACGATTAAAAGAATATACAGAAGATATTGAGAATTTACAAGTAGTCAAACTTAGCACATGGCCAGCTCTCTTATCTCACCAGATACAAAATAAAAATGATGACTCAAGTATTAAAGCTTGTAAAAAGGCAGACAATAATTTTAATGGATTAATTGAAGATGTCTTAGAAGATTTGTCTCGTAACCAAGAAAAATGGACTAGACATGAACGGAATCGAGTTTCAGAAGTATTATGGGAAAGATCTTATGCTGGTAAATTTTACAATAATTTAAAAAATCACATTGCTCAACACTTTCCACAATTGGTAATTCCACAAGGAATAGAACGTTTTAATCTTGCTGCTGGAAATGCTGTAGCTGAGTGGGTAACACAAACAACAAATGCTATTCTTAACAGTTCAGAGGAGCTTTATCAAAAAGAATGTAAAAATATAGCAGAAATTAGAATATTGATTGAGCGTTTTCTTGAGGTTAGCAATACCAAACTACGAGAACCTTTTGAAAGTATAGATGAAAAAATTAAGCAAGTCTTAGAGCAAAATTCATATGAAGATCCTATTCTTTATTTGGAAGACACCCTTAAAAAACTTACAAATGTTGAACCTTATGACTCTTTAGGAGAGAAGCTATATCCGCTCTATGGATGGCGAAGAGAATTAGGAAACGGAATAGACCAAGTTTTAGAAGCAGTTGCAAAATCTTTAGAGACTGGAAATATAAATCTAGGAAGTACGAATTTTAAAAAAGCCAATTATTTGAATGTAAATTTGCTTCGGAGAAACCTCAGCAGACTCTTGGATTTGGGTTATACCAATTCTGTTGCTAAAAATGGTAAAAATATGGAGGCAAGAACAGATAGGGAAAAAATAGAACTCCGATTCCTTAATGAGGAGCTAAACGAACTAGCAATCCATTTGAATCTTATAATTGAGGATGTTGTTAATCAAATTTCAAATCAAGAACTTGATAGAATGTATCAAGCAGTTGTAGAACTTTTTCGTTGTCATTTATCTTATATTGAAAAAGGTTCTATTGAAGTTGCACCAAAGATAGCTATTAAGTTTCCTGAGTCTCAAATTAGTAAAGTTGATGGAAAGCTTAAATTTAACTTTAAGTTTCAAGCTGGGTTTGCAGTTACCAAAGGCACTTGGAAAAAAGAAGTACAAAAAGAAGTTCGGAAAAGAGTTTGGTGGAAGTTATGGTTGGGAAAATCAGTATTTTATGAAACAGACTATGAAACTCGTTCTAGCGATAATGCTAAGATACCTAGTGTAGAAAATTTACTTGATGGTTGGATAATTCAAGGCAAACAAGCTGAGATGGAAATTGTCAACCAAATTGGGCGTTGGTTGCTAGAACAAATTGATTGCCTGAAAAAAAACGTAGATCAGATTCAAAATGATATAATTGATCGCTATCAAGAAAAACTCAATCGAGCCTATGATGAAGTAAATATAGATTACGAAAGGGAAAAAACCTTTTGGGAATCAATGCGAGAAAAAGCCCAGGTAATTGACGAAGAGGTAGTTAAATTAACAAATACTTTCACTAAGGAGAGTCAAGGATAAGTGAATGTTTTATGTCAGAATGGAAATATTTTGGTAGATGAAGTAGCTAGTGATGTTTTTAATCAATTAAAAGAACAAAAAAAAGGAGTTTTTTATAATTCAATCCTGATAATAATGGGAGAAGAAGAATTTACACAACAAGAAAAGACTCAGACAAAGATAATTTGCGATCTTTATGGAATAAAATCAAATTCTTACTATAAAGATGAATTTGTAATAATTCATAATAACTTAGTTAAACTTATGGAAAAGGAACATCCATTACTCAATAAAAGTAATTTTATTCTGAAGCCATTGCGTCAAATTGTAAATACAATAAGAATTACAGAAATTACAACTGAAATGTTAGGAGAAATAGATCGAATGGGACTAATCAAATTTATTGTTGTAGCAGCTTGTTTGGCAGTTGGAATACCATATTGTCTCAAATATATTGAAAGACAGAACAAAAAAGAACAACAAAAATCAAAAAAAAATCAATCTCTCTCTTTCTCTTCTAAAAGAAACCAAGAATTCTCTCCTCCAGTTCCAGTACCTGCATCATTATGTCTTGTGATTCCATCAAGAATAGCTAGTGCTTTAGACACTTATCACTTGTTAGATACCAGCCGTGTCGAAAGTCTTATAGATAACGCTTCATACTTTTTATGTACTAAAAAAAGTAATACTGAATCGTATGAACAAAGATTGAAATTAACAGATGAAGAAATTTCACCTAATAGTCAGCGAGAAGTTTATATCAGAATCGATATTAGTGATGGTGGTAGGGAGCTTCCAGAGAAAAAATCTCGTTATTACTTAAAAAGCAATCTACCAAGTAACGCACAGTTTGAGCTTAAACAATTGTCTTGCCTCAAAGATCTATCTGGATTGGATGAATTTAATCGTGTTTAAGGAGTAAAAATGGATTGGAAAACTGCTTCATCTTATTATGAAACTCGTTTAAGCGTTGCATTAAATATTTTGCGACATGCAGTTCATTTAGCCAGTCTTCCACAAGCGGGAGTTCCTGCGCACCTTAAAGATGTTCTTTTAGAAGAAGAAAAACCTGCTCGTCGTCAACTCGAACGTTTGAAGAAACGGGAATTTCGTATTGCTGTTGTTGGTTTAGAAAAAGCTGGAAAAAGCACATTTGTAAATGCGTGGTTAGATTGTGATTTGCTTCCAGCAAAAACAGGTCGCTGTACCTTTACAACAACACAAATTTATTCAGTAGAAAAAGATTCTCAGCAAAGGCTAGAAGTACTTCCAAAAACTGAAGAACAATTTACTAAACTGTTAAATGAGCTAGAGTTGGTATCAAACAGTAATTCTAAGAATAAAGATGGTGCCAAACAAGATTTAAAAACTATCCGAAAGTATGAAGACACATTAAGACAGGTTCGCAACGAAGGTCGTCAAAATATTCCATTTACGCGTCTTGAAGATATTAATCAACCTCTTAATAAGTATGTTGCAGATGAGCAATATGCTCATGCAGTATTAGAAGCTAGGCTATATACGAATAAACTGGCACAGGCTGAAGGTATAGTTTTCTATGATGTTCCCGGATTAGACTCAGGTTTAGCTAAGCACGTAGATGAATCAAGAGAAATGCTCTCCGATTGTGATGCTGTAATTGTAGTGCAGCGATTTGCTAGTATTCGGGGTGCTGAACTTAAAATTTTAGAGTTTACTGAGCAGGGAGACAAGAATGTGAAAGTTGCTGATAAACTTTTTGTTTTTTTGAGTCAGATAGATCGCAAAGCTACTCCTGAAGAACTAAAGGAACATCTAGATGTGGCATCGAAAGATTGGGATCAAAAAGCAAAATTACCACCTCAACGGATTGTCTATGGTTCTGCGGGAGCTTATTTAGTCTTAAGAGGGTTGGCGAATCAACAAACCTTAAATTCAGTAGGCTGTTCTGATGATATTTCAGATAGGTTGAAAAAGCTAACTGGTATAGAAAATAAGGATGTTTTGGTAAACAAAGCCACTGGTATTGGAGAAATTAAGGCTCAAATTAATAGTTATATTGATAATGAACGAGTGGTGGTTTTAGAGAAGCGTTGTAAAGCGTCAATCGAAAAAATATTAGAAACATCAAGAGAGATTTTTGAGATAGTTAGTAAACGTTATCCAGAGAATCCAGCAGAAGCTAAGCGATTGGAAGAAAATCAACGTCGCATTGAATTTTCAGAATGGTGGGAAAAAAAGTGGGCAGAAATACAAGGAGATTTCACAAAGTATTATAGTAAAAATATTCGTCAACTGACTTTAGAAGAGGATGAGTCTAACCCTCCAGACATAGTAAAAAAATTTCGCTCTAGGTATCTTGAAGATATTGAAACCAAGATGAGAGAGCTAAAATCAAAAATAGACAAACGAAAAGAAGAAATCTTCTTAGAAACTACTCGTAGGGAAATGGATACCAAATTCACTGACTATGAGTGGCGTAAAGAACTATTTAGTGACATCAGCATTCTCTTAACAGAAATTGCTTATCAACTTGCCCTTGAAATTAAAGAGGAGGCTTTAGATTTAGTTAAATATTTAACAGGATTATTATGGGGAAGTCTAGAAGTAAAAGAGCGACTGATTGGTGAGACAGAGCCATTTGTAGAAATCTTAAATCGGAGCTTGACAGCATTATTTCTCCGGTTTGCACGTCCAGTTGCAGATTCCTTAATTCCGGGTCCTTTGGGTAGCGAAACCCGCCAACGTATTGTTAAAAGACTTGGAGTAGATATAGAAATAGTTGATAATTATTATAATGGTGAAGAAAAAGCTTTCAGCTTGCTAAAAAGATATGTAAATCATGGTTCAAAGTTGCTTTACGATTCTAAACTACGGGAAGAAATATTAGGAATTCCTGAAGTTTCTGTAGATGAACTACAAAAACCTAGTAATCCAGTTGAGGAGGTAATCTTGGAAATTGAAACAGATATGAAAGCACTTGAAACATATTTGCGTTCGGCTATTTTTAATGCCGCCGGTTTTGAGCAGTTTTGTCTACAAGAACTTGAAGACTTGCGTGATCGCTTTATTCGATACGAAGCAGTTTGGCGAGGAGTTGCTCAGAATGAATGGTTAGAAGAAAACCCCTTACTAATCGCTGAAATACCAGATAACTTAAGACAAAAAGAAGTCAATTTAGAAGTTAGTGATCGATTACGCCAGTTATCTACTGCTTTAAAAAATATCTCATAAATCTCCTATTAGGTAATACTCATAATATTTGTAATCCTGTGGAGGTTATTTAGTAAATTGAACAAAAGAAAAATTAGTATATAGTATAATGAAAAGTGTTGGTAACCCTAAAATAACTGAAGTAAGTAAAAAGAGCCGCTGGCAACCACTTGATAATACCAAAGAAAAAATAGGTAAAAAGGTTTTTGGTATTAAATTACCTTTGATCTATGAAAAGAAGTTAAGTAGCTTAGATCAAAAAGAAAGAGTTACTTTGATGAGAAAGGCATTGATAGAAGCGATCAATAACCATGATAAATTATCAACTAAATAAAAAAAATTACGGTATGACAGCTGAGCTAAAATCCTTATAGAGAATTTGCTGGAGTCTTTACCTATCGCTTTACTCAGCATTTTTGGCAAACTGATACCACTCGCATTGCTCAAGTTAACTATATAAGCCTTCCCTCGCACTTATATCAATTTTCTAAAAGGTTGAAAGAGATAAGATTTTTAAAGAATACAGAACCCAAGACCATCCTGTTATAAACCCAACAATTTTTTCGGATAAG
>JANQIW010000033.1 GCA_028281945.1 Prochloraceae cyanobacterium PL24a_bin.78
TACCAAAATAATAGTTATTTAAAATTTAAATTTGGTAGAAGCTAAGATCTTTTTTCCAAAAATATGACATACAATGGTTAGGGAGAGACAAGGGGGACAAGGAAGACAAGGATGACACGGGAGATGGGTTTTGGGTTGAGAATCACCAGGTTTTGGATCGCTTGAACTCTATCATTATTTTTTTAATTTGGTAGAAGCTAAGATCTTAAAATTATTGTTTTAATTTTCTTTTAGAAACATTCTACCTTTTAATTTAGTATTTAGGAAAATCTTGGTTCAAATTTTATCATTCTACTGTAGTTTTTACTTGAGCACCATGACTACGAGGATCACTTTGATTGCCTTGAGGGGATTTTACTGGGGCATCAAATTCTGAGATTTGGCCTGTAGAATAAGTATAAGGAAGGGATTGATTGTCAATTAAGGCATCTAAATTTGCTTCTATAATTGGTTTGGGTTGTTCACCTATAGATTGAGCGATGGCTTCACCTTGAGAATTAAAAAACACAAAGTGGGGAATTCCATCTACTTGATAACGCAATATTTCTGGAAGCCATTTGTTATTATCAACATTAAGCATGACAAAATTGACGGATTTTTGATATTGCTGTTTGATTTTTCCTAAGTCTTCAGCCATTGCCTGACAAGAGGTGCACCAATTAGCATAAAATTCTGTCATGGTTGGTTTTCCATTATTTAATGCGATTTCTAATGGTGTGGAATCTTGAGCTTGTGCTTCTAGGGAAAGAGAGCCTGTTTGAGTATTTAAACCTAAAAATACCGATGCACTTAGGATAATGGCTACAATGGCAATGAGGATATTTCTAACTCGATTTGCACCTGTGGTTTGCTGGGGTGATAAATTTTCCATAATTTTGATGTTTTAAAAAAAAGTTAAAATTTCAGTTTTTAAGGTATTGTAACATATCGTAACGGTGATTTTTGAATTATGAAAAAACGCGTAACTTTAACTATTCCCCGCAATAGGGTAAATATGGCTATTACCTATGGATTAGCTAAGGATTTTAATGTTGCTGCTAATATTATCCGTGCTCAAGTTGCCCCCAATCAAATCGGTACAATTGTATTGGAACTTTTGGGGGAAATTGATGAGTTGGAAGAAGCTATGGAATGGATGCGAGCGCAAAATATTGTAGTTTCCCTTGCTAAGGCGGATATTAGTATCGATGAGGATATTTGTGTTCATTGTGGTTTATGTACGGGGGTTTGCCCTACTCAGGCTTTAACTCTTGATCCCCATACTTTTAAGCTCCAATTTTCTCGATCCCGGTGTATTGTTTGTGAGCAATGTATTCCTACTTGTCCGGTTCAAGCTATTTCTAGTAATTTATAAGAAGAAAATCCAATTTTAAATTAATAACTATTTTGAAAATTTTCTTGTTTTTGCTGTTTTAAATCGGTCATTTCTTTGTCTACACTCATGACAATATCGATGGCAGAGTTTAAGTATTTACCATATTCTCCGGCTTTGTCGGTAATATTTAATCCTGTTAAATCGGTAAAATCAATTTCAAATTGGGCGGGATTAAAGTCGGGATTTTGTCTTAAAATTCTTTCTGTTTCTAAAGCCCTAGCAATATTTTTTCTGGTGATTCTTAATGCTGACATTACTTCTTCTCTATCTTCTAAACTAACAGGATTTCCTACTTTTTGTAATCGATCTAAGATGTCAATATTTTTGATTAATTTGTTGAGTTTTTCTGCTTCTGATACTAATTTTTTGATTTGTTTAGTTTGGGTTTCATATGTTTTAATTACTAGCCAAAAGGTAAAAATCGGTAAGGAGATATACATCAAAGGCATGAGAAAATTACGATCAATTAAGTAGATAATTAAACTAATAGGTAATAGGGCAGAATAAGTTATGAACCAATAATATAAGATTTTGATAATGAGATTTTTGTTTTCTTTTTTCTCTAAAAAGATTAATCTTAATAGTTGGTAAATATAGATAATAATATTGTCATTTTCTTTGAAAATATTTTGATAATAAATATATTGATAATTGTCTTTAGTAACTTCACCATTGACCATTTTTTCTATCTTTTCTTTTGTAAAGAATAATTCCTCTAAATCTTGACGCATATTTTTACCTTTTTTTAAATCTTTTACTGTATTATAGCAACAATAACAATGAACAAATAAAAAATACCAAGGTTTTCCATGAAAGTTTTAAATCTAGTAGTATTACTAAAAAATTTACTAGAAAATAACCTTTATTAAACTCAGATCTTGCACCTGATTAAACATAAATCAAAACCATGTTGATTTAACCAAGGGATTAATGTTATTAACTGTTTAAAAAGTGCTCGAAATAAAATATGTGGAAAAAGCAATATTAAGGCTGATTTTGCATTAATAAACCAATCTATTTTATCATTTTTATCTAAATGTAAATAAGTCCAATAAGCTAATAAAAATGCAACAAAAGATAAGATTAACCAACGATAAACACCAAGTAGGTTTTTTTGCCCAAAACGATGCAAACTAAAACGATATTTCATAGTTTTAAAAAATCCTTCAATTTGCCATCTTTTCTTCCCCCAACGGGCAATTGTTTCCCCCTTCATTTGTTTTGTAGAAATTACAAAACGTTTTACTCTTTTACCATCTCTTTCTAGCCAAACCCATGATAAAAAAACTGGTTGATCTAATCCATTTAGATAAACTTGTTCTCCTTTATTTTTTACTTCTGAAACTTTCCGTCCATCCTTTAACGTTCTACTTTTTGCTATGCCAACAATAGCATGATGATTAAAAGATTTTCCTCTAATTTTTTTGATTAAATTAATCGTACCAAATCCGGTATCTCCTAAAACATAAATTTTGAAATTTCGAGTTAATATTTTAGGTATTGTATTGAGTAATTTTGAAGCTAACTGAGAGGGAGATGGTGTTCCTTTTCCTCTATATACACGAAAACTCCATGGAAATCGCCATTTTCCAATAACTAAGTAAAGAAGAATAATATGTAATCCCTTTTTATGATTATAGACTCTAACTAAATCTTTAAAAAGAGGAAATTTACCAATTTTTTCTAATGTTGTTAAATCTAACATAACTTGTAATATTGGTTTCTGTCCTTTTTTTCTTTGAGATAAAATTAGGTTAAGAATAGTTTCTCTACTCTTCCGAATTACCTTTATAGTTGACCATTGATAATGATTTAAAAAACGACTAATTGCGCTTTCAGATTTAGTTTGACAATGATGAGGAATTTCTGCCTTTCCTTGTAGTAATAAACTTAAAATTGATTGAAATGTGTCTTCCTGATAATGACTGGGCATCAATTGTTTTAAATCAGAAATTAATTCTTCTACTCGTGGTAAAATATGATTCATTAAAGAATATTTTTTATAAACTCAAAACTTCAGAATAACTGGTAGATTGATTAATTATCTATCAGTTTAACTAAATTTAATATCTACTCCATTCAGCCTTATTTTTGTAAAAAATAGAAAGTTTGTAGTCAAAATTTTTTCTAGTTAAATCAAGATAAGATTCAGAAATAAACAAACAAAAACTAGCAAAAAAATGTTCTCATTGGCTTAGATAACAAATCTTATTTCTTAGTTCTTATTACTATTTGATTTTTCCCGTATCAAAAATTTTTTCCGAGCCAAAATGCCCTACAACTCAGCTTTTCAGCGATTTTTACTTTACATCAATTTTTCTTGGTGCAAGATCTGAGTAATAAGGAGTTTTAATGCTTATAAAAATTATTTTGTTATATTTTGAATATTAATTTATATTTGGTTTTTACTTTGAAAATGAGATATTTTTTTACAATTAAAATCTATATGATTTTTTTATTATGTAGCATCATAAAATATATAGAAATAATTAGGTTTTTTAGGAGATAGTATTTTTTAAATGTTTGATTTATACAGACAGTATGAATAAAATCAAGCTGATGGATATCTTCTAAAGAAGAAGGAATTAATTGAAAAGAGGGAATCTTAACCAACGATTGAGGAAATTGAATAAATGATTTAACAACGAAGGAGTAGGTAAACTATCTCCAATATTAGGCCATTTTTGGATAATTTCCTTTCCTAAAGGAGTAAGACGAAAACTATCTGTAATTCCTTGGCCATCAACTTCTCGTCTTAATAAACCGACTTGAATTAACCAAACAGAATCAATGTCAACTTGTGTTTCATTAAGTATTTTTTTGGTGTAACCTTGTTGATATCCTGTTTGATTGGCAATTTCGTTAACAGAAACACTTTTTGTGCCCATTGCTTGAAATAATGCTAATTTAAAAGGTGAACAAATTAGGGCAATTTCTGCACGTTTAATGGCATTAGGAGTGTAGGAAATGGATTTTTTGTTACTAAGATAAGTCATAAAAGGTAATTTTTTTTCTTAACTTAATCTACACTATCAAAATTAACGTAAAATATCTATTAATTTATCGATTTTTGTTGATATTGCTAAAATTTTAACCAAACTTTCTTCGACTTTTTCTGTTAAAAGAGATTTAAGGCATTCTAAAGCTATCAAATCATTTTTTACTTGACTATCTCTAGAAAAATTTTTCTAATCAAAAATCAAAAATCTAGGATTGATGATATGACCAACCGCTGTTAAGATGAGATCAATCGTGATTATTAGATTTTACAAGATTTATGAGTTTAGCAGTAGGCACAACAGCACCAGCTTTTACCGTTAAAGATACTAATGGTAATACTGTCTCTCTTTCCGATTTCGCAGGAAAGACTGTAGTTTTATATTTTTATCCCAAAGATGATACTCCAGGTTGCACTAAAGAAGCACAAAGCTTTAGAGATAATTATGCAGAATATCAGGGCAAGGATATGGTAGTTTTGGGGGTTAGCATGGATGATGAAGCTTCCCATAAAGCTTTTACTGAAAAGTATGGTTTACCTTTCCAATTATTAGCTGATACTGATGGCGCAATTACTAAGGCTTATGATGTTGATGGTGGTGGTTACCCTAAACGAGTTACTTACATTATTGATGGTGAGGGAAAAATTTCTTATGTAGATGACAAAGTTCAAACGGCAACTCATGCTCAAGATATTCTTGGGATTATAGGTTCTAAATAAATAATGTTTAATTTCTCTAAGATTGCAGTTCTAAACTCGATCTTAGAGAAATAATTATATATAAAAAATTATATTTAATGTTTTTGTCTAAATTAAGTTTATAAAATAATTTAATTAATAATTTAAACTATGAGTAATACTAAAATAGCACCGTTTGGTTCTTGGAAATCTCCTATTATTTCAGATGATATCGTCTCTAATGCCATTGGGTTGGGAGATATTGTAGTGGATGGGAAAGATTTATATTGGTTAGAAAAAAGACCAAGTGATAAAGGTCGTAATGTAATTGTTAAGCTCACTCCAAATGGTGAAGTTGTCGATGTAAATCCTTCTCCTTTTAATGTTCGCACCCGTGTACATGAATATGGTGGTGGGGCTTTTACTGTAGCAAATGGCGTTATCTATTTCTCAAATTTCGTAGATGGAGCGGTATATAAACAAACTTCTCTGGAAAGTATTCAGTGTCTTACTCAACCTTCTAGTAGAAAATATGCAAATTTTTGTTTTGATGCAGTACGAAATTCTCTTATTTGTGTTTGTGAAGATTCTAAGGATGGAACAAAAGAACCGGAAAATAGTTTAGTTAGTATTGATATAAATTCTGGTGATGTGAGTGTATTAGTTTCGGGAAATGATTTTTATTCTAGCCCTACTCTTAGCAAAGATGGTTCTTATTTGGCTTATTTTTGTTGGAATCATCCTAATATGCCTTGGGATACCACTGAATTATGGATTGCAAGTCTAAATTCTGATGGTTCTATTGCTGAGAAAATTTGTGTTTCTGAAAGTATTCAAGAGTCTATTTGTCAACCTCAATGGGGAGATGATGGAAGTTTATATTTTTCTAGTGATCGCACGGGTTGGTGGAATTTATATCGTCGGGATTTTAAAGGAAATATTGAACCTCTTTTCCCTCTCAATGCTGAATTTGGTTATCCACATTGGGTATTTGGTGAATCTATTTATGGTTTTAGTTCTCCTGAGAGTTTGATTTGTACTTATACAAAAAATGGTTGTTGGTATTTAGCTAGTTTAAATACTAAGAAGAAATTATTAAAACCTATTAAAACTCCTTATACAAGAATAGCTTATCTTCAAGTTAGAGAAAATGAAGTATTTTTTATCGGCGGCTCTCCTAATAAACCTAGTGCGGTAGTTAAATTAGATTTAAAAACTGAGCAATTTACGGAATTAAAAACCTCTAATACTCTAGATATAGATGAAAAATATATATCTATTCCAGAAGCTATTGCGTTTGAAACCACTAACGGAAAGACAGCTTATGCTTGGTATTACCCTCCAACTAATGGGGATTTTCAACCACCGGAGGGGGAATTGCCTCCTCTATTAGTTAAAAGTCATGGTGGGCCGACTGCGGCAACTTCTGCTACTCTAAGTTTAAAGATTCAATATTGGACTAGTAGAGGTTTTGCTTTTTGTGATGTGAATTATGGTGGTAGCACTGGTTATGGTCGAGAATATCGTCAACGGTTATATCAGAATTGGGGGGTTGTGGATGTTGAGGATTGTATTAATGCTGCTCAATTTTTAGTGAAACAGGGTAAGGTTGATGGTGAGAGGTTGGCTATTACTGGTGGTAGTGCTGGTGGTTATACGACTTTGGCGGCTTTGACTTTTCATGATACTTTTAAGGCTGGTGCTAGTTATTATGGGGTAAGCGATTTGGAGGCTTTGGTTCAAGATACCCATAAGTTTGAGTCTCGTTATCTGGATAGTTTGGTGGGTTTGTATCCTGATGAAAAGGAAGTTTATCAAGCTCGATCGCCGATTAATTTCACGGAAAAGTTATCTTGTCCGGTAATATTTTTACAAGGGTTGGAGGATAAAGTTGTACCTCCTAATCAAGCAGAGAAAATGGTTGAGGTTTTGAAAGGTAAAGGTTTACCAGTGGCTTACATTACTTTTCCTAATGAACAACACGGATTTCGTATGGCTGAGAATATTAAAAAGGCAATAGAAAGTGAGTTTTATTTTTATTCTCGGATTTTTGGTTATTCTGTTGTTGATGATATTGAACCAGTGGAAATTATTAATATGTAAATATATGATTTTACAATGTGATGATTAATTAATTAAAACAAAAATATTTGTAAATATCACCCAATATTTTTTATAAACTATGTTCAGCTCTTTTTTTATTTAATGGCAACTTTTGATGTGATCTCTTCCCTATAACATTTATTGGGACGTTAAAAAAATCACAAGCTTGTTGCATATTCATATTAAGAAGTATTAAATCTGATTTTGGTAAATTATATATAGGTAGCTTTTGAGGTTTGTATCCTAATAAAAATACTATAATGTCAGCTATTTTCTTGGCAAATAAAGGAGGAACAGCATTTCCTATTTCTCTATGTCCATGCCATATTGTTCTATGAAACTGAAACCAATCTGGAAATGAATGTAATCGGGCTGCTTCTCTTATGGAGATACACCGTGGTTGAGAGTAATGTATCGGACGGGGTGCGGTATATGCCCCTCGTTTACTATCAGTGCCTGCTCTTAAGGTATTACAAGGCTTATACGGATGTAATTTAAATAATTTACTAATTGGTTCAGCTTTTCCTTGTTCTGCTTTCTTAAATCTTTTAATGGAACGTTCAGTATGACGAGACCCTAAATGACCATAAATTACATCTTTGCTAAAGTTTCTATTGTGGCAGAGGCTAAATTCTCCTTTAATTTTAAATGAAAAGTCGTAACGAAAATCATTGTAGTCTAATTTATCTGGCGTTATTCCCTGATCTTGTTTAATATAAATAGAAATTTTTTCCAAGTCAGTTAGAACATGAGAGACACCAAGCCATTCAGATAAAGAAGGAAATAGTTCACATTGAAGCTTTTTTTCTGGTTTACGAAAAAGGGGTTTTGGATAATTTGGTTGTGGCATATCATTGCGGTATCCCACTAGAATAAAACGAGATCTATTTTGAGCTACCCCAAAATCAGCAGCATTGAGAATCAAGGGTGGATTTAAGGTTTGATATCCTATTGTATTGAATTCTTCTTCTAATTCTTGAATAAATCTTTTATGCTTACCTCTTATGATTCCTGGAACATTTTCAAATATAAAATATTTAGGCTGGATATCTCTAATCACTCGAAAATATTCAAAAACTAATCGATTCCTCGGATCGTCAATTTGTCTATATCCCATTTGGGAAAAACCTTGACAAGGTGGACCACCAGCGATTAAGTCAACAGAGGTTATCTCTTTTTTATCTAAAATTTCAAAAATTTCTTCGCTAGAAACCTTCCAGATATCTCTACAGATTGTTTCACAAAATGGAAAATTGTATTTATGGATTGCACTATGGATGGGATCGATTTCAATAGATAACACAACATCAAAACCAGCCGATTCAATTCCGAGGGACAATCCACCAGCACCTGAAAATAAATCAATTGCTATTGGCCTATTTCCTTTTTTATTATTCCCCATCTTTAAATTAAATAAATTAGCATCAATATAATATAAGACTAAAATAGGATTTTAGCAATGAGTGGTTATTAATGTGTTAAAATAATCTAAGCGGGCTTGGAGGGACTCGAACCCCCGACCTTCTGATCCGTAGTCAGACGCTCTAATCCACTAAGCTACAAGCCCTTAATTTGTTCTGACTTACCTATCATAACACAGCAAAATCAAAAATGCAACACTCTAGCCAAAAAAATCTTTCCCATTTAAATTCTCAAGGAGACGCGCAAATGGTTGATGTTTCCGAGAAGCAGCCTACTCAGCGGGAAGCTATGGCAGCAGGGGAAGTACGGATGTTAAAGACAACTTTTGAAGCCATCGAAAAGGGAAATGCACCAAAAGGAGATGTGATTACTACGGCCAAATTAGCGGGAATTATGGCTGCCAAGCAAACCTCCATGTTGATTCCTTTATGCCATCCTTTGCCTTTGCAGAAAATTGATGTCCAAATCACTGGGGATAAGGATTTACCGGGATATCAAATTCGGGCTTCTGTTAAAACCAAATCGGAAACGGGGGTGGAAATGGAGGCTTTAACGGCGGTTTCCGTGGCTGCTTTGACTCTTTATGACATGGCTAAGGCGATGGAAAAATCTATCCAAATTCATAATATTCGATTAATTAGCAAAACTGGAGGCAAATCTGATTATAAGGTTTAGAATAGAGATCAACATGACTTTTGATTTGACTTATAAATATGCCTCCTCGTTGGCCTCGTAAACCCGATCGTCAGGATCCTGAATATCGCCGTCTAGATGACAGAATTAATTTTGCCTTCCATGTAGCTGTGTTTGCTGCTTGTAATTCTGGGTTGTGGTTTGTTCACAACCTTAAGCACGCTACTTGGGTTTGGCCAAAATGGTTTAGCTTCATCTGGGGAGCGGTGTTATTACTTCATTTACTTTATATTGTCGTTATCGCAGATTATACTGCTAAATCCAATGGATGATGTTAATACATTTAGAGCAATCGAAGATCTTGCTGCTGAAATTGGCGAAAATGTCTATATCGATATTGCTAATTGGCATTTATATTTAGACAATGCTCATTTACATTTTATGCTAGCAGAAAGGATTTACCCTTTATTACAAGATAATTCATTTACCGAAGATTCCGTAAATACGATTTTGCAAAATATTCCTATAGAATTAGGAGGTGGAAAAGTAGAAATACCTTTATTCAATCTTTTATCTAAGCATAGTTATACTGCTTTAATAGATGTACTTGAAGAATATAAGCAAAAAATGTAATTCTATTTCTGAAAAGAAACCCTTTGGCTTACTAAGTTTAAAGGGATTTTTCAATTAATACTAAACTTGGAATAAGTCATAAGTTAAGCAAAATAAAATCTAAAATAGATGATAACTTTGCTATGAATTAATATTTTTTATTCTCTTCCTAAAATTAAACCGCTACGAGGAGGAATATTTAATTCTAAGTAATGAGAATTAGCTTCAGATTTTACAGAAAAACCTCCCTTTCCAAATAAAAATTTATCAGGTTGGGATTTCAAATCACTAATATTCACCACCACACTAACAGATTGAATATCCACATTAACAGCAACAATCACTTCCTCCAAACCTAAAACACGGGCAAAAACATAAACACTTCCTTCAGCATATAAAACCTTATAATCCCCAGTGCGTAAAGCTTGGTATTTATGCCTTAGAGAAATCAACTCTTTGTGATAATCCAATAACGAGTTATTCCAGTCTGTTTCATTGGGAAAACCACGACGAGAATCTGGATCGTTTCCACCTGCTAATCCTACTTCATCTCCATAATAAATACTTGGTGCACCAGGAAATGTTAATAAAAGTAAAGTAGAGAGTTCAACTGTAGGAATATCTCCCCCTGCAATGGTTAATAATCTCGCAGTATCGTGACTTGCCAATAAATTAAGCTGAGTTAGTTGGATTTCCCAATGATATAATGCTAATAATTTCTGGATTGCTACTCCATATTCTCCCGCAGATAAAGGAGGATACGGAGAATAATCTTGATGCTCTACATATTTCAGAATAATTCGATCGCCACCAGTAAAAGCCATAGTTGGGGCAGTAAATAAATAATTCATAACCCCATCAAACTGAGAGCCATCTAACCACTGCCGGGCATCTGTCCAAATTTCACCTACAATGTAAGCATCAGGATTAATACCTTTTACTCTAGTGCGAAACTCTTGCCAAAAATCAGGAATTTTGATTTCAAAAGGCACATCCAAACGCCAACCATCAATCCCTTGTCTAATCCAATACTCTGCTATTTCCATAATATATTCTCTTACATGGGGATTGTAATGATTAAATTGGGGTAAAGCACGATTTCCCACCCAACTTAGATAATTAGCAGGCTTAGATCCATCATAAGCAGATAAAGGCCAATCCTCAATGACAAACCAATCTAACCAAGGAGAATTCGGGCCATTTTCGAGAATATCATTAAAGAAGAAAAAACCGCGACTGGCATGGTTAAATACCCCATCCAAAACAATTTTCATATTCCTTTGATGTGCCCCTTCTAATAAGGCAAAAAAGGCTTTATTTCCTCCTAATAAAGGATCTATTTGGTAATAGTCATGGGTATGATAACGATGATTAGATGCTGATTGAAAAATCGGAGTAAAATAAATTGCATTTATTCCTAAATCTTGTAAGTAATCTAATTTTTCTAGAACTCCCCATAAATTACCACCTTTATAACTGTCATATCTTGGTGGCAATTCCCATGATTCTAAATTGGATGACTGTAAATATTGCGGTAGATTTTCGGTACTTTTTCTGAAACGATCAGGAAAAATTTGATAGAAAACTGAATTTTTTACCCAATCTGGTGTTGTAATTTCCATATATTTTTAATCTAAGATTCAAACTTATATTGTCTCATAAAAAGTTAAGACAGTATTGCCATATTTCTTTTCCCGACAAATTACCAATCCTGATATTTCCAAAGGAAGAGACGATGAAGAATTGCCTTCCACTGCCATTTCCCCATCCCATGCCAATAATTGATAAGAAGAAACCGCCTCCAAAACCGGGGCATATAAATCACTAGCATAAGGAGGATCAAAATAAATCCGATGGAAAGTTTGGCCTTGCAAATCCTTTAATTTTGCCAAGACATCCCCTCGTATTACCAAAAATTCTCCTTCATTGCTGGTATTAGCTGCCATTTTTTGCCAATTTGCTTTAATAATTCCACAAGCCTTGCCAGATTGTTCGATGCCTACTACTTTAGCGGCTCCACGACATAAAGCCTCTGCTCCCATGGAACCAATTCCAGTACACAAGTCTAACCAATGACAACCCTTTATTTTTCCTTGCCAGATATTAAATAATGCCTCTCTAACCCTTGATGATGTCGGTCGAGTTAATTGTCCTGGTAAGGTTTTTAAAAGACGGTTGCCATATATTCTCATACTTTTTAATTTTTACTTATGTCTTTTTACATTAAATTTAATTTAGGCTAAGACTTTTTGAGAGCTAGTTTGATTGACTAAAGTAACAAAATTAGATAAAATCTGCAATCCATTCACAGATGATTTTTCTGGATGGAATTGTACCGCCATTAAATTATCACGAGCGATAGCGGCTGTTACTCTTTGGCTGCCGTGAGTTGTCATTGCTGCGGAGATATTTACATCAGTGGGTTCTACATAATAGGAATGAACAAAATAAACATAAGGATTAGAAGATAAATCCTGCCATAAAGGTAAATTTTTCTGAGTAAATTCTAATTGATTCCAACCCATTTGGGGAATAGTGAGATTAGGTTCAGATTTAAATTTACGAACTTTCCCTGCTATAATGCCCAATCCCGGTTCTTTACCTTCTTCCGAACTTTCAAATAAAATCTGCAATCCCAAACAAATACCTAAAAATGGTTTTTGGCTGTCAATTGCTGCTTTAATGGGGGCTTCTAGATTACGAGAGCGCAAATGTTGCATAGCGGGATCGAAGGATCCAACTCCTGGTAAAACCACTGCATCTGCCTTTTCGATTTCTCTTGCTGAATCTGTTATTTTAGGAGTGGCTCCTGCTTTTTCTAATCCTTTGCAAGCTGAGTGAAGGTTACCCATGTCATAATCGATTACAGCAATTTGTGTCATTGATTTTGTTCCTTTTTTGTTGATAATGTTATTTTAATCTATTATTTTTCCTTGGAATATTTTGAAAAAAATTTTACTAACTTCTTTTGATACTTGGCTTCCTCATCAATCTAGCAATTCTTCTGATGATTTATTATCGAGAATTCGAGGTTGTCAATTGGATTTGAATTTATATTTTCTTCATCGTCTTCCTGTTAATATTCATCGGGCTAGTGAAAGGGCAATAGCTTGTATTGAAGATGTACAACCGGAAGTAATTATTTGTTGTGGTATGGCAGAATCTCGTTATTTATTAAGTATTGAATCTCATGCTAGTTGGGATGAAAACCGTCTTGATACAAAGGTAGATTTAGCCAAAATTACTAATAATTTAAAATATACTTTTATTAGTCATAATGCAGGTAGATTTGTTTGTGAAGGTTTATACTATCAAGTTTTAAAATATTTGGAAGATTATACTTTAGAAATAGAGTGTATTTTTGTCCACGTTCCTGTTTTAAAATTTAGTAATTATTCCTCTATAATAACAGATTTTAAGTTAATTCTTCAAGCTTTATCCCAATAATTTCGAGCGAATATTTGCCAATGCTTCTTCTACTTTAGAGTATTCTAATTCTATTTGATTAACAATAGTTAATGCCCCATTAATTTGTTGAGATTTTCCTAATAATTCCAGTTCTTTACAAAGTTTAGAGAGATGTAATGCCCCAACAGTTGCGCTGCTAGATTTCCAACTATGAGCCGTTTTAGATAATTTGATCAATTGTTTGTTAGAAATTGCATTTTTAATTGATTGTAAAAACTTCGGGGAATCTATTAAAAAAGCATCTATGATTTCAAATAAACTAGTAGAATCCTCTTCACCAAATAAAACTTGTAAATCTTGAAAAACTTCTCTATCTATTGAATCATTTTTCTCAGAAGATAGGGTAGATAAAGTTTTCATAATTGGTTGACACTTTTTCAAAGCAACGACTAATTCGTTAATATGAATTGGTTTAGTAATATAATCATCCATCCCTGAATCTAAACACCTTTCACGATCGCCTTTCATGGCACTAGCAGTCATAGCAATAATTCGCGGCCGAGGAGAAAGATTTAGAGTATAGATTTCTTGAGTTGCCGTGATCCCATCCATTTCTGGCATATGAACATCCATCAAAATCACATCATAACTTTGACGTTGTAATGCCTCAATAACTTCTAATCCATTACTAACAATATCAGCAAGATATCCCATTCTTTTGAGAAATTGTTGTGCCAATTTTTGATTAACAATATTATCTTCTGCAACTAATATTTTTAAGGGTAATTCTGTTGCCATATTAGGATTTATTTGGATATTGTGATTTTTTAAATCTTGGACACTAAATTTTTTTCTCCCAAAAATTTGGATTAATTTTTGATAAAGTTGAATTTCTTTAATAGGCTTATGGAGAAAAGCCGAAAGATTTACCGCTTCTAATTCAGATTTAGGAGGTTGATTGCCTATACTCGTTAAGATTAATAAAGGTAATTGTTGATAATCTGGCAGATTTCGGATTTCTTTTGCTAAACTTAAACCATCCATAAGAGGCATTTGCATATCTAAAATACCCATATCAAATTTTTGTTTTTGTTTAAGCCACTCTAAAGCTTCTAAAGGTGAACCTGCTCCTTTGGGAATCATGCCCCAAAATTGAGATTGTAAAACCAAGATTTGACGATTAGTGGTATTATCATCCACAATTAATACTTTTTTATCTTTTAAATAAGGTGAATTTTCTGGTGAATCTAAGTATTTTTGATTAAATGGAATTTCTAAAATTACTTTAAAATGGAAAGTAGAACCTATTCCTTCCTGACTTTCTACCCAAATTTCTCCTCCCATTAATTCGCAAAGACTTTTACAAATTGCTAATCCTAATCCTGTTCCCCCATATTTACGAGAAGTGGAGGCATCTACTTGAGTAAAAGACTGAAATAAAACTTTCATATCTTGTTCTGCAATGCCAATTCCTGTATCTTTTACTTGAAAAAATAATTCATATTTTGGATGAGAATTGCTATTCTCTATTCTTTCTATTTCTGATGATGAAACTTTAACAACCACTTCCCCTTGTTCTGTAAATTTAATCCCATTACCAATGAGATTGATCAAAATTTGTTTTAATCTGCTGATATCACCGATTACTGTCTTTGGAGTTGTAGGATCTAAAAAATAGGCTAATTCTAAATTTTTTTCTGCTGCTTGGTGGGCAAATAAATCTAAAGCTTCTTCGATACAATTGCGCAAATTAAACGGCTGCTCTTCTAAATCTAACTTGCCTGATTCTATTTTTGAGAAGTCTAAAATATCATTAATTATTGTTAGTAAAGAATCCCCACTATTACGAATAGTTTCGGCATATTGTTTTTGATCTGATGTTAGAGGCGTATTCAATAATAAACTTGTCATCCCGATTACACCATTCATAGGGGTACGAATTTCATGACTCATATTTGCTAGAAATTCTGATTTGAGGCGAGTTGCTGAGTTTGCCTCTGTTAAAGCTTGTTGCAATTTAATATTTTGATTTTCTGATTCTTGGGCTATTTGTGCTAATTCTTGTTTAGTTTGTAGCAATTGTTTGATATATTTTCCGATGTTTAATTCCGCTGGATAAAAGATAAATAATGCTTCTAAAATTAGAACCCCTATAGTAATAGCTAGGAGGGATAATTCTATCTTTTTCAATTTTTCTAACCTAGTTTTTGCTTCTTCTTCGTATTGAAAAACTATCTCATCCATTCCCTGGAGAAATGTTGTTTCATTAGCTAGTATTTCCTCTATTAATGGTAAAAATTCTTCTTTTTTAGGGATCTTGTTTTCTTGAGTTAATTCTACAATTTGTTTGCTTGCCGTTAATATTCTTTGATAATTAGAATCTATAGCACGAAACATTTCCTGAATTTGAGAACTATTATTTCCTGACAATTTTAATTCTGGACTTCCTTGTTGCAATCCCTGATGAGATTTTTCCCAAAGTTGAATGGCTCTTTCTAATTCATCTACTAATTCATTTACTTCAATATGGGTTTCTTGATGATATGTCGTGATATCTATTGCTAATGCTGTTTTAGCTATTTTTTGAGAAAGCATTCTTTGACGACCGGCAATATTAATTACTCCTGAATCATTACTTTGTTGTTGTAAAGATCTCTGTATGATGATTTGGCTAAATATTGATAAGGTAGCCACTGTACTTAAAGCAGCTAGGTACATTATCCTCAAACGCATAACTATAGATTTTTGAGGTTTTTTTTGGGTCGTCATTTTTTGTTCTAATCTGCTAATAATGCTTAATTTTCTTGATGATTTAAAGGTGTTAGAATACTTGCTTCAATTTCTTCAATTATTTTAGCACTGACTTGAGAATCACTATGGAGACATTCAATCAAGAATTCATTAGCTTGATAATATTCTAGCCATACTTTTTGCTGTTGATGATCTAATTGCCAATAATATCCAATTTGACGATTTTCTATGAGGATAGAATGGAATTTATTCAGCCATTTTTCCCCATTGCTTTGCCACCAATTTTGTAAGTTTTCTTTACCAATGGATAAATCTGGTAGCATTTGTTTTAATTCATTGAGAGCAATTTTTAACTTATCATCTAGTCGGAAACTTCTCTCAAAATCTAAGGCAAAACCGAGACTTAAAATTTGTTTAATGTCGGGTTTTTCTACTAAGGTAATACTGGCTGCAAAGGCTCTAGCTAAGGCTAAATCTAATGCTAATTCATTAGCTAAATTACTTGCTAAATTGCCATCTAAAGAAACTGCTAAATTTAAATCTCTATTTTCTTGAAATAAAGTATAGTAAAAAGCTCTTACCGCTCCTATTTTATAGGGTGTAGTTATTGATTTAACTTTCTTATCAATTTTAACCAAAAAGTCTTGTAATTCTGCCTGATTATTCACAATATTATCTAGTTGTTTTCTCATTTCTACTAAGAGGAAATCTGCTTTTTGCAGCATACTAGATGTTAATAATATTACTTCTCGCCATTGTAGGTTAGTAATTTGTTGCGCTAATTTTCCTAAAGCTGATTCTAAGATTTGTGTGTCCCGATTGGCGACTATTTTTCTGGCTGTGAGGTATTCTTGGAAAGTTAGATGGGAGAATGAATAAATATCTTTGGCACGCTCTACTAATAATCCATGTTGAAGTTGGATTGCTTTTAATACTGCTTCAGCATTTAACCATAAGGTTTCTGGATCTAAATTAGTATCTGGTAGATTTCTAATATAATTTTCTATTATATATAAAACATCATTTTTTTCAAAAAAGTAGTTTCCTTTCTCGAAATTACTGGCAGCTATTTCACAAAGTAAAGTTATTTTATCTGCTAGAGATAATTTTTTATAGGTGATATCTCTTTGAATTCCTCTAGCTTTATCCCAACGTATTAATAATATATCTAAACCTGCTTGATATAGTTTCGATCTTTTGCTGGGAAAACTCCATCGCTCTTGAAATACAGAGCAAATTAGACTCAATAAAATTGGGGTAACAACTAACTCACGAATGGGTTGATTATCTTTTTTATCTAATTCTTCAATAAATTGTTGTGCTTTTTCTTTTCCTTCTTCTTCGCTACTTGCGGTAGCCATAAACCATTTTTGGGCAAACTCTCGGATTTGGCTACCATTGAAGTCTGCTATTTCTACATAAGTAAAACCACGAAAATAATATTGTTGTCCAGCACTACGACAAGTAATAATTACCTGATTTTGATAATAATCTTGAGCAAATTTATCAATTTGTTGAATAATAATTGTACTGTATTTGCCACTTATTTCATCTAAACCATCTAGTAAAAGAAGAATTTTTCCTTTTTGAAGAATAGAATCAATTTCTTGAGAAGATAAATTATAACTTCCTCCTAAATGATATAGATAATTAATAAAATTTAGATCTTCTTCCTTTTCTGCTTCAGCAATAAAACTTCTCAGTTGGATAAATACAGGAATGCAATCTTCTTTATATCTACCCTCGTCACAGTCAATAGCGATACGTTGTAAAAAAGTTGTTTTTCCTGCACCGGGTTTACCAAAAATGAGTAACTTATTATGTTGGCTAACAATCTCCATGCCAGCAATGGTGTCTTCCAAGCCATCCCCTAGACTAACCCTGCCTGAAGATGAATTTTGTAAATCTGACACCTCTAACCAACGTTGATTACTGAGGTTGGGTAAAATTCTTACATTAGTGTAAATGTTTTCTAATAATCTTGGCCCTGTTAATTCCAGAGAAGATTGTAAAATCCGACATTGAGTTTGAATCGATGGGCTAATTTGGGATCTGATCATTGAAACTAAATCCCCTATCCCCATTTTGCTTTGATTATTTGATTTCTCTGGGGAGAGAATTGCTGGTTTAGGTAAGTCGGCAATTTCCTCCCATTCCAAATCCAACTTAAAGCAAATCTCAATAAAAAGATGCCGTTCAATTGGTCTACCCGTAAAAAACTTCCAAATTGACTGACGAGTTAATAAACCTACCTCCGCCGCAAGATATTCTTGAGTCCATCCGGTTAGCTCAAATTTATGTTTAGCTTTAATGATTCCATTTTGAGATGCTCTAATTGAACGTCTAGCCATTCTCCATTTTTAACCTTTGATTAATTTGTAATCTTATTTTTCCATAGATTTTTCCAGAAAATATGAGATATATGGTTTAGCAAACCAAGAAAAAATCCTGATCGTTAAGAAAATTTATAATTTCCATAGACAACTTTGTTTCTATTGAACTTGAAAGTTAAATATAGTGTTATGATTTTAAAATTCTTCAATCTGCTATAATAGTTATATTGGGAAAATTTTCAAGATTTTGAACTTAACTTAAATTATAACCTAGTATACTTAACAATAATATACTAATTAGAATCTATCTAGGTTAAATTT
Organism: Prochloraceae cyanobacterium PL24a_bin.78; assembly: GCA_028281945.1. Classification (GTDB taxonomy): domain Bacteria; phylum Cyanobacteriota; class Cyanobacteriia; order Cyanobacteriales; family JANQIW01; genus JANQIW01. The sequence continues at coordinate 18,635 of JANQIW010000033.1, forward strand.
TTTAAAGGTTTAGAGGTAAATTTCATTTTTAGGCCTCAATTTGATTTTAAGGTAAAATGAGGAAAACTATTGCTTTTCGATATTTATTAATTACAAATGCTCTAGGGGCAATTCTCCAATTGGTTTTGGTTTCAATTTTAATTAGTTGGAGTTATTTTAGAGATTTAAATAATTTACAAATCAAAACTCAAAGTCAAGCTCAATTGCTTAGTGATATAAGGGTGGCGGAGATTGGTGAATCAGATTTATCTTCCATGGAAAATTCTATAACAAAAAATCATTTAAATACAGATATTGTCTATACCATTATCTTGGAAAATCGAAAAGTAACTAACAGTTTTCTCAATTTAGAACAATCAATTATCAAACAAACAATGGAAGATTCCATTAATCCTGATGATATTTTAGAATTAATTGAACCAATTTCCCAACAATCTTTCATCAAAGAAATACGAAATCCTATTATTAATAATGGAAATATAATTGGTGAAATTCGTATAGCCTATTCTATCAAAAATATTCAAAAAGAAGCACTTCAACGACTAACAATAGGGATTGTAATTTCTATAATTATCAGCTTAATAAGCTTACTTTTTAGTAAATTTTTATTTCAAAGAGAAGTTTATCAACCTTTAAAAAAGGCATTAAAGTTAGCAAAAGCTTTAGAAAAAGGAAATTTACAGCAACGAGGAGAAGTCGAAAATCATCAAGAAATTTCCCAATTAATATCATCTTTAAATAAAATAGCAGCTAAACTAGAAGAAACAATTGATAATCTCGAAGCCAGAATCGCTGAAGCAGATGATACAGAAAAACAATTACAAGATGTAATCGCTGAATTATCTCAGTTACGTAAAGAAGCTCTTGTCGCAAGTGAGGCTAAAAGTGATTTTTTAGCAACTATGAGTCATGAAATTCGCACTCCAATGAATGCTATTATCGGAATGACAGGTTTATTATTAGACACAGAATTACAAGAAAAACAAAAAGATTTTACGGAAATAATTAGAGCAAGTAGTGAAGAATTGTTAAGTATAATTAATGATGTATTAGATTTTTCCAAAATAGAAGCTGGTAAAATTGAATTAGAAGAACAAGAATTCGATTTACATAATTGCATAGAAGGCGCATTGAATCTATTAGCAAATAAAGCAGTAGAAAAAAATTTAGAACTAGCATACTTGATTAAACCTTCAACCCCAAAAAAAATTATTGGAGATCCAACAAAGGTAAATCAAATATTAGTTAACTTAGTCAATAATGGCATTAAATTCACAAAATCAGGAGAAGTCGTAGTTTATGCAGAAGCAACTCCTCTAGAGAGTGAAGAAGAATCAGAGGAATTTAACTCTCAATTCCAAAATTATAAAATTAAAATTTCTGTTCGCGATACAGGAATAGGTATTCCTCAAGAAAAAATGGATAAACTATTTAAATCTTTTAGTCAAGTAGATGCCTCAACCACTCGTGAATATGGAGGAACAGGATTAGGATTAGTAATTTGTAAAAATTTATGCGAGATGATGCATGGTAATATTTCTGTAGAAAGTGAATTAGGAATCGGTTCTACCTTTTCTTTTACAATTATTGCACCATCAGTTGAAGAAACTAATACCAATAATACTCAAACAGAAAAACAGTATTTGTTAGGCAAGCAAATGTTAATTGTCGATGATAATGCTACTAACCGACAAATATTAACTCTTCAAGCTCAATCTTGGGGAATGCTTACTTGTGCTGTTGAATCTGGTGCCAAAGCTTTAGAATTACTCCAAAAAGGAGCAGCATCTTTTGATTTAGCAGTTTTAGATCTACAAATGCCTAATATGGATGGAATTGAGTTAGCAAAAATCATTAGATTTCAAACTAAATATCACAATTTACCCCTAATTATGTTGACTTCTTGGGGAACTGATATCTTTCAACAACAAGAACAAGATCTAAAATTTGCTGCTATTTTAAATAAACCTATTCAACAATCTAAGTTAAGGAATGTTTTAATTAATATTTTAGCTGAAGATTCTATTGAAAAAAAGAAGCCAGAACCAGTAAAATTTCAACATGAAAACCTAGCTGAAACTATCCCTCTGAAAATTCTCGTAGCTGAAGATAGTGTTGTTAATCAAAAAGTAGCATTATTGATTTTAAGACAGCTTGGCTATCGAGCAGATGCAGTAAGTAGCGGTGTTGAAGCCATTAAAGCATTACAGCGTCAATCTTACGATTTGGTCTTTATGGATGTACAAATGCCTGAAATGGATGGTTTAACAGCTACTAAATTGATTTGTAAAGAATGGTCTTCGTCTCAACGCCCTTATATTATTGCCATGACTGCTAGTGTTATTTTGGGCGATCGTCAAGTTTGTTTAGATGCAGGGATGGATGATTATATTGCTAAACCTATTCGCGTAGAAGCATTAGTTGAAGCTTTAAAAAAAATTAAAACAAAAAGTAATTCTCATCAGATGATAGATCCTAATAGTTCTACTAATATGGATCTTTCCCTAAAATCAAAAATAAATCAAAAAACAGAAACCATGCCCCAAATACTACCAAACAAAACAAGTCAAAATATTGAAACTATTAATCCTAAAATCTTGAATTCCTTACGCCAAATGGCAGGGCAACAAGCTTCTAAGATTATTTCTGAATTGATTAACAATTATTTTGAAGATGCTCCTTTACAATTAAAAGAAATCCAAAAAGCCATCGAATCTCATGATCCCAAAGCTTTAAGGCTTTCTGCCCATAGTTTGCGTTCTGCAAGTGCTAATCTCGGAGCTAATAAACTTGCCGATTTATGTAAACAATTAGAACATATTGCTAGAGGTAATACGACCAAAGGTGCTTTGGAATATCTCTCTATCTTAGAAATTGAATATCAACAAGTTTGTAAAGCTTTAGAAAAAGAGTTAGAAATCTAAATAGAATAACTTTCAAATTATTATAATAAATAGAAGAATATTTTTTTGACAAATTAATGAAAAAATTAATTGATAGATAATAATTTATTAGTTTTACTTTTATCTATAACTAATATATATCTAGCTCTAGATTCAAAAAATTATAGAAAGTTTTATTGAATTAATACTATCAATTCATGTTATTATTGAAGATTCTTAGTTAAAAATATTAGGCAGCAACTTACCAGATTATGAGAGAAACACAAGCTCCTTTAATTTTAGTAGTAGATGATGATCGTTCGATGCGAACTTTGTTAAATTTAGCCATGTCAGAAGAAGGTTATCGAGTTATGGAAGCTAAAGATGGGGAGCAATGCTTACTAGAATTTAATCGCCTTAAACCAGATTTAATCCTCTTAGATGCCGTTATGCCCAACATGGATGGTTTTAGTTGTTGTCAGAATCTACGAAATCTTCCAGGGGGAGATTATATCTCCATTCTTATGATCACCGTTCTTGATGATGGAGAATCTGTCGATCGTGCTTTTGCGGTAGGAGCAACAGATTATATTACCAAACCCATTTCTTGGGCAGTATTATCTCAAAAAGTTAAACGTTTATTAGGTGCTACTCAAACTCAGGCTGATTTAGATCGAGTTAAAGTTAAATTAGCCAAGTTAGAAGATTGGCAACGCTTGTTTAAAGAGATTATTTCCAATCTGAGTCGGGAATTTAATCTAGAAAATTTTTTACAATCTATAGTTACAGATATTCAAGTATTTACTCAGGTAGAAAGAGTTATTGTTTATCAACTTGAGAGTAAGTTTTATTTTGAAGCAATTGCAACCCAATCTGAATCTATTCAAGATTATTGTCATTTAGATTTTGGTTTAGATACTATATATAATACTCAATATCGGAATGGAATTCCAGTAGCAATCAACAGTATTGATCAAATGGATCTACAACCAGAAGCAATATCGATTTTAAATCAGTTGAATATACAAGCATCTTTAATGATTCCTATTCTTGTTGAAGAAAGAATTTGGGGTTTACTATGTCTTCATCAAATTAAATCACCTCACAACTGGGAAAATTCTGAAATAGAACAGCTTTGCTTTCTGAGGAATTTATTAGGAATCGCAATTTTAATATCAAAAAAATTACAATAAATACTTTTTAGATGATAAATTATGAATCCAAAGCATATAAATCTTTCGATTTACCTACTGCAAAACCTAGAGAGCTAACAATTTTTTTATTACAAGCAAGTAAAAAGATGATTAAGGCAGCAATAGCAATCCTTCCCGCAAAGGCAAATAAACTTTCATATCCTTCGTCGAGGGAAATATAACCTATAATTGCACCTCCTACAGCAATTCCTACATCAAATCCACTGAGACAAAAGGCGAATACTTTTCCTCTTTCTTCTGCATAACATCGATCGGAAATCAGTGCTAACATCATAGGAATAATCATTCCTCCCGCAGCTCCTTCAATAGTTCCCGAAATTAATAACAATGAAGATGTATTAGCCACTGTTAGCAGTTGCATAGATATGATATAACAAATAATGCTAATGGTAATAAATAAACCTCTACCATAATGATCTGATGCTCTACCGACAAAAATTCTAATAGTAAAGGAAGAAATAGCTGCAGCTGTAAAAAATAATCCTGGATTAAATTCTAATCCTATCTCTTGATTTAATTCTTGAATGAATAAAGGGATAAAATTAGTTAAAGCTCCAAAAGTACAACCAACTAAAGTTAGGATAATAGCTGGAATTATGAAAGATTTAGATGTTACTAAAGTCAAAAAACTTTGCTTAGAACTCAGAGAATAATCTGATGAAATATTATTTTCTTGATTTAGATAAGTATTTTTTTTCTTGGTTTCTTGAACTAGAGAAGCTAAAAGTAAAGCAATAAATCCTAAAAAAGTTGATATCAAAAATAAAATAGAATAACTGATAGTTTGTTGTAAAAATCCACTGAATGCTGGACCAATAGCCATACCTATAGGTACAACTAAACCCATATAACCAATTAGTTCTCCTTTTTGTTTGGGAGGTGATAAATCTACTACTAAGGCACTATATCCTGTGGTAAAAGCTCCAATACTAATACCATGAAAAGCTCTGACAGCCATCATTCCAGGGAGGGAATTCACTAAGATATATCCTATGGGGGCACTTGCTACCACAAATGCGCCAATTAGAATTACTAATTTTCGACTACGTCTATCTGCTATGCTTCCTAACCCGAGGCGAGATATTAATAAGCCTATGACAAAAAACCCCATTACTAATCCCACTTGTTGTGGTGAACCTCCCATATCTTTAATATATGCTGGTAAGGTTACTAAAAATGAAGTTATACTGATCCAAAAGAATAAACCACTTGTAAATAATATTACTAAGCTTTTTCTTTTGGCTGGTTCTATTTTTAAAAAAGTGTTCACTATTTATTTTGGTTTATGATTGCCTCTTCTATTGTAACAATTCTTAAAAAAACTAATGTGTCACTATTGATATTTCAGATACTAAGTCTCAGGTTTCTTCTAATTCAATCATAGTAAGGCTTTTGAACTTAACTCCTATACTAATCTTAATGCTCTCAGCTACATTGATAATTATTTAATTGCTTATTTTTATTTATGTTTGATTTTTTATGATTAATTTTTTTGAAAATGTTGAAATCCTTTATCTAAAGTTAAGTTTTTGGAAAATTGAGGATTGTTACTGTCGATTAATTTTACTTGATGACTATCAGTAATCTTACCAATAATTGCTGCTGGTTTCTCTAATCTTTCAACTAAAATCCTGGCTTGTTTTTCGGGAAGAGATAAAACTAATTCAAAATCTTCTCCACCGTATAAAGTCCATTCTAACCCTTGCTTTTTTCCCACTAACTTTAGTAATTCTGGAGCTAAAGGAAGATATTTTAGATCAATTTCCCCACCCACACCACTTGCTTGACAAATTTGGATTACTGCATCAGCTAATCCATCACTACTATCCATTCCTGCAATATGATTACAGTCTTCTAAATTCCATAAATAATCTAATACATCTAATCGAGGGATAGGTCTTTGATGTGCTTTAATACAAATATTTTTTTCATCTAAGGTTAGATTATTACCTATTTTTGGATTTAAAAGTAATTCTAAACCCCCACGGGATCGCCCATGATACCCTGTCATTACTAGTAAATCACCTACTTTTGCCTGAGAACGTTCTATTATTCTTGATGGGAATACCTCTCCAAAAGCAGTAATTGCTATAGTATTAACTGAAGAACGAGTGATATCTCCTCCTAAAATATTAGTATAATATTGTTGCAAACAACTCTCCATTCCTTGGTATAAATTTTCTACCCATTGGATAGTTAAATCCTCTCGCAATGATAAACCCACTGTAATTCCAAGAGGAGAAGCCCCCATGGCAGCTAAATCCGATAAATTGGCAGCTACTCCACGCCATCCTGCATCAAAAGCAGAAGTAGTGCCATCGCTAAAATGTACTCCATCTACCAATACATCAGTAGTTACAACCAATGAATAACCAGGAGATACAGAAACCACAGCACCATCATCTCCCACGATGGATGGAGGCGAAAATCTTTGAACTATTTTTAATAAACCTTGTTCACCAATATTTTTTACTGTTTGAGGGATATTTATCATAATTAATAATGGAAAAGAAGCTATTTAGTTTTTATACCAAATCCGGTTTTCAAAACTGACTTATTAAAAAACTTTTTTATCTTCTACTTTTTCTCAATCTTTCCGAATTCCGAATTCCGAATTCCGTAGGCCTTAGCCTTGCCGCTAGGCTATTCCACCTCACCAATAAAGCTTGTTTCATAACCGGATTTATTATTAAATATTATTTAAAACGATAAAAAAAAGAAGAAATAGTAATTATTATCATAATATTTTCTTCTTAGTTAATTTAGTATAAATAGTTTAATTTAGCTTTCACTAGGTTTAACTAAATTAGATAAACCATCAATAACTTTAGCTGAAATAATCTTATCGTTTTCAGTTAGGTTTTGTAAAACATTTTTGCCTTCAACTAAATAGCCAAAAACAGAATAACGACCATCCATTAAATTAAAACCAGGAGGAGTTAATTCATTATCAAACTTAAAAAAGAAGAATTGAGAAGAACCGCCATTGGGATCGGCCGCAGGGCGAGCTAAAGCCATTGCACCATAAGCATTAAAAGGAATAACAGGTTTATCTAAGTATAATCCTGCATCTTCTAAAGTCATCCCATAAAGTGGTTCATCTTCTCCTTCAACTAAAATTTCCATAGGGATAGCTCGGTATTCTCCAGAATCTGGATCAACAAAACCGACTTCAGGACCAGGAGGATCGCCGATTTGAACCACAAAATTATCCTCAATATCGATAAATTCTAGTCCGTCATAAAAACCTCGTTGGACTAAATCCACAAAATTACCACCATTAACCGGAGCACTATAACCATCTACTATCACAGTCATATTCCCTTTAGTGGTTTCGATTTCCACGGTAGCACGTCCTAACAATTGAGGTAAATTAGAATATTCTTCTGGCACTTCAAAAGGAAAACCATGAACCATTAATGTTTCCAGACGGGTAATTTTCTTAAGAGATTCACCTCTAAGATTAGAGATTCCTTGTTTATCTTCAGCTTCAGTTAACTCTCTAAGTTGGCCAATGTCCTCTTTTAATTCTGCTACCAAAGCTTCAGCTTCTGGCAAATCTTCCTCATAAACTCCTTCTAGTAATTTATCCCCACGAACATTGATTAAGAAAGAAGCATCTTTGATATCTTTGAGAATAGGAGGCCAGCGTTTACCTCTGAGATGGCGAGAAATATCTTCAATATCAGCTTGAACCTTTTGGATTGTATCATTCTCAATAGGTAAAGAGTATCTTAATATCGCATTAGGATCCGTAATGGCATCTCCTTGAGCTAAGATACTTTGACGACGAGGTTCAGATTTAGGAGCATCAGAATTAAAATTCCACCATGCACCACTTAATCCAATAGATAATGTCATCAGTAAAATTGCTAACACACTGGTTTTAATTAAACCTTTATACCAATTAAAGACGGACGTTTTGGTTAGTTTCATTTTTTTTCTGTTTCAAACTTATCAAAATCTATAAATTGAATCTTTCATTATGTTCCTAGCTTGATAGAAAGATTGTCAAGGAGAATGTTTACTAGCAATTAAGGCTAGTTGATAGATCAGGAAATGAGTTGTCACTACCAGCAGAAATTTATCCGCCGTTAACTGCTGCTTCGGGAATAATGAAAAACTCGCTACCATCAATCCCAATAAACCATGTATCCCCATCCTTCCCCCAATTGAGATTTCCACCATCGGGAGTAGTAACGTTGCCGTTGTCAAAATTGAGAACTCTTTCTCCCCCGTTTGGGAGCTGGATGCGAATCGATGCTGAGCCACGGTCTCCACGTAAAATCCCAGCTGGACAGCTCTGTCCATGGGTGATCTCACGGAGATCAGACAGATTGCGAACCTCACAGTCGAAGATCGTGGTAGCGTCATAGTTGTCAGTGCTATAAGGACCTGTCGAGTTGGAATTCCTACTCAGATTGCTATTACCAATTGCCATATCGAGAACGTAATTTGCTACTTCTCCTCGGCGCGCAGCCGCTCGCATCAGGTAGACTCGAATACGATAGTCGCCGTTTTCAGGTAAGATACCTTCATACTGATTGCCAGATATGGAACCTGTGAAGAGGGCAACTCCAGTATCACTTTCACTGGGAGGAATGACATTGAAGTAGTTTTGAGGATTGTCGGTACCGAGGCTGAAATTGGCAGATTGACCAGCACGAGCATTCAAGATGTAATCAATGGATTCATATCCGCGAATTTGACCCCTAATATTCGTACTGTTTGTACCTGGCTGAAAGTTGACGCGCTGTTGGCGAATCTCGGCAATTGCTGGGAAGCTGGCGATCAAGAGAGTAAGAGTTCCAATAGCAATGGGTATTTTTTTTGGTATTGTCATGAAATAAAATTTAGATGATTTTTTAACAATAGAGAGTTTCAACTTACTAATATTCGGATATAGATCCGATTATGGCAGTATTGGCCAAATTTAGAGTAAATGCTACTATTATAAACCTTTTATCTTATAAGAGTATCTTTTATTTGTTGGCAATTATGATGGTCATCTCTCTTTTTTGGCCCATCCATTTCTGATATTGTTATATCAATTTGTCTTTAATAATGACAGAGTTAAAATTTCCTAATTTTAGGATAATTAAAAAGAACTTTTTTCCTTAATATCATTATCAAAATATACTTCCCATTCTCCCCATTCCTCCTATTCTCCCCATTCCTCCCATTCTCCCCATTCCTCCCATTCTCCCCATTCCTCCCATTCTCCCCATTTTTTATCTCTATCACTATTAAAAAAAAATGATATTAGAGCCAAATCAGCAACTTTTGATGGTGTCAATTCATCAATATAATCTTATATATTTCATTTTAAAGTATTAAAAGAAGGATCAAAGATTCCAAATGGCTTCTATAATTGATGAGGTTAGACCAAATTTCTAAGTTAATCAATGAATATTTTAGAAAGTGAAAATATTTTTATTTATGGTGTTTGTGGGAGAAGTTCCAGTACTGCATTACAAAGAATTTTAAATTCAAGCGATGAAGTTTTTATTTTTGGAGAACATCATGGATTGATGGAAAATTTAGTTAATAGTTATTTTTGTGCTGAAAAAGATAATAAAGAAGGAAGAGCTAAAGATTTGGAAAAATTGATAGACTGCTTTGAAAAGAAAAAGCATACTTCTTTTTATGCCATTGCCACTAATGATTTTCAGCCGTTAGCTCATAGTATAAAACAATTAATTATTGAGACTATTACACCTCCTTTGGATTACTCAAGAACAGGATTTAAAGAAATTGGGGTAGTTAGTCAAGCATCATTATTAAATATGGAAAAAATGTTTCCTAATAGTCATTTTATATTTTTATTTAGAAATCCTATTAAACAATGGGGTTCTGTTGGCTTTCTCAAAAGTTTTTGGGATTACGCTAAAAATCTAGATTATTTTTTAGCAGAATATGAAAGAATTGCAGAGATTTATTTAACCACGCCTATTAAAAAATCATTCTTTTTTGAAAATAATTCCTTAAGAGATATAAATAAAGTTCAACAAATAACTAAAATATTAAATCTTGCTAACTTTGATGCAGATTTAATCGATAAAACTATTAGTAGTACAAATAAAAGAAAAATTTCTTGGTTAGAAAATCTCAAAATAAAAACTTCTAAGGCATATAAACTATACTTTAAAATGAAAAACTTAGAACTTGAGATAAGACATTAAAATCAAGTGTATCAACAAACTTAGGTGTTTAACTGTGTCATTTTTTTAGAAAATTGATATAAGCTAAAATAAATGTATTAGACTACACAGAAAAAAAACAATAAAGTATGACCAAAACAGTACAAGATGTTATGACATCTAAGCCGATTACGGTAAATCCTAAAACACTTTTAACAGAGGCTATTAAAATTCTAGCTTCAAATAAGATTAGCGGAATGCCTGTCGTAAATGATGGGGGAAAATTGGTGGGCGTAATCTCAGAAACCGATTTAATGTGGCGGGAAACGGGTGTAGAGCCTCCACCTTATTTTATGTTTTTAGATAGTATCATCTATTTGGAAAATCCCGCTCGTTACGAGAAAGAGATTCATAAGGCCTTAGGGCAAATTGTTGAAGATGTAATGACAAAAAAGTCAATTACTATTTCTCCTAATGAGGCTTTACCAAAAGCTGCCCATTTAATGATGGAAAAGAAAATTCGACGTCTAATCGTGGTGGATGATAATGGTTTAGTAATCGGTATTTTAACTCGTGGAGATATTATCCGCTCAATGGCAAATATTTAATCAAATTGAAAAAATCAACTAAATTATGAGTGTTACCCCCGATTCAGTTCAACAATTACTCAATTCAGAAGATTTTGGCGATCGCCTC
>JANQIW010000050.1 GCA_028281945.1 Prochloraceae cyanobacterium PL24a_bin.78
TCTCCCCATTCTCCCCATTCTCCCATTCTCCCACTCTCCCACTCTCCCCATTCTCCCCATTCTCCCATTCTCCCACTCTCCCACTCTCCCCATTCTTCCCATTCTCCCACTCTCCCCATTCTTCCCATTCTCCCATTCTCCCACTCTCCCATTCTCCCCACTCTCCCCATTCCCTTTGACAACCATCTGAGTAAAAACCATCTCCCACTCTCCCATTCCCAAGGAAACCACTCTCCAAATTCAGTATTTAAGTATAATTGTGAGAAAAATGATCTTATCAACGATCGCCATGGGTGAGATAATAGTTAAAACTAAATCATTAAAATTGGGATAGTGCTATCATGAAAAACTTTTTTAATCAAATCACCATCAATTTAACTAGGATTAATTTAACTAGGAAATTGTCTCAAAGTTACCTCTCTTTAGGGGTATTAGTCTTAAGCACAATTTTAACCACAATCTTAACCACAACTTGCATTACTAACCCTGCTAATGCTACTGGAGTATATGATTTACCTGCTGTTACTGGGGGAGATTCGGTTTGGGTAATTGATCAAGCAGACGTAATTAGTTTAGCTAGTGAAAATAAGCTCAATAATACTTTCAATAATTTAGCACAAGAAACTGGTAAGGAAGTCAGAATGGTAGCAATTCGCCGTCTTGAGTATGGGGAAACTATTGAGGGTTTAGCTGATTCTATCTTTTCTAAGTGGTATGCTTCTGAAGATTTAGCTGCTAATCAAGTTCTTATCGTACTAGATACTTTAACTAATAATATAGCTATTCGCACTGGAGATGGTGCACAAAATCTTGTTACTGATGAGATTGCTTCTAGTATTACTTCTGAAACTATGACTGTGCCTATTAAAGATGGTAATCAATATAATGAAGCTTTCCTTGATGCTAGCGATCGTCTTGTGGCTGTATTATCAGGTAATCAAGATCCAGGGCCACCTGTTATTGGGGAAGTAAATGTGGAAGGTACTTATACTTCTGCTGAAGAAACTGATGATAAATCTGCTACTGTTTGGGTTATAGGCTTTTTAATTGTAGCCACCATCATTCCAATGGTGACTTATTTTTGGTATGTTGGCTTCCCTGGTAATTAGTTTGTGATTAATTTAGGGTTTAATCTTGGATATATTCTGTTTCATTGATTAGAGCATACTCTGCCTTAACACATTCTCTTCCTAAATATGCTGCATGATCTAGCATTGTTATTAGAGATGGCTTGGTTTGCTCTACTATTTTTACACATAATTCTTTGGCAGTTCTTCCTGTAAATGTCATACTTGGTGTCCTTTTTACTGGTCCTTTCGCGGGAATAACTTCTCCTGTTTCAGGATCTGCTGCTAATCCTTTTTCATTTATGATGTTTGTATAGTATTCGCCACATATTAATTCTTTTTCTCGATCTAGATATATTATGAAATATCCTCCGGGATCTAGGTCTATATGTCTTTTTGATAGTTCATCATCGATTTTTTTTAATGTTTCTGGATCTGGTTTCATTTTATTTCTCTTTATTTTTTTTTATTATAGCTTATTGAGATTATTTTTTTGTGTTGATTTATGGGAATTGATATTTTGGATTACTATTTTAGCAAGTATAGAAATCCTATGTCAGATTTAATTTCTAAAAAGTTTGGTATTTATCATCTTAACTTTGTCGAGCATTTGTGTTTTTTGTGCTATTAGGGAAAAATTTATCTACAAAATCTTTTTATAGGCGATAATGTAATTGTGGATTATTACTATTTTAGGTTACAAATAATTATGGATAATATATTAGCAGATATTGCTCATTATCTTTTCCAAGGTGGCATTATGAAAATTGGAGGAGAAATAGTGCAATCTCTTTGGAATAAATTTTGGGAAAAGATAAAAGATATTCCTAATGTTGATAAAGCTTTGTCAAAAGCAAAGGAAACTAAGTCAGAAGAAGTTTTCAAAGAAAAAATGTTGCCCTATATACAAATAGCAATGGAGGATGAGGATTTTGCTAATGAGATAAAAGAATTAGTTAAAAAAATTAAAAGTGAAGGTTATATTAATATAACAGGAGATCAAAATAATACTGGATTAATCAATAGTGAGAGTTTAAAAGATATAAATCAAAGTACTATTACTATAGATAAGTCAATAAAAAAGTAATTAATATCAATAATTGGGAGATAAAAAATGAATTATTAAAAGATAAAAGACAATGGCAAAATCTTTCTATTAGCTTAAAAACTACACCAATACCAGTAGACAACTGGGTAGGTAGAGAGAAAGAATGTAGCCAAATATTGGAATGGCTTCAAGATAAGAATGTAAAAGCTATCGGCATATTTGGGTTAGGAGGCATAGGGAAGTCTTCATTAGCCGTTAGGATATACAATTCAGAGATTTCTATTCCTAAAGAAAACAGATTTTGGGTAGAAGTTACTGTGAAACCAGACTTTGCCGCATTTGCTAAGGGAATTATTGCAGGATTAGGAGGGAAGCCAACATCTGCTGGGAAGATAGAAGAATTAGTGAATGAATTGGTAGCCTTTCTTAGCAAGCAGCAGTATTTTTTAGTAGTCGATAATTTGGAAACCCTTTTAGACGAAAAGCGGCGGTGGTTGGATGAAGGTTATGGAGATTTTTTTCGAGAATGGTTTCAACGTGGTAGCAATAGCATTATTTTGGTGACTTCTAGAGAAAAGCCAATCTTGTTTGATGGGAAGAAAGCAAACAATTTTTGCCTTGAATTAGGAGGTATTGGGGTAGAAAATGGAGTGGAGTTGTTAGAAAAGGAAGGTATTTATGGTGAAAAGAAAGATTTACAGGAATTTTGCGAAGAAGTGAATAGTCATCCTCTTTGTTTAAAGTTGGTAGCATCTTTTTTAAGGGAATATTGTGATTGTGATTTTAACGAGATAAAAGAGTTACAGCAGGAGGAATTAGTATACGAAGAGGCTTATGGTTTGCATCGAAATAGAGAAAATGCTTGTTTATCTTGGAGTTTAAATCAGCATTTAGAGAATTTGGATACAGTTAGCAAAAGGTTTTTAGAGTTTTTGTGCGTGTATAGATTACCTTTTGATAGTGAAGCTGCTGGAGTAATGTTTGGTAAAATTGGTGATAATCTTGATAAGATTAAGCTTAAAAAAGCATTAGGTGGATTAGTAAATCGATCGTTATTAATGAAATTAGATGGTGGTAGCTTTGAGTTTTTGTCTTTGGTAAGGAATTTTGTCATCAGTAAGTCGGAAGATTTAAGAAATGCCCATGAATTAGCGATCGATTATTATCGTAAGTATTACCCTTTTACTTCTGATAAAGCCATTACTGATGTGGATGGATATTTGGAGTTGTTTTACCATCATTGTCAGTTAGAAGGGTATGATTCTGCTTTTGATGTGATTGAGTATTGTTATAGTTTTTTGTCATTAAGAGGTTATTACACTAAGATAGTTGAATCTTATGAGATTTTGTTAAAGGTTTGGGAAGAAAAAGATTTTAAAGATTTTAATGCAATTAGTAGATATGTATTTACTGTTAACTCTTTGGGAAATGCTTACGAATTCTTTGGAGAATATTATAAAGCAATTAAATTTCACCAACATAATTTAGAGATAAATGCAATTATAGATAATAATCAATGGGAAGCATCCTCTTTGAATAATTTGGGAAATGCTTACAAATTTCTGGGGAAATATAACAATGCTATTCAATCTTATCAGAAGTCTTTAGAAATAAGTAGAGAAATAGGTAATCGAAAAGGTGAAGCTTCATTTTTGAATAATTTGGGAAATGCTTACAAATCTCTGGGGAAATATAACAATGCTATTGATTATATTGAAGAATCTTTAGAGATAAATAGAGAAATAGGTAATCAAAAAGGTGAAGCTAAAGCATTGGGTAATTTAGGAAATATTTTCCAACGTTTAGGAAAACATAGTGAAGCAATTAATTATCAACAAGAATCTTTAAAGATAAATAGAGAAATAGGTAATCGTGAAGGAGAAGTATCCTCTTTGAATAATTTGGGAAATGCTTACAAATCTCAGGGGAAATATGAAAATGCTATTGAATCTTATCAAAAGTCTTTAGAAATAAGTAGAGAAATAAAATATTTTCAAGGAGAAATTAATTCATTAAATAATTTAGGCGATATTTTTCAGTGTCTAGGAAAATATAATAAAGCAATTGATTATTACCAAGCATCTTTAGAGATAAATAGAAGAATAGAATATCGTCAGGGGGAAGCAAATTCTTTATATAATTTAGGAAATACTTACCATTGTTTAGGAGAATATCAAAACGCTATTGAATCTTATCAAGAATCTTTAAAGATAAAAAGAAAACTAGAAAATAGTAAAGAGTTAACTGATGTATTAGGTAATTTGGGAGTTGTTTATACCTGCTTGAAAGAATATCAAAAAGCAATTGAATCATACCAAGAGTCTTTAGAAATAAGTAGAAGAATTTGCTATTGTCAAGGAGAAGTTAATTCCTTGATAGGTTTGGGAGTTAATTATAATTTCTTGGGAAAAGATAAAGAAGCAATTGAATCATACCAAGAGTCTTTAGAAATAAGTAGAAGAATTGGCTATCATCAAGGAGAATCTATATCATTATATAATTTGGGATATTTATACTACTGGTTGCAAGAATATCAAAAAGCAATGAAATATTATTTAGAGGCTTTTGATATAAGTATAGAGATAGGAGATTATTTCAAAGTAGGAATTTGTTGTTTTTATCTAGGAGATATTTTCATCAAGTTAAATCAGAATACAGAGGCAAAAAAATATTATTTACAAGCAAGAGATTTGTTTAAGGCGATGGGATTATATAAAGATGTAGAAAAATGCAATCAAAAGATTGAGGAATTAAATTAGATAACAATGCAAATATCTGCCATGAAAAATTCTTCTATTCCTACCTCGTAAGAGAAATTCAATAAAAGAAGGATATCCTCCTTGCAAGGTAAATTCTTTAGGAAAATCTTGCATTAGCTTATTACTGCTTAAAGAAATATATTAAAAAGCCATGGAAAATTATCAAAAAGATTTTTTAGAGAAATATACGATAGAAGAGGTATTTCCTTGCCTTAAAGAATAACTAAATTACGAAGAAATCTCTTCATTGCTAACAACGCTAACAAGTCTTTGGAAATTTATCAATTATACCAAATCCAATTTTCTTTCCTTTACTTATTAAAAAAACTGTTTTATCTCCTACTTTTTCCCAATCTTTGCGAATAGAGAATTGAGAATTCCACCTCGCCAATAAAGCTTGTTTCATAACCAGATTTAGTATTAGGAATTAAATATCAGCAAAAAAATTACAAAAGAATCAACAAAACAAACCTAAATAGAGAATTCCCTTCCAAGAAAACATTTACAAGTATAGACAGAGAAATAGAGAGATATAGAAATAGAGAATCTCAAGAAGAAGTTGCTTCATAGCCAAATTTGGATTTCCTTATAACTTTTTGGAAAAATATTATTGATACCAAATCCGATTTTTTTTCCTTGACTTACTTAAAAATTATTTTATCTCTTACTATTTCCCAATCTTTGCGAATAGAGAATGGATAATGGATAATGGAAATGGATAATGGATAATGGATAATGTAGAATTCCACCTCATCAATAAAGCTGTTTCATAACCGGATTTAGTATGAGGTATTAAAAACTATCAAAAGTTTGTAGTAACAAATAGATAGATACCAAATCTTTTTGCTTTATCAATTTAACTGCAAAATAAATCACAATTTTAATCAAGGAAATACCTTTCTCAAACTAAATTCCAAATTGTTGGCATTGGTATTTTATTTACAAGCTAGGAAATTTAGGAAACAACAAGAATTGATAATAAGGTAGAGGAATAAAATTAAAGAGATTCAAAAATGAGATAAAGAAGCAAAGATTTTCTATCAAAGATTATTCCTTCCTTTTAGAGATATACAAGAAAACAAAATATCTCCCTCATCCCTAGATAAATTTTTTAGGGAATGTTGCTTTAGCTAATAGGGAATGTTGCTTTAGCTAATAACGACTTCCTAGAATAAAATATTAATAAAGTGTCGATTGAATATTATCAAAAGTATTTGCAAATGGATAAACAGATAGAGAATCCCCAGGAAAAAAATTCCCAGCAAAAAGCAATCTTATTAACTAAATTGGGAAATAGTTACCTCTTGAAAGGAGAATATCAAAAGGCAATGGAATATCATCTCAACTCATTAGACATCAAAAGGGAATTAGGAAATTTAAAAGGAGAAGCTATTTCATTAGCAAATTTAGGTATTGTCTATAAATATTTGGGAGATTATCAAACAGCCATCAAATATTACCTAGAAGTATTAACCATAAGTAGAAAAATACCCTTTCACCAAGGAGAAATAATTTCATTAGGGAATTTGGGAAATGCTTACTTATCCCTCAAAAATTACCAAAAGGCAATCGAATATTACCAACAGCTTTTAATCATTACTATAAAAAGAGGAAATCTACAAGCAGAAGCAATCGCATTATGTAATTTAGGTGTTGCTTTCCACTGCTTAGGGGAATATCAAAAAGCAATTCAATATTATCAAGAGGATTTAAATATTTGTCGAAAAATAGAAAATTCTCGAGGAGTTGCAATGGCATCAAGAAATTTAGGAGTTACTTACCACTCCTTGGGAGAATACCAAAAGGCAATTCAATATTACCAAGAGGATTTAGATATTTGTAGACAAATGGAAAATCACCAAAGAGAAGCAACGGCATTAGGAAATTTAGGTGTAGTTTACAATTCTGTTGGAGATTATCACAAAGCAATAGAATATCATCTCCAATCTCTAGAAATCAAAAAGAAGATTGGTTGTCGCCAAGGTGAAGCTTCATCATTAGGAGGTTTGGGAAATGCTTATTATTCCTTGGGAAAATTTCAAAAAGCAATAGAATATCACCTCCAATCTCTAGAAATCAAAAAGGAGATTAGTTGCCGTCTTGGAGTAGCTGCTTCATTAGGAGGCTTGGGAAATGTCTATTATTCCTTGGGAAAATTTCACAAAGCAATCCAGTTTTACCAACAGGTTTTTGAAATAAGCATAGAAATCCAATATCCTTTAGGGATTGCAACTTCTTGTTTCAATTTAGGAAATTCTTTTGAAAAACTCAATTGCCAATCTCAAGCCAAAAAGTTTTTTTTACAGGCAAGGAAATTTTATCGCAAGATAAATTTGGATAAGAAGGTAGAGAATTGTGATAGTAAAATTGGCAAATTTAGAGAAGGAAAACATTTAAACACAAAATAAAATTTAAACATAAATTCTTAAATCTAGTTAATCCTGTTAAAATCAAACCAAAAATATACCATCAATTAACTATTAAAAAATTTTCAAATCATGAAACATATCACCTCAATACTAGGTATTGCCATAACAGGAATCCCAATAATTGTATATGCAATGCCAGATGTTAGCAAAATTGCCCAAGAAATTACAGTCAGAATTGACGGAGTTAGTAGTGGCAGCGGTGTAATAATTCAAAAAAAAGGAGAAACTTACTATATACTCACCAATACCCACGTAATAGATAAAGTTGGAGAATACCAAGTAACTACTTCCGATGGTAAAACTCACCAAATAGATGAACAAAAGATTATAAAATTACCAAATTTAGATATTGCTATACTAACTTTCACTAGTGATTTACCCTATCCCACAGTAAAAATAGCAAATCCAGATGCCATAAACCGAGGAGAAAAAATTCATGTAAGCGGTTGGGCACGCTCGGGAGGTAGTTTAAGACAAAGAATTTATATTAAAACAGAAGGAATCCTCACAGATACCGATTCCCAACTCCCACTAGGTAACTCATTAAGCTATACAAATTTAGTAAGAGCAGGTATGAGTGGTGGTCCAATTCTCAATAATAAAGGACAACTAATCGGAATTAATGCTTTAGTAAGGCTAGAGCAAAATTCAGATAATATAGTATCTTCTGGAATTAGTATCAATAAAATTATGACATGGCTAGAAGAATACGCCATAATAGAAATAAATTCAAATAGCCAAAATGCAAATAACCCACAAACAAGGCCTACTATTAACACATCAAATAACAATTATACCTTAACCAATACCCTACAAGCCCAAGGAAGAAGCGTCAATACTCTTGCCTTAAAAGATTCCATCTTAGCAAGTGGCCAAAGTAATGGTAGTATTTCCCTCTGGAATATCACCAGTCAATCTCCCATAAAAACCTGGAAAGCCCATTCACAAGGCATTAACGCCTTAGCCATTAGCCCAAATGGAGAATATCTTGTTAGTGGCAGTGATGATAATCTCATTAAAATTTGGGATTTATCCACAGGAAAATTATTCAAAACCTTAAAAGGCCACCAAGATTCAGTCACAAGTCTTGCTTTTACTCCAGACGGAGAAACCATTGCCAGCGGGAGTTGGGATAAAACCATTAAGCTTTGGAATATCCAAACAGGGGAGATAATACATTCATTAGAAAAACATTCAGGGTTAATTAATACCATTTTTATTAGTAATGATGGTAAATTTTTAGCTAGTGGTTCAGCCGATACAAATATTTATTTATGGGATATTCAATCAGGAGAAGTGATTAATACCTTAAAAGGACATAGTTTATCCGTCTTATCTATGGTAATGACCACTGATAATCAGACATTAGTTAGTAGCGATGGCAACGGTCTCATTCATATTTGGAATCTTCAGACAGGTAAAGTTACTAACATTTTAGAAGGCCATTTAGATGGAGTATGGTCTTTAATTGTAACCTCCGATGGTAAAACCTTAATTAGTAGTAGTTGGGATAAAACTATTAAGTTTTGGGATATTTCTAATGCTAAATTAAGGTATACTTTAAAAGAACATTCAGATTATGTTGTGACTCTTGCTTTGAGTCAAGATGATACAACCTTGGTTAGTGGGGATTGGAATTCTCAAATTAAGATTTGGCAAATCTTGTCAAATTAAATCTTGTCAAATTCAGTATTCTCAAGTATTATCAAGATAATATATAAAACTAAAACTAGGAATGGATGATTGAAGTCGAGCATCTTAGTAAAATATATGGTAGTACAATAGCAATTCATGATGTAGCCTTTAATGTTTCTGAAGGGGAAATATTAGGGTTTTTAGGCCCAAATGGAGCCGGCAAAACTACTACCATGCGAATTTTAGCAGGTTATATCCCTGCTACTACCGGGACGGCCAAAATAGCAGGTTTTGATGTCCACGATCGATCGATGGAAGTGCGATCGAGAATTGGGTATTTACCAGAAACCCCGCCATTGTATTTAGATATGACAGTGGAAGCATATTTAAACTTTGTCGCCAAAATCAAAGGAGTAAATGCAGGGGATCGTCAGAATCGAGTAAAAACAGCAATAAAAAATACTCAGCTAGAAGAAAAACAAAAAGTAATTATCCGGAAATTATCTAAAGGCTATCGACAAAGGGTAGGTATAGCCCAAGCTATAGTTCACGATCCTCCTGTAATTATCCTCGATGAACCGACAGTAGGGCTTGATCCCAAACAAATTATAGAAGTTCGCAACTTAATCAAAAATCTGGCAGGGAAACATACTATAATTCTCTCAACTCATATTCTTCCAGAAGTAAGTATGACTTGTAATCGAGTTGCCATTATTAATAAAGGAAAAATAGTAGCAACAGATGCCCCAGAAAATTTGATGCAACAACTTTCAGGGAGTTCAGGTTATCTAATAGAGGTAGAGGGAGATTGTTCTGTTATCAAACCCGAACTTGAGGGAATTTTAGGTGTTTCTAAGGTAGAAATACAACCATTAGAATTGAATAAACGTTCTTTAGTCCAAATAAATTTATCAGCAAATAAAGAACTTGGGAAAGAAATTGCTGCTATGATTGTAAATGCAGGACTAGGATTATATGAAATGCGACGTAATCGTCCAACTTTAGAAGACGTATTTTTAGAATTAACTACTACTGAAAAAGTTTTTAATGAACCCGAACAAGGAAAATCAGAACAATAAAAGTAAAAATAAAAAGATTAATCTCTGTCTTAATCCAGACTGTCTACACCAAAATCTAGTGAAAGCTCAAATTTGTGAACATTGTAATTGTAAATTATTATTAAAAGAGCGTTATCGTCCCATTAAATTAATAGGACAAGGTGGTTTTGGAAAGACTTTTTTGGCAGTAGATGAAGGGAAACCCTCTAAACCATACTGTGTAATTAAACAGTTTTTTCCAAAAGGACAAAAGCCTAGTGCCCTTAAAAAAGCCGCTGAATTATTTGAAAAAGAAGCAATGCGTTTGGAGCAATTAGGTAAACATCCTCAAATTCCTGAATTAATAGCATATTTTAATGAAAATAATAAACAATATTTAGTTCAAGAATATATAGATGGAGATAACTTAGCTGAAGAATTAAAAAATAAAGGGAGGTTTAATGAAAATAAAATCAAAGTATTTTTACTGGATTTACTAAATATATTAAAATTTATTCATAAAAACAAAATTATTCATCGAGATATCAAACCAGAAAATATAATTCGTCGAAAGCAAGATGGGAAGGTGGTTTTAGTAGATTTTGGAGCTGCTAAAGTGGCGACTGAAAAAGAATTCGGACAAGAAGGAGATCTTGCCATAGGTTCGGCAGAATATATACCTCCAGAACAAAAGGCAGGAAATGCCATATATGCCAGTGATCTCTATAGTTTAGGAGTGACTTGTATAAATTTATTAACTAAGAAAAGCCCTTTCGATTTATATGATGATCATGAAAATAAATGGATTTGGAAAAGATATTTAGAAGAAGAACAAATAAGTTTTCGGTTAGGAAAAATTATAGATAAATTAGTATCTACAATTCCCAAGAAACGCTATAAATCTAGTCAAGAAGTTTTAGAAGAATTAGATCCAAGTAGAGAACCTTCTCCAGAAGATCAGATTCAATTCCAGAAAATAACTTTTGAAATAGCTATACTCGAACAACAAAAAGCAGGATTATTTGGGTTAGGAACAAAATTAATATGTAATTACTCTACCGGAAAAGCCAAATCTTATCTAGAACATTTAAAAAATGGTCACATCATTGAAATGATAAAAATACCAGGAGGTAATTTCCAAATGGGATCTCCTGACACAGAAGACCAACAATGTCAACGAGAAAGTCCTCAGCATTGGGTTACAATCGCTCCCTTTTGTATGAGCAAGTATCCAATAACTCAAGAACAATGGCTAGAAGTTGCTAAACTACCTAAAATTAAGCTAAATTTAAATCCTAAACCATCTTATTTTGAAGGTGAAAATCTTCCGGTAGAGCAAATATCTTGGTTTGAAGCCATGGAATTCTGCTATCGTTTATCTAAAAAATCAGGGATGACTTATACTCTTCCCACAGAGGCTCAATGGGAATATGCTTGTCGCGCAGGTACTAACACTGAATTTCACTTTGGTTCTAATATCACCACTGATTTAGCCAATTATAATGGCACCAGTTATAAAGGTGCTCCCAAAGGCAAGGATCGTCAACAAACAACTCCAGTAGATAGCTTTTATGCTAATCCTTTTGGTTTATACGATTTGCATGGCAATGTTTGGGAATGGTGTGCTGACTATTGGCATGATAATTATAAAGATGCACCCACCGATGGTAGTGCTTGGTTATCTGGGGCTAATCCTAAAACTCCTCGTGTAGTACGTGGAGGATCTTGGTATTTTTTCCCTAGAGATTGTCGTAGTAGCAATCGAGAATTTATGAGTTCTGAAGTTCAGGATTTTAATTTTGGCTTTAGAATTGTCAGATTAATGGAGTGAAGCAAATTAATTTTATGTTAAATTGAATCTGTAACTACCAATTAAGTTAATTTAGGTCTTTGATTTATGTTTTCAGCTATTCTGTTCGATTTAGATGGCACCATGGTTAATACGGACCCGATTCACTTTTTAATTTGGCAAGAGATTTTAGCTGATTTCGGCATCAACGTCGATCGTCCATTTTATGATAAGTATATCTCTGGGGGACATAATCCAGAAATAGTTAAAGAAATTTTGCCTCAATTATCAGATGAAGAAGGATTGAAATTTGCTGATGATAAAGAAGCTCGTTTTCGTCAATTGGGAACGGAATTAAAACCCCTACCAGGTTTATTAGATTTATTAGAATGGATTGACTCCTTAAACATCAAAAAAGCCGTAGTAACTAATGCTCCCAGTCTCAATGCTGAATTTATGTTGGATGCTCTAAATTTAACAGATCGCTTTGAAATCGTAATTTTAGGAGAAAAATCTCCTAAGCCTAAACCAGATCCTGCCCCTTATCAAGAAGCATTAGAGGCTTTAAATGTCTCAAATGAAAGAGTAATCGCCTTTGAAGATTCACCTTCAGGAATTCGATCGGCAGTAGGAGCAGGAATTTATACCATTGGCGTAGCAACTACTCATTTCCCAGAAAATATAATAGCACAAGGTGCATCTATGGTTATCCCAGATTTTACATCTCCTAAGTTGTGGGAATTATTAAATAGATAATTAATAGAAAGATTTACAGAATTTGATTGATTTATGATAAAAAATATTATGGCTATATGCCAGAAAGAATTACTTGGCTATTTTAGTTCCACCTTAGCTTATAGCATAATAGGGATTTTTTGGCTCATATCAGGCTTCTTTTTTTATGCAATTCTCATAGGCCCAGGGGGAATAATTCAGAGTGTAGCTTCCGCAGAACAATTAGGAATACCTATTCCTCCCATTGATGTTGCCTATGATTTTATTCAAACTTTTTATAGTATTATGGGAGTACTAAGTTTATTTATTTTACCTATACTTTCTATGGGACTTTATGCAGAAGAACGCAAACGAGGAACACTTGAACTTTTAGCAACTTCACCAATCACTAATTGGGTAGTAGCTTTAGGGAAACTTTTAGGAGTGGTAGGATTTTTTATTGTTGGAATTGCTCCTATTCTGATATATGAAGCAATTGCTTTTAGTGCCGCTAACCCACCAATTCCACCTGGAGTGCCTTTATTGGCTATTTTTGGTTTAATTTTACTAGCCACCTCAATTCTTTCCATTGGGATGTTTATTTCTTCTTTGACTGATAGCTCGATTTTAGCAGCTATTCTTACTTTTACCCTCGTATTATTTCTTTGGATAATTGATATTATTGCTAACAATCTTGAAGGGTTTTTAGGGGATTTCTTTAAGCATATTTCTTTGTTAAATCATTACGAAAATCTGATTCAAGGTTCTTTAAATATTAGCAGTATTATTCTATTTTTAAGTTACATTTTTTTAGGGATCTTTTTGACAGCCCAATATATAGAAACTTTACGTTTTTCTCGTCAATAATTAAGTCCAATTTTAATAACTTAGAAAAAATTAAAATACTCTTCTATGGAACTTTTAACTTGTATATAGAATCAAAATTACAAGACAGTTAAAAAAAATTAAAACAACCATTGAAGATCACAATTAATAGAAATACAATGCAAAAATATCTCAAATATTTGTTCTTCCTAAATATATTTTTATTAAGTGCTGCAATAGTAGCTAGATTAGTGTCTCAAAGCTGGTCAATATTTAGTATTGTCTTATTAATAGCAGGAATTATTAGCTCTATTATTTGGACATTTTATATAACATCAAAGCAAAAGTTTTGGCAATTAAGATCGACAGAAGCAGGAACAAATGCTTTAATTTCTAGCATATCAGTTATAGCAATTCTAGTATTGATTAACTTTTTAGGAGTTAATTATCTAACAGAAATAGACTTAACCGAAAACCAACTATTAACTCTTTCTACTCAAACCCAAGAAGTTGTAGAAAATTTAAAACAACCAATTAAAATCTTTCTATTTGTGCCTCAAAAAGATCAAGCAAACCAACAGTTATTAGAAAATTATAGTAGTTATAATTCTCTGTTTGAATATCAATTTGTCGATCCTGATTCTAATATTGAATTAGCCAGAAAATTTAACGTAAAATCTCTAGGAGAAGTTTATATAGAATATGAAAACAAAAGAGAATTAGTCAAAAAAATCGATAGACTAGAAAGTATTGACGAAGCAACTTTAACTAATGCAATTCTCAAAATTCAAAGGGATAGCAAATTATATATTTATTTTCTACAAGGCCATGGAGAAGCCACTTTAGATGCTAATGAAGGTGGGCTTTTTCAAGCAATTACTAGCTTACAAGAAAAAGGTTATATAGTAGGCACTTTAAACTTAGCAGAAACTTCCACAATACCAGAAAATACTAATGCTATTACTATTATTAATCCTCAGCGAAAATTACTCCCAGGGGAAATAACAATTCTCCAAAATTATCTAGATAATGGTGGGAATTTATTAGTAATGTTAGATGCCGAAATTAATTCTAATTTAGATACTTTGTTGGAAAAATGGGGTATTAAATTAGATAATCGCTTGATTTTAGATGCTTCTGGCGCAGGGGCGTTATTAGGTTTAGGGCCAGCAGCTACTTTAATTACTAATTATGGCACTCATCCCATTACAGAAGATTTCTCAGAAGGCATATCTATTTATCCTTTTGCTCGCCCTATTAATATTAATGATGTAGAAAATATCGAAAAAACCCCTTTATTAATTACCAATCGAGATACTTGGGGGGAAAGTAATTTAGAAGGAGAAGCAGCAGAATTCAATCCTAATGAAGATCTACAGGGTCCTTTAAATATGGCTTTTGCTCTCATTCGTAACGATGAATCTTCTCAAAATTCTGACTCTAATCCTAATTCTGAAGCAAATAATACAGAAGAAAATCCTTCAAAAACTGCTAAATCTAAATTAGTTATTATAGGTAATGGAACTTTCGCCACTAATGGTTGGTTTGAACAACAGTTAAATGGAGATATGTTTCTTAATTCTGTTAGTTGGTTAGCAGGAGAAGATGATGCAAATATTTCCATTCGTCCTAAAGAACCTAAAAACCGACGTATTAATTTACTTAATTGGCAAGCAGGAATTATTACTTGGTTAGCATTAGTAGTGATGCCTTTATTAGCATTTACTACTGCATTAGGGATTTGGTGGCAAAGACGTTAATTTAAATTTAATTTAAGCCAAAATAAGTTATGAAAATTAATTCTAGTAGTTTAGCTTTATTAATTATTGCTTGTAGTTTAGGAATATTTGTTTACTTTTACGAAATTCAAGGTAGTGAAAAACGAGAAATTATTCAAACTAATAGCAAAAAACTTTTTAATTTTACTAAAGAAGATATTCAAACATTTAGTATCTTAAAACAAGATCAAATTCTTCAATTTGAAAAAAGCGGTAAACAACCTAAACCTTGGCAGATGAAACAGCCAAATGATACACTTGCCAGCGATGCGGCTATTTCTTTTTTATTAAATTTATTGGTTAATTCTGACAAAGATCGATCAGTGAAAATATCTAGTCAGCAACTATCAGAATATGGCTTAGAAAATCCTTTAGCTAACATAGACATTCAACTTAAAAATGGAAAGTATCACCAATTAATTTTAGGAAATACTAACTTTAATAATAGTTTAATTTATGCTTTAGTAGATACTTCAGATAATATCCAAACTGAATTTGAAGTATTTTTATTGCCAATTAATTTTAAATATGCCGTAGAAAGACAGTTAGAAGAATGGCAAGAACCAGAATTAAATTCTGAAAATTTAAATCTTCCTGAAGTTAATTCACAAGATAAGGAGAATCAAAACCTACAAAATTAAAGACTCAAAATACACAAAAGATAACAAGGCTAGGCTTTTTAGAAAAATATTATTAGAAATCTTGAAGAGATAATTAGTCATTAGACAATTGTTATAATTAATCAAATTCAATCAAGGTAATTTGAGATTATGAAGAAACCAGCAATTTTTCATCTTGCAATTCCCATTAACGATATTGCTAAAGCAAAAAGCTTTTATACATCTTTAGGATGTGAGATAGGCAGAGAAAATCCTCATGCTATTATTCTCGACTTTTATGGACATCAAGTTGTTTGTCATATGACAAAAGATGAACTTGCCCCTCAAAAAGGTATTTATCCTCGACATTTTGGCTTAGTTTTCCATGAAGAATCAGATTGGGAAAATATTTTTGCACGGGCACAAGAGCATAATTTATCTTTTTGTCAAGAATCTAAAGTACGATTTCCTGGTAAAATAACTGAACATCGTACTTTTTTCTTAGAAGATCCTTTTTATAACTTGTTGGAGTTTAAATTTTACCGTAATTTTGAAGCTATTTTTGGCGCACGTGAAATTGTAGAGATTGGCGATCGCACCTAGAGCTTAATTATCTAAATAATATTAGGAAGAATAGTAGGAATAAAAATAAAAAATATACTAAAATACTTACTATTTTCTTTTTATTAGATAAAATTAAAATGTTTAAATATATTATCTTTAATAATTAAATCATAGATGACAACAAAAGCTCACGATCAATTTGCCAAACAGTATTTAGCAGAATTACTAAAACCATTAGGAAAAGTAGAAATTAGTCGAGAAATACCAGGAGAAGCCCGTCAAATAGATCTATATTTTGGAGGAATTCAAGAGCAATCAGAATTATCACAAAGCTTAGGATTATTAGGTCAAATGATTTCAACGGCAAGTTTATTTGAGCCTTTTCGCAATCAACCAAGTAAAAGTGAAATTCGCTCCTGTTTAATCAAACTATTTTCTCTCCAAAGTGAAATACAACGCCAAGCCAGAAGAGAAAAAACTACAGTTAGTGAAAAAGATTTCCCCATCTTGTGGATAATTACATCTTCAGCATCTGCTGCATTACTCAATAGTTTTGGCTTCCAACCCCAACTAGATTCTTGGATAGAGGGAGTTTATTTCTTACCAGAAGCATTAAAAACAGCTTTGGTAGCAGCCAATCAGTTACCAAAAACGACAGATACTCTATGGTTAAGAATTTTAGGCAAAGGTAAAATACAAGAAGAAGCAATTCAAGAATTGATTGATTTGCCAGAAGATTTTCCTTTAAAGCTTAATATTTTAGAAGAAATCGCTTCTTGGCGAGTGAATATACAATTAAAACAGAATCCAACAACAGAAGAGAGGGATTTAATTATGACTTTATCACCAGCCTACCTGAAATGGCGTGAACAAACTTTACTTGAAGGTAGACAACAAGGTATGCAACAAGGTAGTTTACAAGAGCGTCGAATAATTATCGAAAATTTACTGAAAGTTAAATTTGGTTCTTTAGATGAAAAACTGACAGAAGTTATTGATTCATTATTAGTTTTATCTTCTGAAGAATTTAGCTTAGTAATTTTTGAATTAGTAAGCTTATCTAATGAAGAAATTTTAGAGCGTTTTGGACAAAATTAATAAATAATTCCTAAATCTAGATCTCATTGAAAGAGGATTGAATTATTGACTTATTTTATTCTATCTGATTATCCATTCAGCTTTTGGAGGAGCACCTGAAATAATGTCAATGCAATCATTTTCAGTGTATATACCATAATGTATTAAGTTTTCCCCTTCACAAATACCTTGACTTGTTTGATGAAACCATTCTAGATAGTCTGAGTTATCTACTATGAATGTATTTCCTCTTTTTAGGCTTTCTTCCTCATATACAAAAGACCAATATAAAAAATAGCTTTCGTATATATGCTTATGGCTTAAATGATAATCAAATTTTATATAGAACTCTTTTTCATAGTCATGTTTAAAATATAAGTGCAATACCAACAAGCCTTCGTCATTTTGATGAAGATTTTCTAAATGCAAATTTACAAAACATCCAGTTAACGGTTCCCATTTTTTTAATACGTTTTTTTGCATAAGGATTATTATCTAAATCTAATTTTTATTATTTTATTCCCCTCTTGTATTTCTAGAGTGGGCAAACTTTCCCCTAATGTGCTTCCATCTCTTACTAAAACTTTTCTTCCATCAGCTAAATCCCCTCTTCTGCCAGAAAGACTAACACCAGCACTACTATACTATATAATTTGATCCTCAATTTTATTAAAAAAAGTAAAGAAAAGCTAAATATTTACGAATGAGTTTGATTATTTTTTCTCGTAAAAATAATATTGAACTTTTAATTAGATTTTTAATATTTAAAAACTAAGAAAATTCATGTTTTTTCAATTTAGAAGATAATTCAGACTTAATGCGATTAAGAATAGAACCTTTATCAAGAGACTCAAGAATGCGAGTAACCACCACATTAGGCCCATCAGGACCCCAACAAGCACCATTAGCCAAATAAACTTGAGTAATTTGCCCGATCGCATAAGAGGAAAAACCAGCCACTGCGCCTTGAGTAATAGCGATAGAGAAATAAGGCAAAAGAGAAATACCCCCAGTAAGAGGAGCAGAAATACCTAAAATCCCTTTCAACGAACTCAAACCCAAAGAAGCCAACAACTCACTAGCACTAATACCACCCATAGCCATAGCAATTTTTTGTAACAAACCCACCGCCGCCTTCTGAGTCATAGGAATCCCATAAAGATGAGACAAAGTCAAAATCATCGCCACATCAATAATTGCCCCAGAAAACAAATCCAAAGCCGTCACAGGATTCAAAGCAATAGCCATCGCCTTAATCATCACCGCCCTACCAATCAACTTTTTAGCAGCAGTCGCGCGAATTAACATTTTACGCTGGACTAACTTTTGATTCACCTCACCAGCACAAAGCATAGTATTGATAGCAACTAAAGATTTCCCTTCACGCTCTAAAATATCCAAAATTTTCACCTTCAAATCATCAATCTGAGATTCCCCTCGATAACGCTTAATCTTTACCCTTCCATCCTCACCCTGAACTTTTTCCGTCACTAAAGGAGAAGCCGCCACCATCACAATTTCATCAGGAGACAGTAATTCTTTCACTCTATCGTCCTTAATTTTATGATAAATCGCCAAACGATCCGCTTCAGGATAACGATCTATTTTGTTAAATACTAGAATCATGGGCTTACCCACATCTCTTAACCGAGAAAGAGCCTCATATTCCACCTTGCATAAATCTTCAGAAATAACAAATAGAATCAAATCCACCTGTTTAGCCATTTGAATCGCCAATCTTTCCCGTTCCTCTCCGTTAACCTCATCAATACCAGGGGTATCAATCAATTGAATCCGAGAATTATTAAAACCTTTAAGAGTAACTTTCCTCGCCTTTCGATTTTCATTAGCATTAAAATCCCAATCAGCAACATCAGAATCACGAGTAACACCATGAATAGCACCAGTTTGGAAGATATTTTTACCCAAAAGAGCATTAAGAACCGAAGATTTACCACGCCCTACCATGCCAAAAGCAGCAATTTGTACCACAGATTGTTCCAACTTTTCCAACATAAAAGTAAGATTATTTATTTGAATTTCTAATCCAGCCTGTTCTTGAGAAGAAAGATCCAGATTATTAACTAAATTTTTCAAAGAATTCTGAGCTTGTTTATAATTTAACTCTTCTTGAATTTCTTCAAAACTTAAAATAGCATCTTCAAAGGAAATATTAGACAATTCACACCTCCTAAAGGATAAATAATATGGTTTTCTTTAACTATGATAGACATTGGGGAGAATAGGAGAATGGAAAAATGGGAGAATGGGGGAATGGAAAAATGGGAGAATGGGGGAATGGAAAAATGGGAGAATGGGAGAATGGGAGAATGGGAGAATGGGAGGAATTTAATATATCTTCTGATTTCTTAACTTCTTACTTTTTACTTAATCAAGGTTAATTATTATAGATTTAGGATATTCAAACTCTATCAACCTTAAAGACTCTCTTGGTATAATACCAAATCCTATTTTCAAAATTGACTTATTAAAAAAACTGTTTTATCTCCTAATTTTTCCGTAGGCGTTAGCCTTGCCGCTAGGCTATTGGGAATT
>JANQIW010000055.1 GCA_028281945.1 Prochloraceae cyanobacterium PL24a_bin.78
ATAAATTTGACGGTCACCGACCAAAAATCAACATTTCAGCCATTTTGCTTTGAGCGTCGAAGTTGATGATACAAAAATCACCCTAAAACCCAAACACCACCAAACCCAGATCCCATAATACTTTCAGAGAAAACCTTCCTATCAATACAATATAAATCCAGTCAAAATTCTCTCCGACGCACCAAAAGTGAGAAAACAGTACAATAGTACTAAAAAATCCTTCAAAATTCCCCAATCAAACCCCAAAACCATTGATATATATAGAGTATAGAGGATTTACCCAAAACTTTGTAATCTCATGTACAACAAACGAAAGTACCAGAAATTAAACAATAAACATAACCAAAACTTAATTAAAATCCACAAATAGATAAAAAATCCCAATAATAACTACAATTAATACAATCCCCCTGTGAGGAAGAGTGGGAAAATTTGGGATATTAAACTCTATCATTAATTAAAGACTCTTTTGGCATAAGATAAAATCTACATAATAATGATTGGATATCCATGGCAAAAGTATAAATGATGAAATCTTTAGATAGAATTACTTTCAATCCAGAGGTAATGGGCGGTAAACCTTGTATTCGAGGAATGCGAGTTACTGTAGGCACTATTGTGGGTTTATTGGCCCAAGGATACTCTCCTGAGAAAATTCTTTTAGCTTATCCTTATCTGGAATTAGATGATATTTATCAAGCTTTGGCTTATGCTGCATGGCGTACTCAAGAGCAAGAAGTCCCTCTGACTACAATATGAAGTTTATAATTGATATGAATTTGTCTCCTCAATGGGTTTCTCTTTTTGTAGCCGCAGGTTATGATGCTTTACATTGGTCTACTGTTGGAGATCCATTAGCAAAAGATTCAACTATTATGGCATGGGCTATTAGTAATGGGTATATTGTTTTTACCCATGATTTAGATTTTGGTACGCTATTGGCTATTTCTCAGGTTGATGCTCCAAGTGTTATTCAAGTTAGAACTCAAGATGTTTTACCAGATAAACTTGGCACTTTAGTGTTAAATGCTCTACAACAGTTTGAATCAGAATTAAGTGCAGGGGCTTTAGTGACTATTAATGAGGCAAAGGCTAAGGCTACTATTTTACCTATTCAAAGATTTTCTTAATTTACTGTTTCACAGAATGGAGATATATAGAGATTATCTTTGCTATCACCATAAAAACTATTAACCACCAGCAATTGAAATTTTCCTTGTTCAAACTTCAAATTCAACTGGTAGCCAATAGTCTTAAAAATTATTATTTCTTTTGAGATCGCTTATTTTTGTCTTGAAGGCGACGATCGCGCCATTTAAGGGTTGTCAGATAGAGGATTCCCACACTAACAAGAACGAGTAGCCCAAAGGCACTAACAAATAGAAAATTCAGAATTAAAGTATTATCCACAATTTTTTAGAAACCATTACGTCCCCAAACAACCATTGTAAGAGACCAAGTGAATAAAACTAAAACACTTACCCAACCTAAAGTCAAAATATCCATTTTTGAATGGTTCTCCTTTATTAATTTTTTTTTACATTCGATAAATTATCATAGCCCAATTTCATCGCCAAATAAAGATTAAATCTCAAGGGTTGGATAGGTGATGTTTTTGAGGTGGATGGTTTGTTTAAGAATGGGAAGAATGGGAAGATTGGGAAGAATGGGGAGACTTGGGAGAAAAAGAGTGTATCTTAATTACTTATTACTTATTACCTATTACTTATTACTTAAATCTTGGATGGGAGGAATTCTTGATTGATGTTAGCTTTTGATTTTGAAGATATTGTAGGTTACAACTTATATCAATTTGTCTATTGTAATGGTAGAGTTAAAGTTCTCCTAAATCTTTGATAATTCCCCAAAAATTCAACTTCCTTAATGAGGGAAAAATGAGATTACTTACCTTAAATTGAGATAATTTGCCTCTTTTTCTAGGAGTTGAATCAAATTATAATCACCTTTTGCTCTAGCAACTTCAAATCGATGTTGTAGATTTTTACGAAGGGTTTCCCGGTAAGCTGTAGCTGTTTTTGTTAGATTGTCTTGATGTTTAATGTTCATGATGTACTTTTTTTTCCTATAAATTGTTGTATGTTCCTTACTTCTAAGATAACACTTCTCAGAAAAATAGTATCGATTGTTACAAAAAATTAATAAAAGATTATTTTAAGGTTTGTGTTAAAGATGGGCACACTAGGCATAAGAGCTATTTAAGAGATTTCTATTAAGTAAAAAGGTTTTTAAAATCAAGAGCAAATCAATTATTTCCTAGTAAATTCTTAATTAAGAAGCTTTGATTTATGATTAAAAATTCATGCCAAATAACCAAATCAACCAATGTCAAGCAAAAGAATCATTGCCTTATTAACAGATTTTGGGTTACAGGATGCTTATGTAGGAGTAATGAAAGGCGCAATTTCTTGTGTTAACCCAGATTTACAAACCATCGATATAACTCACCAAATCCCTAGACAAAATATCTCTGCTGCTAGATTTGCTTTGATGAATGCAGTGGGTTATTTCCCTGATGAAACTGTATATTTATCGGTAGTGGATCCGGGAGTGGGTAGTATGCGGCGAGGAGTTGCTATCCAAATTGCAGAAGGATTTTTAGTGGGTCCTGATAATGGCTTATTTAGCGGGGTTTTAAGTCAATCTGAAGGGTTGATGGCGGTGGAGTTGACGAATTCTAAATTTTGGTTAACTCTTAACCCTAGTAATACTTTTCATGGTAGGGATATTTTCGCTCCGGTGGCTGCTTATCTTGCTAGTGGCATCCCTATAGAAGAATTAGGGGTTAAAATAGAGTTGGATACTCTCAGTAATTTACCAATTCGAGAATACCAAGTCACGGAAACGGAAATTATCGGCTTTATTCAATATATGGATGGTTTTGGCAATGTTATTACTAATATTCCTGCAACGGCTTTGGATAACCATAAGTCTTGGTGGGCTAGTGTTGGTAATTTGGCTATTCCTAGTGGTTTGACTTATAATTCTGTTTCTGTTGGGGAAATGGTTGCTTTGATTGGTTCTCATGGTTGGGTGGAAGTTGCTGTTAATCATGGTAATGCTAGGGAAAAGTTAAATCTCTATACTGGTGATTTGGTGACTATTAGGTTTTAATTTGATTTTCAATTTAGGTTTCAATTTCAGTTAAAAGTTTAGTTATTTATTTTTAGTCTATGGTTACATCACAAGCTGATTCTCAATCTCAAAATCCTGTTTATCAAGGTCAATTTGGTGAGTTTACTATCGATTCTCACGATCGTCAAGAGGTAATTATTTATCGTGCTGGGTTAGTTATAGCGGCTTTAAGCTTTGCTATTGGCAGTATCTTGGTGCTTTTTGTTGGACCAACTGATACTATTTTACAGGTATTGACGGTTTTATTTGGAACTTTTTCCCTTGGTTTGGGGATAAGTTTGGTGACGATTCATATTTATATGGTGTTTTTACATCGGGTTTTACAATTCTTTTGGTTGGTTGGTACGGTTTCGGGAGTGGTTTTAGCATGGCAAAGTCAGGAATATTTGGCTTTATATGTTTACCAAAATCCTTTAACTTTATTTGGTATTGGTTTTATTTTCGCTGCTTTGACGGGGATTTTCTTTAAGGAGGCTTTTTGTTTCAATCGAATTGAGACTAGATTTCTCACTTTTTTAGTGCCTATTTTACTTTTAGGGCATTTACTTAAGGTTTTACCTGTGGAGTTGGAGGCATTTTTGTTGGGCGGTTGGACAATTTTATTTGTTATCTTTGCTTTGCGGAAGGTTACTCAAGCTATTCCTCCTGATATTGGTGATAAGTCGGTTTTTGTTTATCTAAAACAGCAACGGGAGTTGAAGAATTCTTAATCTGGTTTTTCCCATAGTTGGAGAATGGAAGAATGGGGGAATGGGGGAATGGGTGATGGGTGATGGGGAGAAATTAACATACATTGAAAATTCTTCCCACAATGGAGATTTATCTCGTGGAGAATAAATTTTTGATTATAAATTTTGGTTAGGAAGAATGGGGGTATATCCATCTGGTAATTCATCTTCTGGTTGGGGAGATTCACCACCAGAACGAGTCATAAACTCCTAAAATGCTTTCATGTCTGCTTTTGATGCCCTTTCTTTCCAATATTTAATAGTTTTCATAACTGCAATAATCACTTTTATATCTAGTACAATTATCATTATTTTATCATAAACTGAAGTATAAACAGTAAAAAACAAACAGTAAAAATCAAATAATAAAAAACAAACAGTGAAAAGTCTTTGGGGTTTAGTGGAATATAAACCGCAGTGGGGATTAACTTCGGAAGGATGGTTGGTTATTTTCCTGACTGTGGTTATTTTAATGGTTTTATTTTTAACGAGGATTCATCCTTTTTTGGCTTATTCCTCTCCTGTGGAAGCTGATGCTTTGGTGGTGGAAGGTTGGATTGGAGATGAGGCAGTTAAAGAAGCCATGGCGGAGTTTGATAGGGGTGACTATAAGGTTTTGATTGCTACTGGGTTACCTCTTTATAAGGGTTTTTATCTTAGTGAGTTTAAAAGTTTGGCGGAGTTAACGGCTCAAACTCTGATATATCTTGGTTTTGATGCCGAGAAGTTGGTGGTAATTCCTTGTGAGTTTCAGGAGAGAAATCGCACTTATAGTTCTGCTTTGGCTATTAAAAGTTGGTTGGATAAGTTTAATGAGGGAGATTCTCAGATTGGTTCTCTTAATGTTTATACTGTTGGTCTTCATGCTCGCCGTACTTTACTGAATTTTAGGCGGGTTTTTAGTCCTGATATTAATGTTGGGGTGATTTGTTATGAGAAATATAGTTACAATCGTCATCGTTGGTGGATGTATAGTGGTGGGGTTCGTGGTGTTATCTTTGAGACTGTTGGTTATGTTTATACGAGGTTGTTTATTGGTAGGATTTAATTCTAGGTTTTCTTCAATTTTTTCTATGTTAAAACTTCACTAAATTAATTACTCTAACTCTTCAAAAGGGATTTCTAAATCCTCAATACCTAATTCCTTAGAGATTTTTTGGAGAATAGTTTTCTTTGGGATATTAGGTGAATGGAAAAAGCGGTGGAGATATGGTTTGGTAATACCTGTGTGCTTGGAAAGTTCTGAAATTCCTCCTTTTGTATCAACAATTTTTCTTAATTCTTTTTTGAATTCAAGAATCTTTTCACCAACAGATTTTATTTTTTCAAAGTCTTTATCTAAATCTATTGAGGATTTAATCATAGAATAACTACTATGGTATATGAAATCTTCTTCTTGAATATGGGATTCGAGGTCTGCTATTATATTATCTTTTTCGTTTTCGTCTTCGTCTTCTGCCCAAAGGAATAAAAGCTCCATTCCTCCTTCATATTCTTTGACAAAGGCTATGGCTTTTTCTACGAAACTAGGTGATATTTTATCATGAATCATTCTTGCGGCAATGGTATAGATACGGGCTAGATTATCTGTGTATTCTTGATTTTCGTTTACTAATAGAGTCATATTTCTCCTCGGAGTACAAAGATTCCTTTTAATATCTTCTGGGTGTGAATCTTAAAGTTTGCCATTTCTCTTTTTTCACTTTTATCGTTTTTGATGTAAGCTCTACATAAATTTTCTCAATCTCCCCAATCTTCCCAATCTTTCCAATCTTCTCATTCTACCCATTCTTAAAAACACTATCTACTTCAAAATCATCTCCCATTCTCCCCATCTCCCATTCTCCCACCTAATCTCTATCTTCTTTCCCTAAAATTTCATATTCCATCCCTTGTCAGGGAAAAGGAAATAGTCTCCCAATAATCTCTAATTTTATCTCTCCTAGCTAATATAATTCCTCCCATTCCTCCCATTCTCCCCATTCCCCCACCTAATCCCTATATTTTTCTCCCAATTTTTCATATTTCATCCCTTGACAGGGAAAAGGAAATGTAAAGAATCTCCTGGAACTCCAAATAATGTAAGAGTAAACCAAGTTTCGATCCCTTGTCAGGGAAAAGGAAATGTAAAGTACCGCTATATCGGATCTCAAACAATATGTGAGGTGATGGTTTCGATCCCTTGTCAGGGAAAAGGAAATGTAAAGAGAAAAATTTAGATATGGGCAAATAGTCTATATCTAATGTTTCGATCCCTTGACAGGGAAAAGGAAAAGTAAAGTCATGTAAGCGCGCAGAAGCTGGCAGATCTTTACCATCAAGTTTCGATCCCTTGACAGGGAAAAGGAAAAGTAAAGAGTTCACTTCTGGAGACCTTATAGAGTAAGGGTTTCAGACCCCCCAATCGACGGTCAAACACTTTATGCTCTAATTCTAACCCAAAAACCCAAAAAAAACAACCCCCAAAACCAATCCCAGTATAAATTTGACGGTCACCGACCAAAAATCAACATTTCAGCCATTTTGCTTTGAGCGTCGAAGTTGAT
>JANQIW010000056.1 GCA_028281945.1 Prochloraceae cyanobacterium PL24a_bin.78
ATATAGAAAATACTTAAATTTAACTTTAAAATTTTACTTAATATAATTCGTAATCTTGTAATAGCAATGTTCGTCATTGAATATGTTTCTTCGGTCAAGAAAAAAAAATAATAAAATCAGCTATAAAAACTAAGATAACTAGTTAATAGTTATCCTGAATATTGTTATACTATGAAATTATTTAGGCTAAGAAATACTGGAAGTCGTTTGATGACTGCGTGGACAAGATTCTAAATCTTCTACAACAGGAGATGATTGCTTTAAACCAATCCAAGCGTCAATTTTTTCTTGGTCAAATCCTACTGTATAAACATCTTCTACCTGTATTAGTGGGCGACGAATTAATAAGGGATCCTCTATCATTAATTCTAAAGCCTTTGCTTCATCTAAATTTTCAGGCACTACTTCTCCTGATTTAATTCGAGGTGCTGTTCGATTAAACCAATTAGCTAAGGGGACATTTTTCAAGAATGGATATAATGTTTCTACTGTCCAAGGTGTTGTTAGTAGATTATTAACTTCTAATTCATGTCCTGCTTCTAATAGCAATTTTTTTTGTTTACCATTATTAATACAACCTGGTTTCTCATAAAATATAACTTTTGTCATAATTTCCTCTAGTTTATTTTTATTTTTATTTTCTTTGTTGTCTAATTTTTAGGTTATTAATATTCTATCTATTAGATTAAAAACCCAAATCTATTACTAAATTTGA
Organism: Prochloraceae cyanobacterium PL24a_bin.78; assembly: GCA_028281945.1. GTDB lineage: Bacteria > Cyanobacteriota > Cyanobacteriia > Cyanobacteriales > JANQIW01 > JANQIW01. The sequence goes on from JANQIW010000056.1 coordinate 716, forward strand.
GCTTTTATTTGATTATGTTTTAGGTTTAGGCTGATGCTGGTTGTGATTTAGATAATTCTGGGTATAAGCCTAATTGTCTTGCTAGTTCACGAGCAATAAAGATTAAAAATTTAGATCCTTCTTGGTTATTTTCGTGAGCCATAACTGTTGCTACTTGCATAATAGTTCGGATGAGAGTTTCATCAATTAGTTCTGGATTTGCATCTAAAACTTCTGGCTCTGTACCACTTGGACAGTTGAGTAAGCGATCGATTAATTTGAAATATTCTTCTTTAGGGTTTTGAGTAGTCATAATTATTGGTTTAGATTAGTTTTCATGGATGGCATTACTAAAAAATTGATTATTTTCTTTAGATTTGAAATTAGCGGTTTAAGTAATATATGTTTGTAAAAAGTTACAATTTGTTACTAATTTCTTGATAATTTCTTTATTTTTTCTAAAGATAAACATCGATCTTTTAAAGAATACTATTAGATTAATTTGGGGAAAACTGTAATTTTTTTTACTTTATTTAAACATGAATTATAAATAATTTCTGAATTCTGTAAAGATTAATACTTTATAATCAAATATAGTCTATATATAGATAAATCGTTAATATTCACAGTATCTCTTCGTATTCAATTAGGTTAGCAATAGCAATGGTTATATCTCGTAAAGTTATATCTGGTACAACTCCTAGTTTATAAATGCAGCGTCTTGTATCTATGCTTCTCATTTGTAAAACATCAGCCGTTGATTTTTTCTTTAGTCCTGTTGTTATTGTGGGTTCAATATAAATGTGCCAGAGATTACCTGTAAAATACTCTTTCCAATCAGTTACAGGTACTACTAATTTTAAAGGTAATTTCCCAAGGGCATTTGAACTTATAATAATTGTTGGACGAGTTTTTTTGATTTCTGCTCCTAAAGTTGGATCTAAGTTAACTAGGCAAATTTCACCTCTTCTAATATTCATAAAATTCATCTAAGTCTAAATTTATCCATTCTTGCCACGATTTATCTTTATCATAATGATCTTTCATGGCTTCGGCTTGTTCTGCTAGTATCTTACGACGATCAGCGACTGATAGTTTCATGATATTATAGTTTATATGTGAAGATTCAGTAGAACAAACATTTACATTATTAATTGGCTCCTCTTGATTTTCAGGCAGAATTAAAATTACTTCTACAATTTGTCCTTCTGCTAATTCTGGTAAGGAAATTTCTAATTTATTTCCTTTTTGTACACTTTTTGTTAAATAATGAGTTCGTTTCATAATTTGTATTCTATCTTTTTGATTGTTATATATTTAATCATAGGGAAAATATGTAACCACCCCAACCTTAGAAGAATGGGGTAATTAATATTGATTAGGATTTAGGAATCACAAAATTCACTAACTTACCAGGCACAACGATAACTTTTTTAACTTCTTTCCCTTCAAGATAACGTTTAGCAACATCAGAATCACGGGCATATTGTTCTAATTCCGCTTTAGTAGAACTTGCTGGTACTTGAATCGTGCCACGAGTTTTACCCAAAATCTGAATAACTAAAGTTATTTCATCCACTACTAAGGCATTAGGATCAAAAGTGGGCCATTTTTCGTAATGCACGGAGGTTGTAAATCCCAATTGATGCCATAATTCTTCAGCAATATGAGGGGCAAAAGGTGCAATCAAAAGGATTAAAGTCTCAATTGCTTCCCGATAAATAGGAGAATTTTTAAACTTACTATCCTTAATAGCATTACTAAGTTTCATTAATTCAGACACTGCGGTATTGAATTGATATTCTCCTTCTAAGTCTTCTGAAATCTCTTTAATAGCTGTATGAATGGCACGACGCAAGTCTTTTTCTGGTTTGCTTAAATCATCTTTCTGTTTTTTCTTGCTAGAAGCAGGATTGGCAATAAAATCTTGTACTAATAACCACACCCGATTCAAAAAACGAAATTGCCCTTCTACATCCGCATCATCCCATTCCAAATCTTTCTCTGGGGGTGCCTTAAACAAAATAAACATTCTTGCGGTATCTGCACCGTATTTGCCTAAAACTTCTTGGGGATCCACTCCATTATATTTAGATTTAGACATCTTTTCGTAGAAAACTTTTAATTTGTCTCCAGTTTCTGGATCTATGGGTGAATCTGAATTTACTTTTTCTGGGGGAATATATTTACCTGTTTTAGGATTTTTATAGGTTATGGCTTGTACCATTCCTTGGGTTAGCAAACGGAGAAATGGTTCATCAAATTTGAGTAATCCTTGATCGCGCAATACTTTAGTAAAAAATCGGGAATAAAGCAAATGTAAAATCGCGTGTTCAATGCCTCCGACGTATTGATCTACAGGCATCCAATCATTAACTTTATCAAATTCAAAGGCTTGATCTGGATTATTAGCATCCGTATAACGAAGAAAATACCATGAAGAATCGATAAAAGTATCCATAGTATCGGTTTCCCGATGAGCAGGTTCACCACAAATAGGACAAGGAACATTATACCATTCTTCTATTTTAGCTAAAGGAGAAGCTCCTCGCCCGGTAAATTCTACATCTTCTGGCAATTTTACAGGTAAATCCGATTCTGGGACAGGTACAATTCCACAATTAGGACAATGAATAATGGGAATTGGTGCACCCCAATAACGTTGACGGGAAATCAACCAATCTCTAAGGCGATATTGAATTCTGGCTTTGCCATAGCCTTGTTTTTCTGCGTATTCAATAATTGCTTGTTTTCCTTCAATGGAATTCTTGCCATTGAATTTATCGGAATTTATCATTACTCCAGAGTCTGTATATGCTTCTTTTAATTCTTGTTCTTGAGACTTTTCTGGAATAATTACTACTTTAATAGGTAAATTATTGTCTTTGGCAAATTTAAAATCCCTTGTATCATGAGCTGGAACTCCCATGACTGCTCCTGTCCCATATTCATACAAAACGTAATCGGCAATTAGGATGGGAATTTCTTCACCATTAAAGGGATTGATGGCTTTTCCACCTGTTAATGTGCCTCTTTTGGGTTTATCTTCCGCGGTTCGATCGATTTCGCTTTGCTGGGATACTTCCTCAATAAAAGCTTTGACTGCTTCTTGACGATCATCAGTTGTGACTTTTGGGGTTAAAGGATGCTCTGGTGCCAAGACTACATAGGTAACACCATAAACAGTATCAGGGCGAGTGGTAAAAACAGCGACTTTTTCTTCCATACCCACGATGGGGAATTCTAAATATGCTCCTACGGATTTGCCAATCCAGTTAGCCTGCATTAATTTCACTCGTTCTGGCCAACCTTCCAATTTATCGAGATCATTGAGTAATTCTTCTGCGTAGTCGGTAATTTTAAAAAACCATTGACGCAATAATTTTCTTTCAACTTTAGCACCCGATCGCCATGAATAACCTTCACTATCCACTTGTTCATTGGCCAATACGGTTTGATCAATGGGATCCCAATTGACGGTTGCTTCTTTTTGATATGCCAATCCTGCTTGAAAGAATTGCAAGAAAATCCATTGAGTCCATTTGTAATATTCTGGTTTACAAGTTGCTACTTCTCGATTCCAGTCTAGGGAAAGTCCTAATTGCTGGAGTTGTTGTTTCATTTGAGCGATATTTTGGTCTGTCCATTTGGCAGGGGGAATTCCTCGATCGATGGCGGCGTTTTCTGCTGGCAATCCAAAGGCATCCCAACCCATAGGGTGGAGTACACGGTATCCTTGCATCCCTTTGAGACGAGCGATTACATCGGTAATTACATAGTTTCGGACGTGGCCCATGTGTAGTTTTCCTGATGGATAGGGAAACATTGATAGGGCGTAGAATTTAGGTTTTTCTTTGTCTTCTGGGGTTTTATCAGCGTTGTTTTCTCTCCAATTTTCTTGCCATTTTCCTTCGATTTTCTTTGCTTGATATTCGCTTTGCACAAATTTTTCTCCAACTTTGTAGTACTATTTTAGTATATTGTTCCAATAAGTTGATTTAATCTTAAATTGTCTCAATAATTTTCTTCAACCCTTGTGGTGATATTTAATTAATAGTGGAGTTTTTGTTATATTTTTTCTGTTTATATTAAATGAGTATAATTTTTAATGGGTATTCCTGTCCTTTTTCTAATATCTAATACTGATTGATAATTACCTCTATGCTCTCTTTCTTCTACAATTTTTTTGGCATAAACTGGATCCAAATCCCAAGCTATTAATTCATCTATGGAAAGATTATTTAACTTATGCCAAGAAAAACCTTCTTCTTTTCTGATATCATAACTAAAAACAACTAATGGTTTAATTCTTCTTAAAGTGCTTTCTGGTATTCCAACTATTTCTGATAATTCATCTATATCTGTAAATATATAACCTTCTTTCCTCACGAGATCTATATCATTAGCATAAACGATAGGTAAGTTTAATTGATATACTAGATCATCTACAGAACAATTATTTATATCAACTGTTCCTCTTGCTTTTGCCATTAATTTTGCTGTTTCGACATTGGATATCTGAACTCCTTTTGGTGCTTTTTTGATTAAGTATTTTTGTTTTAAGGAAAAAGCTGTTGCAATTTGTCCTAACCAAATAAATAAACTTAAACTATTTGGTAATGTTAAAGCTACTAGAGTAAAAACTACTCCTATTCCTATCCATGATTTGGTTTTAGTTACCCATCCGGCATAACAAATGGATAAACCCCCAACTCCGGGGATGAAGGATAACCAGATCCATTTTGGTGTATGTTCAAACCAATTATGAGAATTTGACATTTTATTTTTGTTTTTTCTCGTGTTTACCAAAAATTTTTTACAACATATCTAAATATTTTCTTCTTTTTTGTTCATATTCTTCTGCTGTAATTATTCCTCGATCGTAAAGATTTTTGAGTTCAGTTAATGTTGCTGTTTTATCTCTAGAAGAAGATCCCATTGAAGTACCTTGTATTGAACCTACTTTATTATTATAAAGAGCATCAAACTTGCTATCTGGCATGATTAATAATCCAATAAATTCAAAAAATGCTGCTAGACTTGGGATCAAAGTCCAACTAAATAATAAATATATAATGCCCCAACCTATTTCATTTAAATAGAATTTATGTATTCCAAAGCCTCCTAAGAAAAAAGCTAGCAAAGCAGCAGCTATCTTACTCTTCATTTCCATTTATTTAACCCTATTTAAATTAAACTAATTTTAAATTCATTTACTTATTGATCTAAACAATTAATCGATGTTGATTCTTTTTTTTTATTTTATTCATCATAAAATATAACCCTACAATAGCTATTTGAGATTCTATCATCGTTAAATAACCTCTAAAAAAATAGTTTATATTTAGATTAGAATTGGCTACAAAAATCAATATTCCTAATGCTACATAAGGAAGTAATTGCCATGTACTTAAATTAATTAGTTTTTGTCGATCATTTTTCTTATTTGTTTTAGACATTGTCTTTTACAATATACTTGTTATTTTTATTATAAGTAAAAAATTTTTAATTAGCAACAATTTAAGTCAAAAAACTTTACATAAACCTAAGTCTATAGTTCTTAACAAATAGATTTAGTAATCAACACAAGAAGATTTAGTTTAGAATGATTTCAATTGTAGCAAATTAAGAACTATAATAGTTTCTAAAATATATTAAGGTTAAGGTTTTTCTTCATGATCCAATAGTTGTGAATTCATGGCAATAGCTTCTTGAATATATTCAATAACTTGTTGTCTAATATTTTCTAAATCTAAAAGATCTTGGTTTACTTTGTTCCAATCATTTTTGAGAGTATATTGTTCAATTTTTCCTGCTAATTCTGGCATATATTTTATTCCCATATTGGCAGCACTACCTTTTATTTGGTGGGCTTTATGCAATAAAAGATTTAAATTTTTAGTATCTAATCCTAATTTAGCATCTTTTAAATATCTTTCTATTTCTGCTACAAAAGATTGTAAAACTTCTAATTCAAATTTAGCATTTGAGTTGGTAAATTGATCTAAACGTTCTAAAGTTACTGGAGATTCAACACTGGGAATTGGCAATCTAAAAACTTGATTTTTTTTGTCAACATTTTTATCAAGATTGAAATTTTTCTTATCTTTTAAAGTAGCTTTTTCAGGTGTCCATTTTTCGATAGTATCTAATAATTGTTTAATAGTAACTGGTTTGCTTAAATAATCATTCATCCCAGCATCAAGGCATTTTTGACGATCGCTTTCCATGGCATAAGCAGTTAATCCAATAATAATAGTATTACTTTTATCTCCTTGAATTTTGCGCAGTTGTGTTGTCGCTTGATAACCATCTAAAATTGGCATTTGACAATCCATCAATACTAAATCATAATCATTTTGTAAGATTGAATCTATGGCTCTAAAACCATTATTAACCACATCAGCAGTATATCCGATTACTTGTAATTGATATAAGAATACTTTTTGATTAATAGGAGTATCTTCTACTAAAAGAATTTTAACATCCTTAATTTTATCTGAAATTTCCCTGTCTTGGTGTTGTTTTGTTTCTGTTTTTTCTGCTTCTTTTGAGGAATCTAAAGAGAAAGAATAATTACTAATTTTATTATCTTGATCAGCTATATTTGATAAATGGAAATTAGCAGTAAACCAAAAAGTTGAACCTTCATTAATCACACTATCTACCCCTATTTCTCCTTCCATAAGTTGCACCAATTGTTTACAAATAGCTAAACCTAAACCCGTCCCGCCATATTTTCCTGAAATAGAATCATCTACTTGAGAAAATGATTTAAACAATTGATCCATAGCAGACTCAGGAATGCCAATGCCACTATCTTTCACCTCAAAACGAAGCTTAACTAAAGATTCTGAGAGCAAATTTTGATGACAACAAATACAAACCTTAATTTCTCCTAAATCAGTGAATTTCAAGGCATTTCCAATCAAATTAGTCAGGATTTGACGTAAACGTAAACGATCGCCATAGAGATATCGAGGGATTTCCGATTCAATGTAACAAGTTAATTTCACTTGTTTTTTATTAGCCACAGGAGTAAATAAATTAATCAGATCTTCCATAGTAGATTGGAGATCAAAATTATCAGGATTTAGTCTAACGCCACCTGCTTCCAACTTAGAAAAATCTAGGATATCGTTAATTATAGCCACTAAATCTTCCCCTCCTGATTTGATAGTTTCTAGACAATCAATCTGTTCTGAATCTAAATTTGAATTCAAAAGAACCTCTGTCATACCCATAATAGCATTCATTGGAGTTCTAATTTCATGACTCATATTTGCCAGAAATTGTGATTTAATTCTAGCGGCATCGATTGCTTTATCCCTTGCCTCCACCAATTCTCCTAAAGTTCTTTGCAACTCATCTCTAGTTTCTTTTAACTCCAAATGAGTTTGCACCCTCGCTAACAATTCAGGATATCGAAAAGGTTTAGTCACAAAATCAATAGCACCAAGTTCAAAAGCTTTTAATAAATCATCTTCATCATGAGACGCTGTTAGAAAAATAACAGGAATATCCTTTACATTGGGATTAGCTTTTAAATTTTCGCAAACCTTCAAACCATCCATATGAGGCATCATCAAATCCAATAAAATCAGATTTGGTTTAACAGTTTCAACCAATTCCAGTGCTTTTCTACCGCTATTGGCAGAAATAATCTGATATTTTTGTTTCTCCAAAATAGCTGAAAGTAATTGAAGGTTAATTTTAAGATCATCCACAATTAAGATGAGGAAATTTTCAGGATTAAAAAGTGTCATGAAAGTTTTATTTCAAAAAAATCGTTCCCCAAGTACGTTATAATTTATTATTTCAAAAGTTATAGAATATAAAGATTAATAAATATTAAAAATTAATTAATAAGATAGAAATCTCACAAAGTTCATAATCTCAATAGGGAATTATTACCATAGATTTTACAGCATTACTTAAATGTTTTAAATAAGTATATGTAATATTTTAACACAAAAGCTTAAAGTTATCAGGATTAAGCAACATCGAGATTTCATTAGGGAAAATCAAGAGATTTATTGCTAAAATTAGGGATATAGCGAATATTAAAGATCGATCGTGGCATCTGAATCCTCAAAAACATCCATTTACGCAGCCATGGCAGCCAATATTGCCATAGGAATCGCCAAATTTATCGGAGCGGCCATCAGTGGCAGTTCAGCGATGATGTCGGAAGGTATCCACTCCATAGTAGATTCCGTCAACGAAATATTACTGTTATATGGCATAGAGCAAAGTAAACTCGCCCCAGACGAGCAATATCCTTTAGGGCGAGGGCAAGAACTCTATTTTTGGTCATTAATGGTAGGAGTACTCATCTTTGCCTTAGGAGGTGGGATTTCCATTTACGAAGGGTTTCATAGCTTACAACATTTAGAACCATCCAAATCCCCAATGGTTAGTTATGTTGTTTTAGGAATGTCAGCTATTTTTGAAAGTATTGCTTTGTTTATATCGGTGCGAGAATTTAAGAAAAATTTCCCCCTAGAAAACATTAGTTTATGGGAAAGTATACGCAGAAGCAAAGATCCTAGTTCTTTTATCGTGATTATGGAAGACTCAGCAGCTTTAGTGGGACTTTTTGTCGCATTTATGGGTATTATTCTCAGTGAAATCATGGCAAATCCCATTTATGATGCCATAGCCTCCATCGTCATCGGAATTATTCTAATCATTGTGGCAACGTTATTAGTAGCCGAAACCAAAGGTTTAATCGTAGGAGAAAGTGCCTCTCCAGAAACAAGAGAAAGCATCAAAAATATAGTCATTTCCGATGAAGCGGTATCAGCAATGGAACCACCTATTACCCTTCATTTTGGACCCAAAGATATTATGTTGGCACTCAATATCGAATTTTTAGATGAACTCTCCGCCGATGAAATAGAAGCCGCTGTGCGCAGAATTGAAGGCAATATCCGCAATTCTCATCAAGAAGTTAAACGAATTTTTATCGAAGCTGCTTCTATGAATTATGTCCATAAATAAAAAAAAATATCTAGATTAATTATCGATCGAAACTTAGTAATGGAATTACTTAAAATCTTTGTCTACGGAAGTTTAAAACCGGGAGAAATTAACTATAATTATTATTGTGATGGAAAAGTAATCGAAATCATCGAAGCAAATATTAGAGGAAAATTATTTGATTTACCTTTAGGTTATCCAGCAGCTGTTGAAGGAGAAGGTAAAATCGAAGGTTTTTTATACACTTTCCATCAACTTGATATTTTAGCTAGTATAGACGAATTAGAAGGCTATCAAGCAAGTAGAAGTCTCAATGAAAATGAATATTATCGTAAAGTTGTTCCTATTTATGATAGTAAAGATGGATTTTTAACAGAAGCTTGGACATATTTTATGACTCCTGAAAAAGTTAAACAAACAGGAGGAATTCCCCTTTTTTCCACATACTGGAGTAGAGAAACTTCCCAATTCTTTCGCTAAAAATCCTCAGATGATTACTGGATAATTGATAACTAAATAGAAAATAACTATAGAAAAAATTTAAGCTAAATTTATGATTAAAGAAGAAATAAAAAATCGTTTTAGTAAAGCATTAGTAAAAGCCTTTGGGGATGAATTAGCAGAAGAAAACCCTTTAATTATGCCCGCAACTAATCCTAAATTTGGGGATTATCAATGCAATATCGCTATGTCTTTAGCCAAAAAATTAAAGCAAAAACCACGGGAAATTGCTACCAAAATCCTAGAAAATTTAGATATTAATGATTTATCCGAAACTCCAAAAATCGCAGGGCCCGGTTTTATTAATATTACCCTTAAACCTTCTTTTCTCCAAGAAAAATTAAAAAATATTCAAACAGATACCCGACTAGGAGTTGAAAAAGCTCAACATCCTCAAAAAATAGTAGTAGATTTTTCTAGTCCAAACATTGCTAAAGAAATGCACGTAGGCCATCTACGTTCTACCATTATTGGTGATAGTATTGCTAGGGTATTAGAATTTAGGGAAAATGACGTTTTACGTCTCAATCATGTAGGAGATTGGGGTACTCAATTTGGGATGTTAATCGCCTATCTCAAAGAAGTTTATCCCCAAGCATTAACCACCGCAGATGCTTTAGATTTAGGAGATTTAGTCGCTTTATACAAACAAGGAAAAAAGCGTTTTGATGAAGATGAAAAATTTCAAGAAACCGCTAGAAAAGAAGTAGTAAAATTACAGGCAGGAGAAAAAGATAGCGTTTATGCTTGGCAATTACTTTGCCAACAATCCCGTAAAGCTTTTCAAGAAATCTACAATTTATTAGATATTAAATTAACAGAAAGAGGGGAATCTTTTTACAATCCTTTTTTAGCTGATATAGTTGAATTCTTAGAAAAACAAAGCTTAATTGAAGAAAACGACGGGGCAAAATGTGTTTTCCTAGAAGGATTTACTAATAAACAAGGTGATCCTTTACCATTAATTGTCCAAAAATCTGATGGCGGTTATAATTACGCTACTACTGATTTAGCTGCTTTAAAATATCGCCTTGAAAAAGACGAAGCCCAAAGAATAATTTATGTTACTGATGCTGGCCAAAGTAATCATTTTGCTATGGTGTTTCAAGTTGCAAAAAAAGCCGGTTTAATTAAAGATAATATGGAAGCAATTCATGTACCTTTTGGCTTAGTTTTAGGCGAAGGTGGCAAAAGAATTAAAACCCGTGAAGGAGAAACAATTCGCTTAATTGATTTATTAGAAAAAGCCATATCTCGTGCCCGTGAAGATTTAGAATCTAGACTAGTAGAAGAAAATAGAAAAGAATCAGAGGATTTTATTAGTAATGTTGCTAAAGTTGTAGGAATTAGTGCTGTTAAATATGCTGATTTAAGTCAAAATCGTACTAGTAATTATATTTTTAGTTATGATAAAATGCTTGCTCTTTCTGGCAATACTGCACCCTATATGTTATATGCTTATGTTAGGGTTCAAGGTATTAGTCGTAAAGGCAATATTGATTTTCAAAATTTAGGAGAAGATACCAAGATTGTTTTAGGTGAAGAAACGGAATTAGTTTTAGCAAAGCATCTTTTACAACTATCAGAAGCTATTGTAGAGGTGGAAAAGGATTTATTGCCTAACCGTTTGTGCGAATATTTATACGAGTTAAGTAAAAAGTTTAATCAATTTTACGATCGTTGTCCAGTTTTACAAGCAGATGAACCTCAACGTACTTCAAGATTAATTTTATCAGATTTAACTGCTCGTACTTTAAAATTAGGTTTATCCTTATTAGGAATTGAAGTCTTAGAAAGAATGTAAATCATAGAAAATATTGTGGAATAAAACTAAAAAATACAAAAATAATTCTAACTATTATTCTTGCTTGATTATAAGAGGCAGTTGTCATAGGAAAAATTATATTAACAAATGTTTGTGATCACGATTTAGCTCCATATTCGTAATCTTTAAACATTCATTTTGAAATCCGAAAAGTGGGATACTATTAAAACTGCAAGTTTCTAATAACAGATTAGATATTTTATGAAAAAATACATTGCAGAATTAATAGGGACATTTTGGCTCGTTCTTGGGGGCTGCGGCAGTGCTGTCTTGGCTGCTAATTTTCCTGGAGGTGAAGACCCAAGTAACCCACTTGGATTAGGCTTTCTGGGGGTTTCCCTCGCTTTTGGATTAACAGTTTTTACCATGGCTTACGCCGTCGGTCACATTTCAGGGGGGCATTTCAATCCAGCTGTTTCCTTTGGTTTGTTCGCAGGTAAGCGTTTCTCCGGTTCTCAATTACTGCCCTACATCATCGCTCAAGTAATCGGGGCGAGTGGAGCAGGTTTAGTGCTTCTGGTGATTGCTGGTGGTAATGGTCAACTCGATCTTAGTGGAGCTACTCCCCTAGCAACCAATGGTTATGGTACTCATTCACCTGGTGGTTATAGTTTAATATCCGCCCTGATCACGGAAGTGGTAATGACCTTTATGTTCTTGATTATTATTCTTGGAGCGACGGATAAACGAGCACCTGAAGGTTTTGCTCCAGCGGCTATTGGTTTGGCATTAACCTTAATTCATCTGATCAGCATTCCAGTAACGAATACATCAGTTAATCCAGCCAGAAGCACAGGAGTAGCTCTATTTTGCGGCAATATTGAACTGATTAGCCAACTTTGGCTTTTCTGGATTGCGCCGATTATAGGGGGTCTTTTGGCAGGTTATGTTTATTTAACCCTATTTGAGGAAACTCACGCCAAAGCCGATATAGAATAGTCTTATTACGTGAGAGTAATTGGGATTAAAGCGATCGCGATGGTATCCTTCCAAATATTTTATTCTTCTGGATATTTTTTTATATTTAGGGCTTGGTAAAGGAGTATAGAATGGTTTCTATACAAATATTTTAAGCTTTTTAGCTCTAAAGAGGTGTTTTTGTTATATTCTTAAAAACCTAAAAAAACATGATCATTAGCCCTAAAATTTTTGTACCAGAAGCATTTATCACAATATAATTTAAAAAAATAATTGAGATAATCTAAATAAATTATCTAAACTATAATTTTTTATGAGAACTTAATTCTAAATTAAAATGAGAATTTCCATTCTAACTATTAATTAGCAACAAATTTTCTTTTAAAAATCAAGCCCAACAATAAAACAAAAAACAGAGCAATAACATTAGAAGGTTCAGGAATAGGATTACTTTCTAGAGGAGTCTCAAAAGGAAGTAAAGGTTGATCGATCACTGTAAACTCCCCAGAAGTGGCCAAATCATTAGCGATCGAAAAAGTATCCAACTCAACAATATCAATACCAAGAGCCGGTTCTAGAGTTTCCAAAGCTTCACTTAAAGCAGTATTAAAAGCCAAAGTTGCTAGAGTAGCATCAGATGAAGCTCCAGCTTCAATAGCTAAAGGTGTTAAACCTAAATCTGGAAGGTTAGAAATAGCAATAGTTTCTACACCAGAATTGGCTAAACCTATTACAGCATTTGAAATATTTGTGATAGAATTAGTAATTACAGTAGTAGGATCGGTAGTGACATCTCCACCAAGCAATTCAAAAAAATCATTATTCCCTATAAAAAGGAAGTATAGTTGATCCGCTGAAGCCGTAGTAATTTCAGTTTGAAAATTCTCAAGTTGAGTAGTTAAACCCAAAAAATCTAAACTATCTGGTAGATTATCTAAACCACTAAAATCCCTAATAATATTCTCAGAGCTACTAGTTGCTCCTGCAATAGCAAAGTTGCTGACTTCATATCCAAGACTCTCGGTAAAAAAATCAACCCAAATCGGGCCATTTGAAAAACGTCCTTCAAAATAAAGTTCGCTCGGCGGAAACAATCCCCCTGTTGGAGGTAATAAATTTCCTGTATCAGAGAGGCTATCTCCAAATACCACTAATTCATTAAAACTAGAAAGATCAAGTTCATTTGCTAATGCTATTTCAAAATCTTCTGCTATAAAAGAATAAGCCAGAGTTGTGGGATGAAGAGTATCCCAAAATAAAAAGTCATCAGGATTGATTATTGACATGATTTTAATAATTTCTGTTTAATTAAACTAACTTTTTTTATTATATAGCACTTGATAAAAATTTTATTAAATTAGTTCTAAACTAGTTTAGCATTTAAAACAAACTCTATTTTAACACAACTTTAAATAAAAAAAGTACCGAGATTTTACTAGTATTGACTAGAATTTAAATTTTTATATAGTCATTATTGGACAAATATACTGTAACGAAAAGTTAGAATATATTGATCATAATTTTAAGCTATCATAACATTTACCATTAGATTTGCCGTAAGTCTGGAAGATAATTTGCTAAAATGGAAGAAAATAAAGCCAAAACTATCAAAAACAACTAATGACAGCAACCTTACTCCCATCTACTTCTCTAAATTCTCCTGTAGTTCATAAATTACCTAATGGCTTAACCATCGTAGCCGAACAAATGCCAGTTGAAGCTGTTAACTTGAATGTCTGGCTTAATGTAGGTTCCATTGTCGAATCGGATGAAATCAATGGAATGGCTCATTTTTTAGAACACATGATCTTTAAAGGCACTCCTCAATTAAAAAGTGGCGAATTTGAAAAAATAATCGAAGCAAAAGGAGCGATGACTAATGCTGCTACTAGCCAAGAATATACCCATTATTACATCACAACTGCTCCATCAGATTTTGCTAAATTAGTGCCTTTACAATTAGATGTGGTATTAAATCCCAGTATTCCTGATGATGCTTTTCAAAGAGAGCGCATGGTGGTTTTGGAGGAAATTCGTCGCAGCTATGATAATCCTCGTCGTCGGATTTTTTATCGCTCGATGGAAACTTCTTTCGATCGACTACCTTACCGTCGCCCTGTTTTAGGCACTACAGAGGTGGTGGAGTCTCTTACCCCACAACAAATGCGAGATTTTCATGATCATTTATATCAACCACAGGCAATGACTGTAGCGGCGGTGGGAAATATTCCTACAGATGATTTGATTGATATGGTTGCAGAATCTTTTGAGCAAGTAAATATTCCAGATAAAGCAGTACCTAATCCAGATTTTTTCAATAAAGATTCTCTAACTCCTGAACCTAATTTTACAGAAATTATTAGGAAAGAATATGTAGATGAGAGTTTACAAGAAGCAAGATTAGTCATGGTATGGCGCGTACCGGGAATTAAATATTTACAAAAAACATATCCTTTAGATGTCTTGTCAGCGATTTTAGGAAGAGGGAAAATGTCCCGTTTGTTTAGAGATTTGCGGGAAGAGCGGAAGTTAGTTTCTAGTATTAGTGTTAGTAATCTTTCTCAAGGAATTCAAGGAGTTTTTTATATATCGGCGAGGTTACCACAATCTAATCTTAAAGTGGTAGAAGAAGCTATTATTAATCATATTTATGATTTACAAACTGAAGCCATAACACCATCAGAATTAGAAAGAATTTCCACTCAAGTTGCAAATCGTTATGTTTTTGGTAATGAAAGACCTAGCGATCGGGCAAATTTATATGGATACTACCAATCTTTACTAGGAGATTTAACCCCTGCATTTAACTATCCAGAATCCATTCGATCCCTAGAGATTAAAGATATACAAGCAGCAGCCCAAAAATACTTAAATACAAAAGCTTATGGAATCTTAACCATATTAAGTAATAAATAATGATTAATAAATGAGTATATGACAAAGGGTAAAAAAATATTAAAACTCTTTGCTATATACTTAATCAAGCTTTTTATAAATTTGAATAAATATTAAACTAAATAATAATCTTGATTATTACTTATCAAAAATGGAGCTGAGCAGAGTCGAACTGCTGTCCAAATTGGGTATTGACTTATCGCTTATTCACAGGTGTAGCCCTTCTAATCCTCAGGGCGAGAACCACCCATTATCCCGGATGGTGGGATGCTCTAGTTAGCTCTTAGCCTTTATCCCAACTAGAGTAAAGTATAAAGGGGCATCCGTTGGGGTTTACCCATAGCCCTTAACGGAGTCAGACTATAAGTGCTCGAACCTTTGTTTGAGGTTATAGATTAGGCAACAGCAGCTGCCTTACGAGCGAAAGGAACAATGTTGTTCGCATTTACTATTTGTTTGAGCCTTGATTTGCGAGAGTAGACTCACTCTCGACCAGATCGCGAGTTAGCTTTCACCAACCTGTCGAAACCGTTACAGCCCCGGGTGTGAAATTGGAAATTTTCAGATTTTCAGAAATAAACTATTATATTTCTTTTTTCCCATTATAATTGTAGTTTTTCAAAGTGACAAGTTCCCTGAGAAATTTTTTTCCGAAACAATTTTCTTAAAATAGCTTAGAAGTCAGACATAATAAGCGTTTTCCATATGTTAGAATTAAAGAGTGAATTGATAAATTAATCACCTTAGAAGTTAAAAAACTTAAATTTAAGAAACAAATTTTAACTTCTATTAGACTAAGTATTATTTTTCCGGAGTAAAATATCCTATGACATCCCAGCAAGAGCGTATTATTCCTACAGATCTCAGTAACGAAATGTCCCGATCTTACCTAGAATATGCCATGAGCGTAATCGTAGGAAGGGCGTTACCAGATGCTAGGGATGGTCTTAAGCCGGTCCATCGTCGCATTCTCTACGCTATGTACGAACTGGGCTTAACTCCCGAGCGACCTTTTCGCAAATGTGCAAGGGTAGTCGGAGAGGTTTTAGGTAAATATCATCCTCATGGTGATGGAGCTGTCTATGATGCTTTGGAAAGAATGGCTCAAAACTTCTCCATGCGTCACCCCTTAATTGAAGGCCATGGAAATTTTGGTTCAGTAGATAATGATCCTCCAGCGGCAATGCGATACACAGAATGTCGTCTTCAAAGTTTATCTACTAATGCCTTGTTACAAGATATTGAATTAGAAACAGTAGATTTTATTGATAATTTTGATGGCTCTCAACAAGAACCAGTGGTATTACCAGCGAGAATCCCTCAAATATTGCTTAATGGTTCTTCCGGAATTGCTGTGGGAATGGCAACTAATATCCCTCCTCACAATCTAGGGGAACTAATTGATGGGGTGATTACTTTAATTCGTAATCCAGAAATAACAGATCTAGAATTAATTAAGTATATTCCAGGTCCAGATTTCCCTACTGGAGGACAAATCTTAGGGCGCGGTGGTATAAAAGATGCTTATACGAAAGGTCGTGGTTCTATAACCATGCGAGGAGTGGCTAATATTGAAACCATTGAACAAAAAGGAAGACCAGATAAAGATTGCATTATTATCACTCAATTACCTTATCAAACTAATAAAGCTGCTTTGATCGAAAAAATTGCTGAATTGGTCAATGATAAAAGAATAGATGGGATTTCTGATATCAGAGATGAAAGCGATCGTGATGGTATGCGCATTGTAATAGAGCTGAAAAGAGATGCTTATGCTCGTGTGGTTTTAAATAACTTATACAAACAAACTCCTTTACAAAGTAATTTTGGGGCGAATATGTTGGCTCTGGTAAATGGAGATCCACAGTTACTAAGTATAAAAAAATTCCTTGAAGTATTCCTTGATTTTCGCATCGAAGCTATCACTAAAAGGACTCAATATCTACTCAGAAAAGCAGAAGAACGAGATCACCTTTTACAAGGATTATTAATCGCTTTAGGCAATATAGAAAGGGTAATCGAAATCATTCGAGCAGCAGCAGATGCAGCTACGGCTAAACAGGGATTAGTCGAAGAATTGGGATTATCTGAACCACAAGCAGATGCCATTTTACAAATGCAGTTACGCCGATTAACTGCTTTAGAAGCAGAAAAAATTCAAGCAGAACATGAAGAATTACAAAGGAAAATAGCGGATTTCCAAGATATCTTGGCCCGAAGAGAACGAATTGAAGAGATTATTATCGAAGAATGCACCCAAATTAAAACAACTCATGCAACTCCTCGACTTACTGAGATTGTACAAGGAGAAGGAGATCTCATTGATACCGATCTCATCGCCAATGAACAAGCCATTATTTTATTAACAGAACAAGGTTATATCAAAAGAATGCCTGCTAGTACTTTTGAAGCGCAAAATCGAGCTACAAGAGGAAAAGCTGCTGCCAAAATTAAAGATGATGATGTGATTGAACATTTTTTGACTTGTTGCGATCATGATAATATTCTCTTCTTTAGCGATCGAGGGGTGGTTTATTCTGTAAATGCTTACTCAATACCCACTGGCTCTCGAAATGCAAGGGGAGTGCCCATTGTACAAATGTTACCAATATCTAAAGAAGAAAAAATTACTTCAATTTTATCAGTCATAGAATTTACTGAAGATGAATATATAGTTATGCTGACTCGTAAAGGTTATATCAAAAAAACCGCATTATCAGCTTTTAGTAATATTCGCACTAATGGTTTAATTGCTATCTCTTTAGGGGAAGGAGATCAACTCCGTTGGGCTAGACTGACAAAAGAAGAAGATAGTGTGATTATTGGTTCCCGTCTGGGTATGGCTATTCATTTCAGAAGTGATCATCAACAATTACGCCCCCTTGGTAGGGCCACTAGAGGTGTTAAAGCTATGAAGTTAAAAGGTGAAGATGAGTTGATTAGTATGGATATTTTGCCATCTCAAGTGGTGGCTAATATTGCTGCTTCTGATGTTGATGATGATGATGGAGATACTGAAGATTTAGCAACTGATACGGCAGATATGGGACCTTGGATTCTGGCAATTACTACTAATGGTTATGGAAAACGAGTGCCTATTACTCAGTTTAGATTGCAAAATCGTGCAGGTATGGGGGTTAAAGCTATTAAGTTTCGTAATTCTCTCGATCGTTTAGCTGCAATTCATGTGGTTAATCAACAGGATGAATTTATGATTATTACTAGTCGAGGCATCATTATTCGTTGTTGTGTGGATGGGATTTCTCTTCAATCTCGTACGGCAACTGGTGTGAGAGTGCAGCGTTTGGATGATGAAGATGCTATTGCAGCAGTAGGTTTAGTGCCTTCTACGGAGGAAGAAACAGTATCAGAAATATCATTGGAAACTGAAAGTGAAAGTGAAAGTGAGGATGTAGAAATACAAACAACTTCAGAAACTGAAAACTTGGACACTCAAATAGAAGGAGATTCACAAACCGATGCAGAAACTGAAACAGATGTTTAAAATTTTTGGATAAAGTGTTACTATATATATAGTGCAAAAATCTAATATCATTTTCAATATTGATTGGTTTAGAGCAAGTCATTTCAAGGAAATATCTATTATGCCTAAAAAAAATTCCATCGATTCCTCTCAAATTATGTATCGCGCTGATTCTCTGATGAATGCAGCTACAAATCGTTATCGAATTACCGTACAAGTAGCTAAACGTGCCAAACGTCGTCGTCATGAAGATATGGATAATTTAGATGTGCCTTTGATGAAGCCTGTTATTCAAGCTATAATTTTCCTCTCTGATGAAATGACACAACCTGAAATTATTGGAGATTAAAACTTATTATCTTATTTATAATTAGACTATAATTAGGTCATTCTTAATTAAAGATAAAAGATCTCAGAGATATTTTCAGGGTAAATCAATAAAATTGATAAGTAAATCTCAAAAAAATACTTAAGGTTTTCTACCCAATTTATAGAAATCTCTGTTATCCTATTTTATAAATCCTAGTTTTAACAATTCGATAGTTGAGAACCTAATCTTTAGTATTACTATGTTGAAAAAACGTTATCTAAATTTATTTATAGCAGGATTAATGGGATTCTGTTTGTCTTTATTAAGTGTGCAAATGCGAGAGTATGGCTTAACAGGGAATATTGGTGTTTCTTCTGTTAATGCCCAAGATTTTAATAACCCAATTATTAATGTTCGTTCTATTCGTCCAGAATTTGTTGCCCAAAAAGTATATGAGTCTTTTGAGGATATACCAAAAGAAAATCAATATATTAACCAGGAAACTGGGGAAGTGGATTTAGATAATACTCTTATTAGTAGAATGGTGCGGTATCATCAATATATTAAAACTCGCCCTACTAAATTTCGTCTAGATTGGAAATTGACTCTTGCTGATTATCTTGGTGCTAATGAAAATATTACAGAGGCTCGTTATCCAGGGCGTAGTACTTTGACGATAAATCCTATGAATGGCGATCTAGAAGCAATCAATAAGTTAAATCGTCGTCAAAGAGAGAATTTAGTGAATTTTTTGGTCAGTCTTTATAACCCGGAAGCTAGTAATTCTTCTAAGCCAAAAACTGCTGTAGAAACTCCAGAAGTACAGGAGGAAGAGGCAACTGATGAAATACGTTTCCCTCAACCTGGTGGTGCTGATTTACTTAAATTCTAAATTTAAATTCTAAATAAATCATGGAACGTTGGCTCAAAAGCGGTGAAGGTTGGCGCATTGGGTGGAATCCTAATGCTGATGGATATAAAGGTTTGGTGGGAGGGGAAGATTGGGCTTTTGAACTTACAGAAGATGAGTTTAAGGATTTCTGCCGTCTTTTGGAACAATTAACTGAAAGTATGAATCAAATGGCTGAGGAATTAATGGATTCAGAGAGGATTTCCTGTGAAGCTGAAACCGATTTACTCTGGATGGAGGTGGAAGGTTTTCCTGATGCTTATTCTTTACGTTTGATTTTAAATCAAGGTAGGGCT
Organism: Prochloraceae cyanobacterium PL24a_bin.78; assembly: GCA_028281945.1. Lineage (GTDB taxonomy): Bacteria > Cyanobacteriota > Cyanobacteriia > Cyanobacteriales > JANQIW01 > JANQIW01. Next base: position 20,816 of record JANQIW010000056.1, read on the forward strand.
TGTGAGGGGAATTGGGATTCGGATTCTGTTAAGGAGTTGGTTTCTGTTGCTAAGATGTTAACAATTTTTTAATTTGCCATTTCCCACTGTTTATGGTTATAATGGGAATCAGTCATTAACGGGGCGTAGCGCAGCTTGGTAGCGCGCCACTTTGGGGTAGTGGAGGTCGTGGGTTCAAATCCCGCCGCTCCGATTTTTATGTTTTTATGTTGATTATGGGTAGTATTCTACTTAGTAATAAAGATCCTCAATAAGTATGAACAGAAATGTTTTTTCATGCTAAATCAAAAAAATTATTGATATTATGAGATTAATTTTAAGTAAACTTTTTGTTCCTCCTCCTAATAAAAATTCTTTTGATTTTAATTAATGATAAAATAGAAGGAAATCTAAATAAGCTTAGTTTTTCTAATTTATAGATTGGAATTAGAGAAAATTTCTTATTTCAATGTCATTAAATTATTTAATTTTATACATAAGAATTAAAAATATTTTATCAAGAATGTAATTAACCACTCACTATATTAAAGATACTCAAAAATATGCTTAGGGTTATCTAATTCTGTATTTCCTATTTGTGCCAAGATTTTGTTCAATTTATACTCTACTCTATCTTCAATCTATTCAAGATAACCTGTTACTATTTAAATGGGGTTAACTGACGAGACGATTATTTTTAAAACCATGGTTTTTCTTTATTTTATTAAGAATTAGCCAATAAAAGTATATCAGAAGTTGTATAATTATCTTAACAGAAAGAAGTTAATTTTATATCCTAAATCTTACAAAAAAATGATTGCATATGGGAAATTATCAACCTCCTTGGTATCTAAATAATGGCGTATTAATGACGTTTGCCACAGATATTTGGTATGGAAAGACATGGAAATTGTGGGGAGATCAAGCTCCTTGGTTAAACCATTTACCTCTTGTGTCATGGCAAGAATGCAGATTTACTGGAGCAGATGGAGTACCTTTGTGGGGCGTTTGGAGTTGCCCTGAAGCTGCTAAAGGAACTATTATTATCAGCACAGGATTAACAGGAAAGGTGAACAAATCTTGGTATGCTCATTTATTTGCTCGAAAGGCTTATAATGCAGGATTTGCGGTCTTATTTTATGACTGGCGAGGAAGGGGGCGCACGGCTGAACTTTCTCCGACTCCTCCTTCTTATGGTTGGCGAGAAGGTGATGATTTAGTTTTAATAGCTGATGAACTTATAAAGATGGGTTTACCTAATAAAGTTGTCTTGGTGGGTTTCTCTATGGGAGGTCAAATTTCACTTTGGGGTTTAAAAGCAGCACAAGAATCTAAGGATAATCCTATTTGTGGAGCAGCTACTTTGTCTTGCAATTTGGAATCTAATCTTTCTTTGGCTCATTTGCGCAAAAGTTGGGCTGGTAGGACCATAGAACGGTCTTTTGTGAAGAATCTTCGTCAGGAAGTTATTAAAAGATCTCGTTTATTTCCGGAAACTGTTACTCCTGGAATTATTGATCTCATACATTCTATCGATGAATACGATCGTCATATGTCAATAGATTATTATGGTTTTACTAATATATTTGATTTTTATCGGGCAACTAGCGCACTTTACATTTTTGATAAGATAAAATTACCTTTTTTGATTATTTATGCTCAAGATGATCCGGTCTTTGATCCAGATCTTATTATGGAAGTACAAAGACAAGTAAAGAATAATCCTAACTCATCTCTTATTCTTACAGAGGCAGGCGGTCATAATGCTTATATAAATAGATACTCAAAAGAGGAGGATATTTTTTGGGGAATGAATCGACTTTTAGAATTTTGCGAAAAGATTATCTAGCTTTGATTTAATAAAAATCATATAAAAATTTTAGAAAATTTCAAAATTAAATTATAGTAATATTTATTTTCATTTTATTGTCTAATTAGTATGAATAAAATTCTTCTTGCTTTATTTTTTTGAAAATTTTTTAGTTTGTATCTGTATTTGAATTGATTTAAATATTTTATATAAAATATTTTTTTTATTTTTGCTTCTAATTCAAGATTTTTTATCTCAAAAAAGTTACATAGAAGAACAATTATTAATTAATAAATCTTAAAAAAGCTATAAAATTAAAAGTTGACAAATATATAATAATAAATATAAACTCTTAGAATAAGAAGAATTTAAGAATATACAGGCGTATAAAAAATTTAGCAAGAATAGAATTAAAATAATTATGGCAAATATTAAAGATGTATTACGTGACATTGAAGCAGTTGAACTAACAACAAGCTCTTTGGTAGAATTTGACTTGACTGCTGGAATTGTTATTGATGGCTCATTGAATAGTTTTGTTCCTAGCAATTTGATTAATTTATCTACTCTTTCAGAATCAGGCATTAATGGGGGTTTTGTTATTAATGGGATAGATTCTTTTGATTTTTCTGGTGGATCCATTAGTAATGCAGGGGATATAAATGGGGATGATTTTGAGGATTTTATTATTGGTGCCCTTAGAGGAGATCCGAATAATACTAATGATGCAGGGGAAAGTTATCTAGTTTTTGGCGATGCTTCTTTAGATTTGATACAAGAATTTGAGCTTTCAAGTATTGATGGCAGTAATGGTTTGATTATTAATGGGATTAATCTTGGGGATTTATCTGGACGATCGGTTAGTAATGCAGGGGATATAAATGGGGATGATTTTGAGGATTTTATTATTGGTGCTGATTTTGCTAGCCCTAATGGAGTAGATAGGGCTGGTGTAAGTTATGTAGTTTTTGGTGGTTTTTCTGCTTTTGATCCTAGTTTTGACCTTTCAAATCTAGATGGAAATAATGGTTTTGTTATTAATGGGATAGAAAGTGACGATGGTTCTGGGTTTTCAGTTAGTAGTGCAGGAGATATAAATGGTGATGGTATTGATGATTTAATCATTGGAGCGTATTTAGGTGATGGAAATGGTAATAATAATGCTGGGGAAACTTATATAGTTTTTGGGAATTCTTTAGTTTTTGATCCTAGTTTTGATTTATCGGATTTAGATGGAAATAATGGTTTTGTTATTAATGGAATTAATTCTGGGGATTTATCAGGGTTTTCGGTTAGTAATGGGGGGGATATAAATGGAGATGAATTTGATGATTTTATTATTGGTGCTCCTAATGCAGATGTTAATGAAGATGGGAATGAAGGTATAACTTATGTTGTATTCGGGAATTCTGTGGGTTTTGACGCTAGTTTTGATTTATCAGATTTAGATGGCAACAATGGTTTTGTTATTAATGGGATTGATAGTTTTGCTCGTTTTGGTATTTCAGTAAGTGGTGGGGGCGATTTTAATAATGATGGGTTTGATGATTTTATTATTGGAGCCGATCGAACAGATGTGAATGATTTAACTGATGCGGGAAGTAGCTATGTAATTTTTGGTGGTTCAAGTTTGGGAGGTAGTTTAGATTTATCTTCTCTGGATGGAAGTAATGGTTTTGTAATCAATGGTGTTGAAGAAGATGCACGCACGGGATTTTCGGTAAGTATTGGAGGAGATATCAATGGAGATAGTTTTGATGATTTAATTGTAGGGGCACCTTTTGCTGATGCTAATGATATTAATAATGCAGGGGTGAGTTATGTTATTTTTGGTAATTCTGATGGTTTTGAAGCTGATTTAGATTTATCAAGTATCAATGGAATTAATGGTTTTGTTATTAATGGGATTGATGAATTAGATAGTTCTGGTATTTCAGTTAGTATTGCAGGGGATATTAATGCCGATGGTGTGGATGATTTATTTATTGGTGCGTCAAGTGCCGATCCTAATGAATTGAATACTAGTGGTGAAAGTTACACTATTTTTGGCAATATTCCTCCTGTTATAGATCTTAATGGTTTATCTGATGGTATTAATAATAGTGTTAGTTTTATTGAAGATACCCCTTTACTTATAGATATTTCTGATGATATTATAAATGATTCTAATTCTTTAATGCTTTCAGGGGTTGAAGTTAGTATTACTAATATTCTAAATCCGGGAGAAGAATTTCTTACAGCTATTGGGACAGATAATATTTCAGTTAATTTTGATGTTGATACAGGTATGTTATTCTTAACTGGAGTAGATAATATTGAAAATTATATAGACGTTTTACAAACTATCGAATATAATAATACTGCTTTTGAACCTGATCCTGAAGATCGTATTATTGATTTTTTGGTAAATGATGGGGAACTTCATAGTAATATTAGTGATATAGCTGAACTTACTTTGGTATTTAATAATCCTCCTGATATTGAAAGTCCTATTAGTGATTTTATTCTTGATGAAGATTCTTTTAATCAGGGTGTTGCTTTATTTAATGTATTTGAAGATGCAGAAGATGCTGATGAAGATTTAACATTTGAATTCATTAATGATAACCCCAATCTCCTAGAAGGGAGTATTGATTCTTCAGGTATTCTCTTTTTAGATTTTGCACCTGACGCTAATGGTATTGCTGAAATCACAGTATTTGCCACTGATACAGATAATCAATCCATTTCTGATACATTTACTGTCACTGTAAATCCTGTCAATGATGCTCCCAGTTTTATTATTTCTGATGATTTATTATTTGTAGAGGGTGATTCACCATTACAGACTATTTTTGATTTTGCCACTGAGATTTCTCCAGGGG
>JANQIW010000108.1 GCA_028281945.1 Prochloraceae cyanobacterium PL24a_bin.78
GAGAACAAGAAGTCCTCGTTTTAGTCAGTACAGGTATTTCTAATGCAGAAATTGGTGCTCATCTTCATTTAAGTCCGAGAACTATTGAAAAATATGTTAGCTCTTTATTGAAAAAAACAGAGACAAGTAATAGAGCTGAACTAGTTCGTTTTTCTTTAGATCAGGGTTTATTGGATTAATTTAAATTATTTTTTATTTATCTATTATTAATTTTTCCGATTTAATCTGCTCTAATAAGCCAGAACAAGCATCTAATAGTAAATCTATAACTTTATTAAAACCTTCTGGTCCTCCATAATAAGGATCAGGAACTTCTTTTTCCTGATGATGAGATGCAAATTCACACATTAATTTTATTTTATTTCCATATTTTCCTTCTCTATCCGCATTAAGAATATTACGGTAATTATCTTGGTCCATTGCCAAAATCAAATCAAAATCTTCAAAATCAGAGACTTTAAATTGTCTAGCTCTACCAATGAGATCTATTCCACGTTGTTTTGCTGCTACTCTCATGCGAGAATCTGGACTTTCTCCAATATGATATGCTCCCGTCCCGGCAGAATCACAGGTAATACGATCGCTCAAACCTTCTTTTTCAACTAAATGATTCATAATATTTTCCGCAGAAGGAGAACGACAAATATTTCCCAAACAAACAAAAAGTAACTTATAAGTCTTCATAAATTGACAATATTTAAACTTGAACTTTAATCAAAACCTAAGCAATTTTAGCGAATTTTAGCCACAAAAATATACTCAATCTTGGTCAATTTATCCTCATTTTGAGATTTTTAAGATAGTGAGAGGAAAAATAAAAGGTTTCAATCTTCCCAGTTAATTTAGACTTTTTATTCTATGTAATTTTTTATATATTATTGCATGATCTATGATAGACTACCATGGCCATGGAAATATGGTGGCCATGGAAATTCAAAAAGATCACAAAACCTTCTCATTACCTTTCAAGACGGGAGAGGAAATGATAGATACATACCACTACGTCACCACTACGTCTTAGAAGAGTTGAAGTTTAGATTTGAGGAAAATTAATGTTTAAATCTCGCAGTCATCCTAGTTTAGATTACCAACCTTATTATTATAAAAAAAAGAAAAGTGGTCCGCCTTTATTATTAATATTATTAGGTTTAATTTTATCTGTTCCTTTATCATTAATCTTGTTAGAAATAGGAGCAAAGATTTATCTTAATGTTAATAATAAAACTAAGGAACTATCTAATCAATCTCAACCACTAGAAGTTACATCTTATAATTTAAAATTTTTAACCAATAACAATAAACCAATAGAAGGTTTACCCTCAGATAATGCTAGATTATTAGCTAAACGAGATTCTCAATTAGGTTATCGACTTATTCCTAATCAAGAAAACAAATTTGTGCAAATTAATGAGGAAGGATTTCGAGATTCTGAACCAATTTCTTTGAGAAAACCTAATAATGAAATTAGAATTTTTATCTTAGGTGGTTCAACAGCTTTTGGTCAATGGAATCAAAGTCAAAGTGAAACTATTAGTAATTTTTTAGAAACTCTTCTTAATCAAAGAGTTGAACAACAAAAAAATTCTCCCGAAACATATCGACCTGATGTTTTTCCTTTTTTCAAACCTTTGAGGAAAAAGGCTTTTGCTTTACCAGCGAAGATTAAAGAAGGTAATTATCGTGTGATTAATGCTGCTGTGCCCGGCTATACTTCTGGGAATTCTTTGAGTCAATTAGCATTAGATATTCTCCCTTATCAACCGGATTTAATCATTGTTTTGGATGGATATGGTGATTTAATGTTACCCAGTAATCAGTCTCTTCGGGATATCCCTGATATCGAATCTTTTCTTGAAGATCCTGAAAAACATTATAAGATTTATTTAACTCAGTCTTTGGGAAAATGGCTTGAAGGTAGTTCTTTATATCAAACTATTTCCTATTTCTTTTTCCATGAAGAAGAAACTTTAGCTCAAAAAACTTTGGTGGTTTCTTCTCAACAATCTTTGCAGGAGTCTTTGAGTGATTCTGATGCTGAATTAGAACGTCGAGTCGATCGTTATTATCAAAATCAAAGACAAATTCTCAAGCTGTCTGCCGGTGCTTCTATTCCTTTAATTCTTGCTATTCAACCTGAAATTACGGGAATGGATTTAAATCGTCTTTCCCCCCAAGAGAAGGAAATTTTTCTGGAATTAAGTACGGAATATAAAGAAAATATTCCTCCAGCCTTTCAAAAGTTACAACAAGCTAGTAAACAATTAGAGCAAGTTTTCCCTAAAAATGTGAAAGTTGTCAATTTCTACGACTTTAATCCTAAATCTTCTGCTTTTTCTTTTGTAGATCCTATTCATCTCAATAAGGAAGCTAATGAAGAAATTGCTCAAGAACTTTATAATACTATTGCTGATTTGGAAAAATTACAGATAATTCCTAAATTTTTCTATCTTCCTGACTAATATTTTCTTAAAATCGAACAACTTTTGTTAGTCAAGGAAGTTGTTCTTTTAGGATTTTTTCTAAATTTTACATCACTATATTCTCACTTTAAATGAGGAATAGGATCTTGTGCTATCCAACCTACCGACATACTATATCGTATTTCAAAATGCAAGTGAGGAGTATCTATGTCTGGTGTTCCAGTTGTGCCTACGGTTCCCACCACATCCCCTGCATTAATTTGTTGGTTTAATCTAACTTGAATATTATCTAAATGGGCATAACGAGTCTGTCTTCCTCCTTGATGATTAATGATAGTTAAGTTCCCATAACCTACTTCCCTTCCTGTAAATACCACAATTCCAGTTTCAGCAGCAGATACGGGAGTTCCTGTTTCTGCTAATAAATCGATACCACTATGAAAAATAGTACTACCATTATTGGGCTTAACTTGCCAACCATAAGCTAAACCTACTTTTGCTTGTTTAGGTAAAGGATAATTGGTTAATCCAGTATAATTATCTACTTCCCCAGAAGCAGGTGTCCAGTTAACTCCGGGAATAAATACAGTTTGAGGTGTTTTTTGACAACCATTAATTTCAAATAAAACATCAGCCCTAACTCCATAAGCTGTTTCTAAATCCTTCCAATTAGCACCTTCTGGCACTTGGAGAATAACACCATTGAAAGGGGGAATTTTAATTTCTGTACCGGCAGGAGGTAAACCTTGTTGTAAATTGTCATTGATTCTAACAAGGGTTTCTGGGAGAAGATTATAGTTTAAGGCAATACTTTCTATGGTTTCACCGGGTTCAATTTTATGAATTTCTAGACTTTCTAAAATTGGTGCGGGACAAATTTTTGTTTCATCTTGAATTGCTTCGGAGTTAAATCTCGCAAGAAGATCATCTGCTTTAGCATGGGAAGCTATGGAAATAATTTGTCCTATTAAAACCATAGATAAAGTTGAAAAGAATAAGACTTTAGAGTTGATTTTAATTAACAATTTAGATTTTAATTTTATTTTTAGAGAAATTTGATCAAAAAGGGTGGCAATTGATCCTCCCTTTGATTATTTTATCTCAAAAATGCGCAGAATTTATACCTACAGAAAAACAAGTTTTTAAGTATAGTTAAAGTTAAGATCAAATTTTTATAAAACTCTCAAAATACTGGGAATACTTTTAAAAGCTTCTAATTTACTAATTTCTTCTAGTGCTTGACGGAAATTTCCCTCTCTAACATCATGAGTAACTACCACAATCTCTGCTAATTCACCTAGAAAACCTATTTGTACTACTGATTCTAAACTAACATTAGATTTTCCAAAGCAGGTTCCTAAATGACCAATCACTCCTGGAATATCTCTACAGACAAAACGTACATAAAAACGAGTGATTAATTCTTCAATAGGAGTAATTTTACAGTAATGACTAGGACTATAACTTAATAATGGATCGAGATCATTGGTATTACCACTACTTTTGAGGATGCCTACAATATTCATGATATCTGATACCACGGCACTAGCTGTAGCTCCAGCACCCGCTCCTGGTCCAAAAAACATCACTTGTCCTAAAGGTTCTCCTTCCACTAAGATGGCATTATATACCCCATTGATACTTGCTAAGGGATGGTCTTTTGGTAATAAAGTGGGAGTAACTCTTAATTGTAAGGCTTCTTCTCCTAATTGATGATTACTTTCGGCAATGGCTAATAATTTAATTATAAATCCTAATTTATCTGCATAATTAATATCTGCTGCACTTACTTGACGAATTCCTTCTGTATAAACGTCTTCTCTTTTTACTTTTCCACTAAATGCTAGGGAGGCAAGGATGGAAATTTTATCTGCGGCATCTAATCCATCTACGTCGGCGGTGGGATCTGCTTCGGCATAACCTAATTCTTGGGCTTCTTTTAAGACTTCTTCAAAGGAAGCTTTTTCACCACTCATTCTAGTAAGAATATAATTTGTAGTTCCATTGACGATACCAATTACATTTTTTATTTTATTAACACCTAAAGATTGTTTAAGAGGTTTAATTACAGGAATTCCTCCACCAACTGCTGCTTCTAATAAAACATATACTCCTTTTTCATTAGCTGCTGCATAAATTTCATCACCATAACGAGCTATTACTGCTTTATTGGCGGTAACGATGTGTTTTCCTTGGTCAATTGCAGTGAGAATTAACGATCGCGCCGGTTCTAATCCACCGATTAATTCGACAATAATATCGATTTCTGGATCTTTAACGATGGCTTCTAAATCTGTGTTGAGAATCAAATCTGGAGGCAAGGGAACATCTCTAGTTTTAGATTTGTCTCTTACTCCTATTTGTTTAATTTTGATTTCTTCTAATAATGGATGACGATCAACTGGATCCAATAAGATTTTGGCTGTGCCACCCCCTACGGTTCCTAATCCTAATAATCCGATGTTATATACCACAATAATCCTACCTACTCTAAGATTTAATTTAACAATTTAAGAAAGCAGGCAAGAATATTTATATTTATATTTATACCTACTTTCTATTTTACTTAATATATTTATTCTTTCTAAATTTGATTTAATGCTTGTTGGAGGCGAAGTTTATCCCAGCCTTTTTGATTTAACAATAACCAAGATTGGATTAAATCTGGTCCTTTTAATTCTCCCATTAAACCTGCTCTTAAGCTTTTCATCACTAATCCTTTTTTGACTCCCAAGGTTTTGGTTATTTGTTTAATGATATCTTTGGTATCTTTTTCATTTAGCCCTGAGGAATTCTCTATTTCTGTTTGGACTCCTTGGATGATATCTTTAACGCCTTCTTCTTTGAGTAAAGCGATGGCATCTTCAGCAAAAGTGATGGATTCACCAAAGATTAATCTACTTTCATTGGCTGCATCGGATAGGCGAGTTAAACTTGGGGTGATTAATTGGGTTAATTCCTCTAACCAAGGATGATCGGCTATAGGATCGAATTCATATCCTGCTTCAGTCCAATAGGGAATTAATAAATCCACTAATTCATTGGCTGGAATATTATGGAGATATTGACTATTAATCCAATCGAGTTTTTTCCAATCAAATTTTGCCCCTGCTTTATTTACTCTTTCTAAACTAAAATGTTTAGCTGCTTCTTCTAAAGTAAAAAGTTCTTCACTTTCTGGATGAGTCCATCCTAATAATGTCATATAGTTTGCCATTGCGGGGCTGACAAAACCTAGTTTTTTAAAATCATCTACTGAAGTTACACCATCTCTTTTAGAAAGTTTTCTACCTTCTTCATTAAGGATAAGAGGAGTATGAGCAAATTCTGGGACTTTTGCACCTAATGCTTCATAGAGTAAGATTTGTTTGGCGGTATTGGCGATATGATCTTCCCCTCGGATAACATGGGTAATTTCCATCTCTATATCGTCGGCTACTACAGCTAAGTTATATAATGGTTGACCGAATTCTTCCCCTTCATTTTCCGGTTTTCGGGCGATTACCATATCTCCACCTAAATCGTTTCCTTTCCAAGTTACGGTATCTCTTACTAAATCGCGCCAGATAATCGATCGATCGTCGTCTATTTTGAAACGAATCACTGGTTTTCGCCCTTGACTTTCAAAAGCTGCGATTTCTTCTTCACTAAGGTTGCGATGACGATTATCATAGCGAGGAGCTTCATTTCTAGCTTTTTGAGCTTCTCGCATTTGCTCTAATTCCTCTGTGGTGCAATAGCAGCGATAAGCTAATCCTTGATCTAATAGGGTTTTAATGGTTTGACGATAAAGATCTAATCTTTGGGTTTGAAAAAATGGGCCTTCATCCCAATCTAAATTTAGCCATGTCAAACCTGATTTGATGTTTTCTGTGTATTCACTTTTGGATCTTTGGGTATCCGTATCTTCGATTCTGAGAATGAATTTGCCCCCATGGTGACGAGCAAATAACCAGTTAAATACAGCAGTTCTGGCAGTACCTATGTGTAGGTTTCCGGTTGGACTTGGAGCTATACGTACTCTGACAGTCACACAACACTCCTTTTCTTTGATTCTTGATCTATATTACTTAATTATTTACCATATTTTTACAATTCTCATTTTACCATTCAACACTGCAAGTGGAAATTTATTTGCAACCAGTCGATGAGGATTATTCTAGTTTCAGGTTGTCCATATTGATTGAAGCTGGTGATTTGGGCTTCTGCTAATTGCCCATTGGGTAAGTTGGTTATTTGGTAGGTAATGTCGATGGGGTTTTGGAGGTTAGGGGCGTACCAGAAGTTGGTTAGACTGGAGTTGATGAATTGAGGGATTGAGGGATTGAGTCGTGAGAGGAATTACTGGGGAAGAATTGTTGGAGAGATATATTGGTGGGGAGAGGGATTTTAGTGGTATTGACTTGAGTGGTATTTGGTTGGATCATGAAATCTTGAGCGAAATCGATTTGAGAACTGCTAATCTTTTTCAAGGTTATTTCCAAGAGGCCGAACTTGAGAATGCCAAATTGAGCAGGACTAATTTGAAGCAATCGATCTTGTGTGGGGCTTACTTGACTAATACTGATTTGAGGGGAGCTGATTTGACTTGTGCTGATTTGGAAGGGGCGGACTTGATCTATGCCGATTTGAGGGGGGCTAATTTGACTGGTGCTAATCTCAAAGAAACCATCACCATCACCATCAATACCAACTTCAAAGGAGCTAATTTGAGAGATGTCAATTGGGAAGATATGTTGCTGTGTGACACTATCATGCCTGATGGCAGCATTGAAAGTGATTCCATCCGAGTAATTACCGCTGAGGAACTCCTCAATCGTTATGCCATGGGCGAAAGAAGATTTCCAAGCATCATCTTGCATCGTGCCGATCTCAGAAATTGCGATTTGCGGGATATTCGTTTGAACCATTTCTTGGCTTCGGAAGAGCCAAAGTATCGAGCTTTCCTTGTGAATGTCAACTTGAGTGGAGCTATTTTGGAAAATAGCATTTTGAGTTATGTCAATTTCAACAGATCTAATCTTAGTGAGGTCAATTTTGCTGGAGCTGATTTGTGTAGTGTTACCTTTAGATATGCCAATTTGAGAGGAGTCAAATTTGGTTATGCCTTCATGGAGTGGGCTAATTTCACTGGAGCTGATCTCACTGGAGCAAGCGACGGGGTTTATTGGTTGACTGATTATCGAAACACAATTATGCCTGATGGGGAGTTCTTGGCTGAACACTATTTCTTTGGAGATTGAGTCATCAACAAGAGTTCTTTCTGATAAAAGGGAAGAAGAGTTTTGGGGGGAAAAAGATTTCAGCTCCCAAACACTGCCAGAGGGTTTCCAACTCAAAATTGAAGAATTAACAAAAAATTGGCTAATAAAAATTGATCATTGGAATTTTCAAGATATAATTTATTTTTAGTAAAAGTAAATTAAAATATCCTTATTTTTTGGCTAAACGGAGAGTTGATTTTATGACTTGTGTAGAGGAAACCACCATAGGTTTTGATTTAAATAAATTTACATATCTCTTGGACAAGATTGCTTCAGCAGAGTTTCAAGAAGAACCATTCAAACATATAGAATTATTTGATTTCCTTTCGGAAGAACATTTCAATTCTGTAATCACTTCAGATCAAGTAGCGATTCCAAAAATGAATGATTCAGAAACTTTAATTAAGACTCTTATAGATAAGGGGTATAATATTATACAATTTCCAGGTTGTACAACATCAGTAACAAATTACTTAAATTGGATCGAAGGTGATTCAAACCATAAAAATCTTGAAATATGTGAAGGTTTTGGACTTGCACTCCGTCTTAAAAACCCCTTAGATAATATCTTGATAGAATTAAATAATTTTTTCCAGTCTTCTATTTTTAAGAAAACACTTGAGGATAAATTTGGTATTACAAGACCTACTAGCCTTGACACAGGCCTTCAAAAATATCTTCAGGGCTATGAGATTAGTCCCCATCCAGATATTCTAAAAAAAGCACTAACATATATGATCAATGTAAATCCATCTAGTAATTCCGAGGATTTGGAAATCCATACCCATTATCTTAACTTTAAACCACATAAGCGATTTATTGGTGAATTTTGGCGTTACAATGAAGATTACGATCGGTGTTGGTTACCTTGGGAGTGGTGTGATTCAATTAAACAGCAACGTCGTAATAATAGTATTGTAATATTTGCTCCATCTTGGGATACCCTCCATGCTATAAAACTAAACTATGATCATTTGCAAATGCAAAGAACTCAATTTTACGGAAATCTTTGGTATGAAGATGTTGATTATTCTTCTTTCACAAAGCCTCAATACTATCAATTTGATTTCCAGCCTCCTTCTGAGCCAAAGTTAAAAACCAAGAAGTCAAGACTTAAATCATACCTTAAAAAATTACTTTCCCCCTATATAGGAAAAAGAGGTTAAGCAGTGTAATTTAAAACCTCTCTTTTTTGGAAAAAGAACATCAGCAATTATTTATTTTAATTCATAGTATGGTCAAATCCTTACATATCAAGCTTTTGAAGATTGCTTATTTCCTCATCAGCTCAAGAGAGATTATTTTTTCTCCCTTAAGAATTAGTAGGTTTGACCACTTTCCTAAAGCTATAGTTTACAGAGCGAACCCTTCATATTTAGATGGGAAAGCTTTGTGTTTCTCTTAGATACTAGTAAGAGATCAAATCAAATCATCCATAGCCATCTAAAGTCTTGACATCCTCCCAACCCTAAATCGGAGATTATAGCGGGGGTATCCTTATATTACTATTTGGACTTCCTCTTTCCACAAGTCGGCTTATTTAATTGAGTTTCCCCAATCAAACAGAGGTCGTTCTCTCCAAAGGCTTTGATTTCCGTGTGCCCCACGGTATTTAAGGCTGATTTTAAGATATTAATGACAGCGTTTTCATCTCTATCTGCTTCATATCCACAATGACGGCATTTATGGGTTCTAGTACTCAATGTTTTTATTACTTTTTCTCCACAATTAGAACAGTTTTGACTAGTATATTTTGATTCAACTGCTATCACAGGTACACCATATATTTTGCCAAAATACTCTAACCATTCTCTAAATTTATACCATGCCGCATCACTGATAGATTTAGCTAACTTGTGGTTTTTTACCATATTTCGCACTTTTAGGTTCTCAATTGCTACCAAATCGTTAGATTGTATGACGCGCTGGGCAAGCTTACATACCCAATCATTACGTCTGCGTGATACCTTAAGATGTGCTCTACCTAATCTATTTCTGGCTTTTGCTCTATTTTTACTCCCTTTCTTTTTTTTAGATAAACGTTTTTGTAGCTTTTTAATTTTAGTCTCATCCTTTCTTAAAAATCTAGGATTATCTATTTTATTCCCAAATGAGTCAGTTAAGAAATGATTTAAAGCTACATCTAATCCAACTTTTTTGCCTGTTAATTCTTTATTTTCTTTCCTTGTATGGTCAATTAAGAATTGTGCGTAGTATCCATCATGCCTTCTTATAACTCTAACTCTTTTAATTTGATTGAGTTGATAGAAATGTAGACTAATACTACCCCAAAGCTTGAATTTACCTGCTTTGAATTTATCAGTGAATATTATATATCTTCTATCTTCTGATAATTTCCACCCAGAGGTTTTATATTCAACTGTTGCTCTAACTTGATATTTTTTAAACTTTGGGTATCCTTTGTCTTGGTCGATTTTACATGGTGAAATGAATTCACCGTAACTCGACCGCTTTTTACCTTTAACTTTGGCTTTGCAATTATTATAAAATCGTTGTATGGCTATCCATGCTCGTTCTGCGTGAGCTTGTCTTGCCATTGAATTTAATTTATTAACCCATGGTAATTCTGAATTATCAGATAAAGTTTTGCAATACTTGTAGGCATCATTTTTACTTTTAACTTCTCCATCTATCCATGCTCGTATAATACTATTACGCACAAACCTGCCTGTACGAATGGCATCATCTAATTTTTCATATTGATTTTTTGTTCCAGAGAGTTTTGTTTCATATACGAGCATAGTTTTAAGGGTTTTAAGCTACAATAATATTTTAACATAATGGATTCAGAATCTAAATTAAAAAGTTTTGTTTATTTGTAGGGCGGGATTCATCCCCCGCTAATTTTAGACTTATTTTTCTTAGAAAAATCTAGCGGGGGCATTCTCCCGACATTTTTGGTAACTATTAACTAATTGTTTATTACATTTTACTTGATTAAAACGGGACTGACGGGATTCGAACCCGCAACTTCCGCCGTGACAGGGCGGTGCTCTAACCAGTTGAACTACAGTCCCTTGTTTGTGTTTTAGTTGTTTTTTACACTTTTAACAGTATAGTCTTATCTTTGGATTTTTGTCAAGGGTTTTTCCAATTTTTTTTTTGCAGAAAATTTTCTGGCTTCTCTAAGCTTACAGGAGAAAGGGATGCAGCCTTTTAGATTTTTAGTGCAACCTTTCTGTTGTAGGGAAAATAGATGGTAAATATGTAATTATTAAATTTCTATTTATTTATTAGTTGCTTGAACCATTTTCATCAGAGGCTCACCTAATACCACTATAGCAATCAAACTTAGAATATGTATTGCCCAATGAGCGATTACTAATCCCCAGATTATACAGACAACGGCGGTGAATACAGCTAAGACTCTATATATATCTTGATTAGTTTTTTGATATAAGATCAAACTTCCAATAGTAGTTGTTAAAAAGAGGATTAAAAATACATTTATAGTCATAGCAATCACCTTAAAATTTAAGTGGGCATTTTTTCTGGTCAAACTAAATTAAATTAAATTAAATTAAATTAAATCGAGCTTTCCCATTATTAAAATCTGACAATTTTACTCTAACATTATGATTTCTTATTTGGCAAATAATATAGGATTATTTTAGGTATTTTTGATAATTCTTTGCAGAACTTTATAATCACTAATCAATCAAGTTTTGTTATTTTTAAAAATTGAAAAGTTTTGTAAAAAATAGTTAATAATCAATAGTTAAAAGTTGATTTTCTAATGCCATTACTAACCAATCTTTGAGATGACGAGTAGCATGACAATCATCTTCATTGTATTCCAAAATAGCAGCTAAACAATCCCGATTCCCAGTCTTAAGCCAAACATCATACCAACAAACTGATTGGGAGCCATTAATCTTACCAATGCGCCATTGAAAACCTAACCAATTGGCGAGGGTTTTTAAGGAATAATTTTCTACTGGTAAAATAACAGATTCTATTGCTAATTTATGAACATCTATGAGACGAGATAACAAAGAATCAAGTTGTTCTTTTGGAGTATGGTACAAACTAACTAAACGTTGAATGGTTTTTACTTCATAATCAGAATAATGGAAAATGGGAGCATTGGGATAAAGATTAACGAATGCTAAAAATTGATTCCAAATTCTCTCTTCATCTTCTGGTTTTTCTGCAAGAAAGGCAAAAAATTCCTCTTGTTTAGTATCTCGATTAATCAATAAAACCCCAAATAAATAATCAAGATTTAAATCAGGAAATGCTTCAATATCAAAATACAATTCTATGGAATGGGAAGGGATTATATCAAGAGAATTTGATTTAAAGATAATGCGATGGAAAAGTATAGCAAAAGCTTGTAATTTTAAAATCAAAGCACGATCGTGATCTAAAAAATCACCTAAAGTAAGAGTAGAAACACTAGCAAGAGATTCGAGAGAAACTATTCCTAAAGATTGTAAATGTTGGTAACGATTAGGAGTAACACCTGGCACTAAAGATAAATGATTTTGAGATTTAGCCAAAGCATGACAATCACTATACCAACGACAAAGATGACAACGTTGACGAGAAATAAAAACTTCCGGTTCAACTCGATTTACCAACATATTTTCTACTTCAAAGAGAATGTCAGAAAGCTTTAATAGCCAAGCATCTAAATTAACAGAATAAGTTTTAGCCGAACGTGTAATAATTTGAGAAACAGTAGGCATTGCCCCTTGAAAATCAGCTAAAATATGAGCGTAAAAAGCAGCAATTAACTTATATTCAGATTTAGGGCGATGAGCTGATCTAATCGTAATAGGAAAGTATTGCCAGGGGCCAAAAATAGAAGAGCCGGATTGCTTAATCAATAAATGGGGAATACCTAAAAGAATTACTTCTTGACTGTTTTCTGTAACAATCATCCCTTGATAAATACAATCAACTCCTTGACGCATTAAATCCATAGTCTCTTGACATTGACTTTGCCAATCAGGCCAAAGAGTATTAGGTTGAGAGTATGCTGGATAAAATTTAGCCAAAACTTCTTGAACATGATTTTGACTTTCTTGTTTAAGTTTTAATAAAAAATCACTAGCAGGATCTTTTTTTTGCCCATCGCCATAAATATTTAAAAAACCACGGCGTTGACAACGTTTATAATTGAGCAACAAATCATCACTGAGAAAAAACATTAGGAAAGTTTAATGACTAAAATCGATAAAACAACACATCGACAACATTTTCCCAGTTTAACTAATAAATTCTATTTTAATTATGGTGGACAAGGTCCCATGCCTCAAGCCGCTTTAGAAGCAATTATCGATGCTCATCAGTATCTTCAGCATAATGGGCCTTTTGGGCTTAAAGTATATCCTTGGATCGAACATCATGAATTTTTGCTTAAAAAAGCTCTTGCAGATGAATTAGGTGCTCAACCAACGGAGATTACTCTGACAGAAAATGTAACGGTTGGTTGTAATATTCCTCTTTGGGGTATCAATTGGCAAGAGGGAGATCACATCTTAATAACTGATTGTGAGCATCATGGGATTATTGCTATTATTCAAGAAATTTCTAGACGTTTTAAAGTGGAATTTTCTGTATGCCCCATTATGGAAACTTTAAATCATGGGAATCCTGTGGAGGTAATCGAGAAGCATTTACAAGCTAATACTCGTTTGGTGGTTTTAAGTCATTTACTTTGGAATACTGGCCAAGTTTTACCTTTAGAGGAAATTGTCCATCTTTGTCATAATTATAAAGGCAATAAGCCAGTTCAAGTCTTGGTAGATGCGGCTCAATCTGCGGGTTCTCTTCCTTTGAATCTGAATCGAATTAAGGTAGATTTTTATGCTTTTACTGGTCATAAATGGTTTTGTGGACCGGCTGGAGTAGGTGCTTTATATATTAGTACTGAAGCTATGAATTATATTAATCCTACTTTTATTGGTTGGCGAGGTATTAATATAGATGAAAAAGGTAAACCTACGGGGTGGAAAGATGGTGCTTCTCGATTTGAGGTGGCTACTTGTAATATTGCTGCATATGAGGGTTTACGATTAGCTTTGGCAATTCATCGAGAGTTTGGTAGTCCTTATTTACGTTACAAAAATATTTGTGATTTGAGTAAATATCTGTGGGAAAAATTGTCAGAAATTGATGGCATTCGTTGTTTGAAAAGTTCTCCTCCTGATGCAGGTTTAGTGAGTTTTCAAGTGGTTAATGGTATTTCTAATGTTGAGTTAGTTAAATATCTGGAAAAAGAGAAGTTTTTCTTAAGAACTCTTAAAGATCCTAATTGTATTCGTGCTTGTATTCATTATTTTTCTACTCTTGATGAAATTGATAATTTGACTACTGAAATTAAGAAGATTTTTAAAACTAATTAAAAGTAATTAAATTTTGTTTTTTTATTTCTAAGATAATTTATAATAGTTATAATCTTTAATAACTTGGGGTTGATTTAGTTTGAATTTTAACTAAAGTTAACTATCTTTGTATCATTTTTTCAAGTTAAAAGTATGTAATTTTTTTGATACTCGATTTCAATATTTGGTTCAAAGCAAGTTTATAATTCTAAGATTAACCTTAGATATAAATAATATTTAGTCTTATACAAGACCAAGTTAAAATAATCATATTATCCAGAAAAGATTAATCTGATTGAGTAGGAATAATAATTTTAATTCATGTCAAGCACAATATTAAACAAACTGAGAAAAATCAAGCAAAATATTCTTTATACTGCTGATGATGTAAGAAGAATTCTTTCCTTTTCTAATAATGAAATTATCAATCAAAAAGAAATTAGAATAGTAGGAATAAAGCGTAGTGGCAATCATGGGATTATTACTTGGATTAGAAGACATTACCAAGATCATGTTTTGCATCTGAATAAAGTATTACCTAAACAAAATCCTTATCGTTTTTTAAGTGAGCATTTTACTAAAGAAAAACTCATTAAGGAAGCTAAAGGTAACTTTACGCAAAAAGAATGTTTAATTTATAGTTACGAAAATTGTTTATTGTCAGATGTTACCGACCCACTTTTTGAATTAAAACATGATTTGTATCTGGGTAAAAGTCAAGAAAGATATGATTTATTAATATTAAGAGATCCCTTTAATATGGCAGCTAGTATGTATCGCAAACTTCAAGAAGGTTCTGATGTATATATGAAAGTTTATTCTAGTAATCAAAATATTATGACGTTATGGCTTGATTATGCGAAAGAGTTTTTGGGAGAAACTAATTATTTAAAGCATAATAAAATCGTTGTAAACTATAATGAATGGTGTTTGAATCGAGATTATCGTCAACAAATATCTAAAAAATTAGGGTTAGAATTTTCTGATGCTGGATTTAATATTGTAAAAGGATATGGCGGAGGTAGTTCTTTTGATGGAAAAAATATGGATGGAAAAGCTTTTCAAATGGATACTATGAATAGATGGAAAGTATTTGCTGGGGATTCTGAATATAAAAAAATGTTTAATCAAACTATTTTGGATTATTCAGAAAAAATCTTTGGACAGATATCGGGGACAGAAATTTTGCTTAAATAATCAACTCATCTAATTTTAAAAGTGCTTATTAAATGGTTAAAGCAAATCTTAATTTATTAAATAATGATAATTATCTCTCTTTAAGGCGTTTTAGTGTTAAAGAATATTATCTAATGGCTGATACGGGAATTTTGAATCCCGATGAAAAAGTAGAATTAATTACGGGAGTAATTGTTAAACAGATGTCTCCTCAAGGAAGTTTTCATGCAGCAGCTATTCGGCGTGTTGATCGTTTATTTACCAAATTTTTAGGAGATGGAATTTTAGTTCAAAAGCAACTTCCTGTTAGATTGAATGAGTTTTCGGAATTGGAACCGGATCTTGCTTTAGTAAAACTGGATACCTTTGATTACGAAAATAGACATCCTAATGCAGATGATATTTATTTAATTTTGGAAATTGCCGATACTACTCTTAAAAGAGATTGTGAGGTAAAAGCAAATATTTATGCTAGTGGGGGAATTTTAGATTATTGGGTATTGGATTTAAACAAAAGAAAATTGTATGTTTATCGAAATCCTACTAAAGATGGTTATCAAAGCAAACAAGTTTTATCTGAAGATGAAATAATTTCCCCTTTAGCATTTCAAGATTTTACTATTACTATTTCTCAAATGTTAGGATTTAATCCTAAATAAATTTTATATTTTGATTATTTCTTTTTGAGATAATATTCATTTTCTAAAGTAATGATAGAGTTTGAAAATCTTAGATTTAGGATAATAACCTGAAGGGGTTCAAAGCAGTTGACCAATAATATTAACTTTTATGGTAAAATCTTCACATATCTCCCCTCTACCCTTAAAAAATGGATATTCCATGAGGGTACTAGTAAATAAGACATAGCCTTTATTAGCAGATCTTACAACTAATATTTTAGGATAAAATATGTAGAGTTCAAAAAATTTTGTTGAAGTATGCTAAACAAAGAAAAGAAATGCAGCTAGTTGAAAGACATATCATCGGAAAAAATCATAAACACTGGCAAGAGATGGATAAACTATCATTTTTATCAAAAAATCTCTATAATGCAGCTAACTATCTGTGCCGTCAACATTTTTTTGCGACAGGGAAAAAGTATAGTCTGACAGATTTATATCATTTAATTAAAAGTAGTCCTGATTATCAGGCACTGCCGACAAAAGTCAGCAAACAAATAATAAAAAGATTAGTATCAACCTGGACAGGTTATTTTCAAGCTCATAAAGAATGGAAAAAAAAGCCAGAAAAATTTTTAGGTGATCCTAAAATACCTAAATATAAACATAAAGTCAAAGGAAGAAATATAGTAGTTTATCACCACGAATCGGTTTATAAACCACCTCTAAAGCTTGGGATTTGCCACCTTTCAATGAGTAAAATTCAAATTCCAACTCAAGTAAAACAAGTAGTTGAAGTGAGAATTGTTCCCAGGCCAGCTTGCTATATTTTAGAAATTGTCTATGATAAAAATGAATCTGTTAAAGAGAAGTCGGCAGAAACAGAAAATCAACCTGAAAATAGTTCCAATATAGCTGGGATTGACTTGGGTATTTCTAATTTGGTGGCATTAACAACCAATACTGAAGGGAATAAACCTCTACTGATTAATGGAAAACCATTGAAGGCCGTTAATCAATTTTATAATAAAATTAAATCAAAATTACAATCATTACTACCCAATAAACAAAAAAATAGTAAAAGGATAGAAAGAATAACAGCAAAAAGGAATAGATATATTGAAAATTATTTGCATAGTACCAGCTCCAGAATAGTATCTCATCTGATAGAAAATCAAATTGGAACTGTAGTCATAGGAAAAAACTTAAATTGGAAACAGAACATTAATCTAGGGAAGAAAAATAACCAGAATTTTACACAAATTCCCCATGCCAAATTAATTGACCAAATTAGTTATAAATGTCAGTTAGCAGGAATTAAAGTTGTAATAACAGAAGAGTCATATACATCAAAAACGTCTGCTCTAGATTTAGAAGAACCTAAAAAACAATTAAGCTACAAAGGAAAAAGGATTAAAAGAGGTTTATTTAAGTCATCTAATGGGATATTAGTCAATGCAGATATTAATGGAGCAGCGCAAATTATTAGAAAAGTATTCCCAAAGGCATTTGATGTCAAT
>JANQIW010000113.1 GCA_028281945.1 Prochloraceae cyanobacterium PL24a_bin.78
TTTAAGATTCTAGAATCTATTAGTTAGTATTTATTATATATTATTTATTACTTATTAGTTAAATTTAGGAATTTAAAACTCTAGCATTATTTTTACAAAATAGATTTACTTAGACAAAGCTACTAATCTTGTCAATCCTACTGTTAAATTTTACGAAGTTGTTTTCAGGAATTCCCTTAATAGTCTAAGGTAGAAAAATTAGAATTTTCCAATATTGGGTTAACAAATTTTAAGAAAAAGTAAAGTAAAATTAAAAAAAAGTAAAAATTAAGAGTTTTTGTTTATGAATATCCGTTTTACTGCAAAAGAATCAGTAGAAATACCAGTTAAAAAGCAATTAATCCCTATTCAACATTATCTACGTCAACCTCAAAGATTAGTAAAAACCATTGCTAATCCAAATTTAATGGAAGTATTGTCTCAAGGGCGTTTTCGCTTAAAAATGCGTCCTTTGAATTTTATGGAAATTTATCATTTTCAGCCTACGGTAATACTAAATGTTTGGGCGGATTCTAAAGGTACGGTTTATGTACAATCAGAACATTGTGAAATCAAAGGAATTGAATATATTAATAACCGTTTTTCATTATCTGTTATTGGTAAGTTATATCCTATAGAAAAGAAAGAATCTACTTATTTAATGGGAAAAGTTAATTTAGAAGTAAAAGTAGATCTACCTCCTCCACTATGGTTGACTCCTAAACCAATCTTAGAAATGACTGGCAATAGTTTGCTCCATGGGGTTTTACTCAGAATTAAAAAAAGATTAGTAAGTCAATTATTACAAGATTATTATGAATGGGTAAATAACAATATTTCAACGATTAATTCCTCTAAGCAATCACAAGTTTCTACAACTCAAAATTCTCTTGCTGGATAATTACGGCCTAGATAATTATGACAAGGACGAAAAGAAATTCTATGTCCTTGAGAAGGTCCATATTTTTTCAGTGCTTGTTTATGTTTTAGGGTTCCATAACCCTTATTTGCTGCTAAATCATACTGAGGATATTTAACAGCAAATAAACGAACAATGAGATCGTCTCGCCAAACTTTAGCAATAATGCTAGCAGCGGCAATCAAAGACGATCTTAGATCTCCTTTGATTAAGTTTTTTTGTTTAATTGATAAATTAGGAATAGGATGTTTGCCATCAACTAAACAAATTTTGGGTTGAACTTTTAGTTTTAAAATAGATCTTTTCATTGCCAATAAAGAAGCTTGTAAAATATTAATCCGATCAATTTCATTTGCTTTAGCATAACCAATTGCCCAATGACTTACTATTTCTTTAATTGAGTCAGCATATTTTTCTCGTTTTTTTGCAGACAATTGTTTACTATCTTTGAGATTTAAATTCTCAAGCTTTACTAAATTTTCAAGAGGCAAAACTACTGCTGCTGCTACTACTGGGCCAAATAAAGCTCCTTTGCCTACTTCATCAATACCAGCAATGAAGGTATCTTGAGGAAATAAATCTGATAAAAAATGGTGGTTAACTAATTGTATTTCTTTTGTCATATTTGTAATTCTTTGGCTGAAGAACGGCGACGACGACGACGTATTAAAGGACGATCGTTATCAAATTCATCTGATTCTTCTGAAGCATTATCTTCGTCTGATTCATAGGATTCAGGGTTTTCATCTAATTCATCAGAGAAATTAAAATCATTAATTATTTCAGATCTTTGTGTATACTCTTCTAATTCTTTATTTTCAATATGATTAAATCTCAAATTTTCTGTGAATTCTTTATCTGAATCTTTAATATATATTAATACTGATTTAGGATCTTTGATTTCATTATTTAAACGAATTAAGGGAGATACTCCCATTAGAGCATAAATTTCTTGCTCTATTTGATTCATTTCTACATAAACTTTTTCTAAATTAGACTCTTCTTGCCTCATCAGTCTAAGATATGGAGATCTCTCCTTTCTCTCAACCGAAGAAGCTTCATTTTCTTCTGTTTTCCGAGAATTTTGTTCTTGTACTAAAATTGGTAAAGCTACTTCTTCTTTAACAGGCATTTCTAGGCGACGACGGCGGCGACGACGATTGTTGTTGTTATTATTATTGTTGTTATTATTATTATTGAGATTGAGATTTGATTCTTGATAATTGGAATTATTAAGTAATTCAACATCAAATGATTCGTCTTCTTTTAATTCTAAGGATGGTTCTAGATATGCTTCTCTTTCGTCTAGTGATTTTTCTGGAAGTTTTAAGGTAATAAGTGGATTATAGTTAGGAATGGGTTGTAATTTTGATACCCCTGGAAGATGAGCTAAATGTCCTATTCCTCCACAATGAGGACATGGTTGACCAAATAACTCATAAATATTCTTACCTTGACGTTTACGAGTTAATTCTACTAATCCTAATTCTGAAAGTTGAGCTATTTGTGGTCTAGCTTTATCTGCTTTTAATACTTTATTAAAATGCTCTAATAATTTGAGTTGATCGTGTCGGTAATCCATATCGATAAAATCAACAATAATTACGCCTCCGAGATTACGCAGACGCATTTGCCTGGCAATTTCTGTTGCTGCTTCACTATTAGTCCATAAAACTGTTTCTCTTGAAGTTGCTGATCGAGTAAAAGAACCAGAGTTAACATCGATTACAGTTAGTGCTTCGGTGGGTTCGATAATGATGTAACCCCCTGAGGGTAAGTCTACTCTGGGTTTGAGGGCTTCTTTAATGGCAGCATTGATGCGGAAATAGTCTAAGATATGGTGATCTTGAAAATGGCGATCGATTAATAGTCTTTCTGGGTATTTGCCTCCACTCCAACTCAAAATTTGTTGTTTGACTCTTCTAATACCATCTTCTGTAGAAACAACAATGCGATTGACATCAGTAGTGTACATCTCCCGCAGAACTTTTTGAATAAAGTCATCATCTCGATTAAGTAAAGCTGGTGCTTTATTGGGATGAATTCTTTGTTTAATCATATCCCATTGTTTTTGTAGATATTCCAAGTCTTCTATAATGGCATCTTCTGATTTTCCATCAGCTTCTGTTCGGATCAATAATCCCATTCCTGCGGGTTTTATGAGAATTGCTAATGCTCTTAAACGACTTCTTTCATTCTCACTTCTTATTCTCCTAGATAAATTTACTCCTTTTCCATAAGGCATCAGAACTAGATAACGTCCAGGTAAACTTATATTCCCAGTTAACCTTGGTCCTTTATTCCCTGTTGGTTCTTTCATTACTTGAACTAGAACTTTTTGTTGTGGTTCTAAAAGTTCTGTAATTGCTCCTGAAGTTTGTTTTAAACGCAAAGGACCGAGATCACTAACATGAATAAAGCCATTACGCTCTGCATCTCCTATATTTACAAATGCCGCATCTATTCCCGGAAGAACATTTTCAACTATCCCAAGGTAAGTATCTCCTACTTGTTGGTTGCCTGTTGCTACCACTAATTCTTCGATATGATCTTCTGAAAAAACGGCAGCAATATGATTTTGCTCCGCGATAATTATTTGTTTTGGCATTCAATTTCCTCTAATTCTTTAGATAGCAAGTTAATACACTTTTGGCTTTGTGGCCTTTATATTTTATTTATGCTTTTATTTCTTATTTTGAAAAGTAAAGAAAAACTCTAACTTTATGTAGAGATTTAAATTGGATTTTATCTATTTTTAAATAACCCAACTTCTTAGCTAGATCTTATTTTTTGGCTTTTTTGTGCAAAAAATGGTGTCTTTTGTAATGGATTTTCTGCAACCTTTCTAGGTAGGTTGTGATTTTTAATCTTTATTCTAACTGTCAACGAGTGTTGTTAATTACAGCTATTTTTATCTCTAACCTAAATTAATTATGAAACACAGTGCAATATTTCCTTATTTAGGATTTGGTTATAGCAGTCAAATATGTCAGACGTTAATTAATACTAACTTGAAAGCGAAATTTAAATTAACCTACTTGCTATTTGCTTGAGATTCTAGCACTTCCTTGGCATAAGTCTACTTACTTACTGCTATATTTTGCCTTGTTTCTTCAATTCTACTGCTTTAGGTGATTTTGTTTATGTGTAACATTTAAACTTCTCAAATCTATCCAAAAGCCTGTAAATCTAAGCTAGTTATAGTATCACTATGGAGAGTGAAGGTTGCTTCGGGCAAAGCTAATGGAAAAAATTCAGCTTCATTTTTGATAAATGTTATCTCCTTATACTTATTCTCAGAATCATAGATTTACTTGATATTGTTGGACATTAGGGATAGCTATAGCTTCCAGGGTTTTCGTCTCAACTTTCAATCTATGGAACTGTTTCTCAAAAGAGCTAGATATTAATGTTAGCACATACAAAGCAGTTAGCTTTGACAAAGGTTGAGGAGGTATTTCTCGAATTTTATCAACCTATTAACATTTCTTAAGTTTTTGCTTAACCAAGAACTCAATTATTCTACTTTAACAAAATTTTTTTGATTTTGCATTAATATTTGTAAATTTTATGATTGATGATTGGATAAAATGGCATCTCGATAATTTTGAGCTTTTCTCAGAGATGAAATAATAGTTAAAAGTTGTTTTGCTACTTGATCAATCTCTTCTGATGTATTAAAACGTCCTATACCAAATCTTAGAGAAGCGTTAGCTAAAGATGGGGAATGACCTAATGCTGTTAAAACATGAGATGGTGTTGTCCCGGTAGAAGAACAGGCAGATCCACTTGATACTGCTACTGTTGGTTGCAATCCTAATAATAAAGCTGCTCCATCTACTCCTTCTATACTAATATTTAGATTTCCAGGTAAACGTCTCTGTCTATCACCATTAAGATGAATTCCTTCTAACTGACTAATTTGTTGCCACAAACTATCTCTAAGTTGAATTTGACGTTTGCTCTCTGATTCCATTTCCTCTAAGGCTAATTCTAATGCTTTAGCAAAGCCTACTATTTGAGGTGTACTTAATGTACCACTTCGCATTCCTCTTTCTTGAGATCCTCCTTGAATTTGTGAAGATATCCTGACTTTTGGATTACGACGACGGACATATAGAGCGCCTATTCCTTTTGGCCCATAAATTTTATGTGCGGTTAATGACATTAAATCCATATTCATACTCTTGACATCAAGGGGAATTTTTCCTATGGCTTGGGCTGCATCGGTATGAAATAAAATTTGATGTTGGTGACACATTTCACCTATGGCTGAGATAGGTTGTAATACTCCTATTTCATTATTGGCTGCCATTACTGAAACTAAGATGGTTTCTGGTTTGATGGCTTTTTCTAATTGATTTAAATCTATTAAACCATTTTTAGACACTGATAAATATGTTATTTCAAAGCCTAAACTTTCTAAATATCTACAAGGATCTAATACTGCTCGATGTTCTGTTGCTATGGTGATTAAATGTCTTCCTCGATTAAAGTTGGCTTCTGCTACTCCTTTGATGGCTAAATTGTTGGCTTCTGTTGCCCCACTGGTGAAAATGATTTCAACTGGTTCACAGTTAATGGTATTGGCAATTAATTCCCTTGCTTGCTTTACTGCTGCTTCGGCTTCCCAACCGTAGGCATGAATAATACTGGATGGATTGCCAAAATGTTCTGTAAAGTAGGGTAGCATTGCTTTTAGTACCCGCGAATCCATTGGTGTGGTTGCATGACAGTCTAAATAAATCGGTGGATTGGACATTTTTTCGATAGCTTGAATATCTAGCGAGATTCTAATGATTTTAAATTTTTATTTTATCTTAAGATGATTATAGCAAAAACCTTGGTATGTGTCTTTAATTTTCTTAATGGAATTAGAGTTTGTCGCCAAAAAAGAGAAGAATATCTCAGTAAATATTGGTGCGATGATCTTCCCTTCTTTTTATACTTTAAAATGTAATTTGAAGATGATAAATTTGAGCCAATTACTTAGGAGCTAAATTCTACTGTGCTAGAAATTTTGATTAGCTTCAGAAGATAAATAACAATTCCTAAGATTAAGACGACGATTAGGACAAACGACTTGAGCACATTGATCTCGATTATAATTGTCACAAATAGCTACTTTTATTAGATCACGATCGCTTTGGGCTACTGCTCGCTCCATATGAGCCATTTCAACGCAAAGAATCAAGAGAAAGACCGCTATACATGTTAAAACGATAAACTGTGCTTTTTGGTAAAACATTGAACATATTAAACCTCATAAAACAGATAAAAATATTATCCAAGAATCACTGGAATTTCGCAAGTACACTAGCTCAGATTAAGGTTATCCTATTCTAGAAGAGAATAATTTTTTTTACTATGTCAGAAGCTTCCGAATTACCTGAAATTCTTCAAAAACGTCTTTTTTATCAAGGCCGTAAATTTTCTTTTGAGGTTAATAAACTCCGTTTACCTAATAATGCGGTGGGTGAATGGGAATGTATTCGTCATCCGGGTGGTGCTTTAGCCATTCCTGTTACTGAGGATGGGAAGTTGGTTTTGGTGCGGCAATATCGTTTTGCTGTGGTGGGGAGATTATTGGAGTTTCCTGCCGGGACGATCGAAGTTAATGAATCTCCTGCTGAGACGATTAAGCGGGAAATTGAGGAGGAAACTGGTTATCGCGCTCATTCTTGGAAGAATTTGGGTAAGTTTCCTTTGGCTCCGGGTTATTCTGATGAATATATTTATGCTTTTTTGGCTACTGATTTGTCCAAGTTATCTCAGCCTCCTGAACTTGATGAGGATGAGGATATTGAGGTGGTTTTAATGACTCCTGATGAGTTTGAAGAGGCTATTAAAAATGGTGAGGCTATTGATGCTAAATCTATTTGTAGTTATTTCTTGGCTCGATCTTATTTTGACTGAAGATAAAAAGAAAATGCCATCCTGATTTAGGATGGAAAGGTTTTGGTATGATAATTTTGAATGATTTAATTTATAGTCCTAAAAAGTCTTTCACAGTTTCAACTGTATTAACAGTATTTTCTTGAATTTTTTCTCCTAAGTCTTCAATGGTATTCTTCGTTTCTTCCCCTGTTTCTTGAGTTTTTTCTACGGCTTTTTTGGCAAGTTTCTCTGTATTTTCTTTACCTTCTTGAATTTTACTTCCTAAGTCTTCAACGGTATTTTTAGTTTCTTTTCCTAATTCTTGGGTTTTTTCTCCGGCTTTTTTGGCAAGTTTTTCTGTATTTTCTTTGGTTTCAGTAGTTACTTTTTCTACATTTTCTTTCGCTTCAGTAGCAGTTTCTCTAATAGTATCTTTTACTTCCTGAGTGTTTTCTTGAACTTGATTTTCAAATTCTTTTTCTCTTTCGTAATTAGATTTTCCATCATCTATTTTTGCCATTATTGCTGATGGAGTTATATGGGATTGAAAATTATCTGCTAATGCTACTTTCGAGTTAGTAACTAATAATAATGTACTAACAAATGCAACTACAAAAAAGCGAACTACTGCTGATAACATATTAATATTTTTCTCCTTATTTTTAATATTTTGCTGACTAAAAGTTTAATGAGTTAGGTTTATGAAATTATTGAAATTTTTTGCTGGCATTTTCAAATGCTATAGTCAATTCATTCCAAGCTTTTTCAAAACCAGTTTGGATATCTTGCCAAGCATTTTCTGCTGAGTTTTTAAGCTCTTCAAATTTAGATTCAACTGCATCTTTTTTTACCTGCAATTCTTCTAGTTGAGAGTTATATTCTAGAGCAACTTCTGCTTTAGCTTGTTTGGCTTTGGCATTGACTTCGTCAATTTGGGCATTGATTTTATCAATTTGAGCTTTTACTTTGGCTTCGTAAGCTTGTTTATTTTCTTGTTTATTTTCTGGCGAGTTTTGAATTTGATTAGTCATAAATTATGGGATCTCCTTGTGGTTTAATTTATTAGTATTAGTTTTTAAAGAGAAGGTGAAATTAATAGCTTTTAAACTCT
>JANQIW010000029.1 GCA_028281945.1 Prochloraceae cyanobacterium PL24a_bin.78
AGATTGGGAGAATAAATTTTAGTTAATTATCCTAGATTGAAGATTTTTAAACTCTATCATGCTTAAAGACTCTCTTGATAAAAGACTCTCTTGATATAAGTTGAACCATAAAGCCTTGGAAAAATTTTATTTAGACATTTGAGATAAATCTATCACAGATTTCCATTATTAATAGATTAAGTATATTTAACCTATACTTTAAATACAAGTGCTAGATCCATTTTCTTGGGTAATTATAATCTTAATATATTCTTTGTTTTTGAATTTAGAGTTAAATTTATTTATAAGAATATATTTATAATTATTTTATGGGAAATTAGGAATAATAGTTAAGTCATAAACTGGTTGATTGCTCATACAATACCAATGACAAGTAAATAAATCTGGTTTTTGTATTGCCAAAGATGCTATGGCAGGACTAGCGGGAAAAGGCCAGAGTCGGTCAAAAATGAGTTTATTTTTTTGCAAGCAACATTGTAATAAATAAACAGAAGGAATAGCATTAATAGATTTGAGCAACTGATAACCTAAATGATAAAGAGGTTGACGCTGTCGATCGCTGATATTAATAGGCTGCATATAAGAATTAGGCATAGCACCTTCACCAATCAATTCACCATAAATTGGGCCTTTAGCCGTTAAGACAATAGGTAACCAAACATCTCCCAAACAAGAATGATTATTACTAGTTTGAAAACCTAAATTATCAGCTACCCATTGTCGTCTAGCTTTAAGATCAAAACAAGCTTGATAAATAGATTTAGCTGGAAAATCGAAAAAATGTGGTAACTGAATAGTTAAAGGACAATAAATCAAGTTAGCATCTTTTTTTGCTGGCTTATTGTAATTGGTCCATAAAGTTGCTGAAGCGATGACTTCAACCTCAACACCATCAGATTGGATTGCCCCACTTAAAGCTGTTACCATTTTGGCTGCTACTGGGGATTGAGGGCTAATTCTTCCACTTTCTTTGACTTCAGCATTGACAATAATAATAACTTTAGACATTTTTTGTCCTTGTAACTTTTCCTTATTAATATTAATATTTGACAATTTTAACCTTAATCTCTTAGTTATCTTTAATATGGTTTTATCTAAGTAGATTTTCTTGGTTTTGCCCTTTGGGAGCGAGATTTAATAATATTAAATGAGATGGAGAGAATTTCGTCAAACATGAATATAAGTTCTAATCAAAAAATTAATTTTGGTACTGATGGATGGCGCGGTATAATTGCTGATGATTTTACGTTTCCCAATGTTTGGAAGGTAACAAGAGCGATCGCTGCCTATTTAGAGACAGTTTACCCTAAAAATTGTCCTGTTTTAGTTGGTTATGATACTCGTTTTTTGGCCCCAGAGTTTGCTAAATCTGCTGCTTGCATTTTAGCTGAATTGGGTTGGAATGTTTTAATTACGGATTCTTTTTGTCCTACGCCTGTAATTGCCTATCAAGCTAAATTGCTCAATTCTGCTGGTGCATTAATGTTCACCGCTAGTCATAATGCTGCACGTTATTGTGGAATTAAATATATTCCTGATTATGCAGGTCCGGCGACTGATGACATTACTAATAAAATTGTAGCTAATTTAGACTCTGCTTCTATTTTACCTCCAAAAATTGATTATCCAGGTCCAATTGTTGAATTTAATCCTAAAACTGATTATTTCAAGTTTATTACCAATTCTATTTCTTTTAATCAAATTCGATCGGCTAATTTAAAAGTACACTATGATGCTCTTTATTCTACTTCTAGAGGATATTTAGATGAGATTCTCAGACAATGTAATTGTGAGGTATTTACTCTACACAATAAACGGGATGTACTTTTTGGTGGTCAATTGCCTGAGCCTAGTTTTGCGAGGTTAGCACAACTTAAAGATTCTGTAATTACGGAGCACGCCGATTTGGGGGTGGCTACTGATGGTGATGGCGATCGTTTTGGCATTATTGATGAGGTTGGTAATTTTGTTCCTCCCAATATTATTTTATTAATTTTGGCCCGTCACTTGATGAAAAATAAAGGTAAAACTGGTGCTATTGTTCGTACTCTTGCCACTACTCATCTTTTGGATCGATTTGCGGCTCAGAACGGTTTAGAATTATATGAAACTCCGGTGGGTTTTAAATATATTGGTGAGAAAATGCGTCAGACTCAAGTTTTAATCGGAGGAGAAGAATCTGGAGGATTGAGCATTGATGGACATATTCCTGAAAAGGATGGTATTTTAGCTAATCTTTTGGTCATAGAAGCTCTTGCCTATGAAGGAAAACCTTTGTCAATGTTGGTAGAAGAAGCCATTGCAACAGTTGGAGAAGTGACTTTTAATCATCGTTTTGATTTAAAATTCTCTACCAATGAGGTTAGCAAAATGTTACAATACTATAAGAGCAATCCTCCAGAAGAAATAGCTGGAATTAAAGTAAAACAAATAAGTTATCAAGACGGAATTAAATTATATCTTGAAGATAATAGTTGGATACTTTTAAGAGCTTCCGGTACTGAACCTTTAATGAGAGTTTATTTGGAAACAGATTCTCTTAAAAAACAAAACAAGTTGGTAAAATATATGAACCAAACTATCGAAAACATCACCAAAATTATCTAACTATTTTAGATAATAATCTTGAATGGTTGATGTCAAGTGATAGATTGAAATGTAGGGAAGTTACCATAATTTCTCTACATTACTATTAATTTTTTCATCAAGATTTTTAGGAAAATAATTGTCAAATTTTTCCTAAATTGTTTCTTGATATTAAAGGTAGGATTAATAGGCAAAATTGAAGATAAAAATGGTTTATTTGTTATTTTTTTCCATTTATTTTTGATTTATTTTTGGTAGACTTAAAGCATTATTAAAAATAATAATTCAATTACTTTAATTCTATTCATAAAGTTGGA
Source organism: Prochloraceae cyanobacterium PL24a_bin.78 (assembly GCA_028281945.1). Taxonomy (GTDB): domain Bacteria; phylum Cyanobacteriota; class Cyanobacteriia; order Cyanobacteriales; family JANQIW01; genus JANQIW01. The sequence goes on from JANQIW010000029.1 coordinate 2,904, forward strand.
CTAAATTTAATTTTACTACTAATGAAAAACTAAAATATGAAAATAATTATCAACTTTTTACAAGCTCTAATTATTGCGGCTTGGCTGGTTATAATCCCAATATTGTCAATTCAAAATATCACAGAAGTATCATTAAAATTTCTATTTTTTGAATCTATAAAATTACCAGTTGGAATAATGCTATCTTGGAGTGCAGCGGCAGGAATGATGATTGGGGGAATCTTACCAGTTTTCTGGATTAAAAAATCTAAAAAAAGAAAGCCTTCTCCTTATATTAGAGAAGATGTAGACTATTTCGATGATGAAGAAGAAGATCCTATTTTTGATTGGGATGAATAATCTTATTTTTCTTTAAATAGGGATAGATGTTGAGTGGAGGATTGGCAGGATTGGCAGGATTGGCAGGATTGGCAAGAAATTACTTATTACTTAAATCTTGGATTGGGGAGAATAAATTGGTGTTAATTTATCCTAGATTTAGGAGTTTTAAAGTTTATCATTATTGTGCCAAAATTGGTATTAGAACAATTTACAATTGATAATTTAGAATTAATAATTTACAATTTTCAATAGATAGAAAAAAGGTTTTGATTTTCATAAATAAATGGTGGCACATTGTTATTAATAAAAATCGAAAATAGGTTAGGATTAGAAAGAATAGAAGAATAGAAGATTACAAGATGGAGAAATTAAAATGTTTTTAGTCACAGGCTCAACTGGATCTTTAGGACGTAGAATTGTTAGAGAATTAAGAGAAAAAGACGAATCAGTAAGAGCTTTTGTTCGTTTATTTTCAGATTATAAAGAATTAGAAACTAGAGAAGCTTCTATTTTTGTTGGGGATTTACGAGAAGATAAAGATATTGAAAAAGCTTGTGTTGGGGTTAAATATATTATTAGTTCTCATGGTAGCGATAAAGATGCTGAAGCTTTGGATTATCGAGCTAATATCAATTTAATTGATGCAGCAATTAAAAATAATGTTGAGCATTTTGTTTATATTTCTGTCTTAGGTGTCGATCGAGGTTATCAAGATTCTCAAGTATTTAGAGCAAAAAGAGAAACGGAAAAATATCTCATGGCTAGTGGTCTAAATTATACCATTCTTAGACCTTCTGGTTTTGCTAATAATTTATTACCTTTAGCAGAAAGATTTCGTGATACAGGTTTTTATTTATTAATTGGAGATCCAAAAAATCGCTCTTCAATTATTAGTACTGATGATTTGGCAAAAATAGCAATTGATTCAGTTAAAGTTACTGGAGCACTTAATAAAATTTTGCCTGTGGGTGGGCCTGAAATTTTAAAAAGAAAAGATGTTCCTAAAATTTTTGGTAAGGTTTTTAAGCAAGAACCTATTATTATTAATCCTCCTTTATTGTTGTTGGATGGGGTTAAATCTGTTTTAGGATTGTTTGATTCTCAAACGGAAAAAGGTCTGAATACTTTAAGAACTTTGCTTGCTAATGAGTTTTTTATTACTGCTGAAGAAGTGGCAAATCTTGAATCAATTTATGATATGAAGTTGGAATCTTTAGAAGATTTTATTATCCGTTATCTGGGCAATAATTCTGAAAATGATTAATATTAAATTACCAACAAAATTAATGATTGAAATTAATTGACTAAGGATTCCATTGTCTTTTTTTTAGTAATAAGTTTTGATAGTTTTCTAAATGAGAATAGATCCTTTGGATTTGAAAAATAGAAGAACAATTGAAAGCAAAATTATTACTTATTATTTAATTTTTTAATTCTTTAAATTACTTATTACTTAATTATTTATTATTACCTTGACTAATAAACAAGCAGATACATGGTTTACTAAAACCACCTTATTATTGTCATTTATGCTGCCTGTTATGACAGCAACGACTATCGCTCCCGCTTTACCAGCAATTGAAAAAAACTTTGCTTCTGTTGAAAATGTTGAGGTTTTAGTTCGTTTAATTCTGACAATCCCTAGCATTTTTGTGGCGTTAGGCTCGCCTCTTGCAGGGATAATTATCGATCGTCAACCCCGTAAACCTTTTTTGATTTTTACTTTAGTGATATTTGGTTTGGCAGGGATTTCTGGGCTTTTTCTAGATTCTCTTCAACTAATTTTAGTGGGGCGAGGATTGTTGGGTTTGAGTGTGGCGGGGGTGATCACGGTTAATACTACTTTAATTGCTGATTATTATCAAGATAATACCAGAGCTAAACTTTTAGGTCTCAAAGCTAGTGTTTTAGCTATAGCTTCCGTTATTTTTACTATTCTCACTGGATTTTTAGTAGATATTAACTGGCGTTTGCCTTTTATTAGTTATTTGGTTTCTTTTTTACTAATTCCTTTGGTGGTAGTTTTTTTGCCTGAAGTAGAAAAATCTTCATCTTCACCTAGCAAGATAAATCATCTCGATACATTTGAATTTCCTATTAAAAACATTTTTATTACTTATAGTATTGTTTTATTAAATCAAATAGTGTATTTTTTTATTTTGCTAAATTTACCTTTTTATTTACAAAAGGTTGTATCTTCAGGAGGAATCACTAGTGGATTATTTCTTGGAATATTTAATATCACTATGGCTATTGCTTCAATTAGTTATGGATGGATTAAAAAGGGTGTTAGCTTTATAAAAATTTATGCTTTTGGATTTTTATGTCTGGGTATTGGCTATATTCTAATCATACTAAGTAATGATTTGATTATTTTAGGTTTAGCTATTGCGGGAATGGGAAGAGGTTTAATTATGCCTAATACTAATGTTTATTTGGCATATGCTGCTCCTTTTCATTTACGGGGCTTTTTATTAGGGGGATTAGTCACAAGTGCTTTTCTTGGGAATTTTATCTCGGTATTTATTAATCAATTTTTAGTAGAAATTAATGGGATAGAAAATACTTTCCTTTTTACTGGCATATTTATGTTGGTATGTTTTGGGATAACTTTAGTATTTAGCAGATTTAATCAATCAAGTTTATGATTATATTTAATCTTGTAGAATAAGTTTTTACTGTTTTTGATGGAAGTATTATCTATCCATAGGTAATCTTTTTTGATATTAGATATTTAAATATTAATTTTTCCACTTCTAATTAGTTGAAGACCAGCAGTTAAAGAGCTAAAAGACACAAAGAAATACCATAAACTTGTTGGTCTTAAAAAAACATTCCCACTAAGAAATACAAAAATAATGCCTAAAGCAATGAGAATACCTCCTGCAATTCCTGTTTGGCGAGGATAAATAACTAAACAAGTAGTGCCTAAGATTAGAGACATTACAGAAAAGAATGCGGGAATATCTCTCCACCAATATCTAGTTATGGTTGTGGTAAAATAAATATTCTTACTTAAAAAGTATATTCCTAAGATGACTAAACCTATTCCTATGAGTTTTGAGAGAAAGCGCACTAGTATAACTCCTGATATTTAATGGTGATTTTAATTTATTATTCTAAGTTATTATACCATTAAAGAGTCTAATTGTTCATAATCTGGTAAAGTTGTATCAATAGATTCTCCTTTTCGTAACACAATTCGATCGTGTTGAGAACGAGATAATAACTCACTAAAATAACGTGCTCTAAATATAACTAAATCGGCTGGTAATCCGATGTCTATTCTACCTAGGGTGGGTAATTCCATTAAATCTGCTGGAGTTTTAGTCACAGAAGCGATCCAATCTCCATAAGGCATATCTAAATGACCAATTCTAACTGCTTGAGTAAAGACTTCTAACCCATCATGATCCCCGAATCCATAGAAAGGATCACGACAATTATCACTTGCAAAAGCAACAGAAATACCTTTTTGTTTTAACTCATGCACTCTAGTAATACCTCTCCAATAGGGAGTTTCTAATTTTGTTCTATCTTGAAGGTAGATATTGCACATTGGTAAACTAACAATTTCAATACCTGCTTGTTTGACTAAATCTATGGTTTTCTCTGCTATATCTAAGGGTTGCACTGCTAAACTACAACAATGCCCACAAATAATTTTTCCTGCAAATTCATGACGGATAGCTGCTTTTGCAATTCTTTCTAAGGAAATAGAGTTGGGATTACCATTTTCATCGGCATGGAAGTCAAGGTTTAATCCTCTTTCTTTGGCAAGGGTAAAGACTGTATCTAGTTGACTATCTAAATCGGGATTTGTATAAGCTACGCCTCCTAAGATTCCTCCTATTTCGGCAATTTTATCTGCTAAAGCTATCCCTTGTGGTGTTTGAAAGTAGTCTAGGGTGACGAGGGAAACTGCTTGTAAGTCGATTTTGTTTTGCCATTGTTGTTGTAAGCTTGTAAATACTTCTAAGCTAATTTCTGCTTGTTTGCCGAAACAGTCTATATGGGTTCGTATTGCTTTTGTGCCATGAGCGTAGCTGCATTTTAGTCCAAATTCCATGCGTTGATACACGTCATGGAAATTCCAATGTTGGGCATCTGTTTTTGATGTGGTAATGGCGTTATCAAATGTGCCGTTGGGATTGGGTGATCGTTCCCAAATATGCCCTTTATCGAGATGAGTATGTAAGTCTACAAAACAGGGGAGAATTATTCTTTTATTTAAATTTAAAAAATGTTGTAAGGAAGGATTAGTTTTACTTGGAATAATATTTGTAATTATTCCTTTAGTGATTTCTAAGTGGAATAAATTTAAATTTTCTTGAGTTGGATTTGTGAGGTAATTCTCTACAATATGCCTAGGCAATAAACAAATGGGAATATGGGCATTGAGTAACCAATAAGAATTTACTTGGGGAATCGTTAACATAATTATGACTTACTTAATTATTATTTATTCTACTTTTATATTATGAGATTTCCATCAAAACAGAATCATAAGATTAATGTGATTTAATTTTATCTCTAAACGAATTTTTACTAGGCTAAATTAATTTGATTGAGAAGAATCTTCTGGATTTTCAGAATTCTTTTCTGGAATAGAAGGATTATTTTGGTTTTCAGATTCATTTTGTGGAGGATTTTTCTCCTTTGAAGTTAAAGCTTTTTTCGCTTTTTCGGTAATTGCTGAGTAAGCTTGTTCAGATATTAATCCCGCAGAAAAGGCTACTAATAATAAAGTTTCTCGTCGTATCTTTTGAATTTCTGATTCAGAAACAAGTGTATGTACAGAAATATTGGCAATAAAACTTGCAATAGCTAAAAACATTCCTAATAATGGTTTATAAATATAGGCTTTGATAGGGATTTTTTCTTCATTTTCTAGATGTTCGCGAGTTAGAAAAATGAGGCTACCAAATCCTCCTAAAATAATTAAGAGAATAAATGTATTTAGTAAATTAAATGTAACGGAATTGATACCAGTTATTAGCTTATTTCTTTCACTTTCTTGAGATATCCAATTTTTAACCTCTAAACTTAAATCAATATCTTGTTCTTTAAATTCTTTCTTTCTAAATTGTGGTGGGATGATATCATTTTTAATAGTATTTAAATCTTGATTTTCTGAAGGTGCGATTGCCTTTGCCTCTAATCTAGTTTCAATCGCAATATATAACTGTATATAATCTCTTAATTTAAAATCTTTTGTTAGATCTAAATCATTATAGATATCGTACAATATACTTTCTATTGGTGGAATCCCTTCTTTAAGATGAAAACAGTTTTTATAAATTAGAAGGCTTTGAAAGATTTTTTCTTCTTTTAAGTCTAAATTATTATTATTTTCTAATTCAATCGAATTAATACTTTGAGCAGCACAATCAAGCTTTTTTTGGAATGACGTTAATTGAAATGTACTCTTTATCTGACGGAAAATATTGTTTGTATATACTGTAATAAGACCAATAGATGTCAATAAAACAATCCATGTTATAAGTATTAAATTTTTAGTAGTTTTTAAGAATAAAGCATTCATTTTAGGATTTGAGATTTTAGTTTCTTGTTTAGTGTTATTTTTCTTAATTTCCATAATACATTCCTTTCTATTATGTCTTAATACTGAATAAAAATCTAAGTTCGATGATTTTTATAATTTGGTTATTTTACCTATTTTTATATCTAATTAAAATGGTTTATTTTCATTTTTTCATAAACTAAATCTAATTTAACATCTAATTAAAAATTATAACTATATATAATAGATAATTAATGATTGACAACTCTAAAGATTTTAATGGTGTTACTAGTGGATGTAATTAATAGTTAAGCTATACATAAAAAATGCTAGGCATCCCTAGCTAAAATTTAATTTTATTTTTATAAGAATTGTTTTGAATTATAATTAAGAATCTATATCTATCTCAATATGTCCTTCATTTACACGAATAGGAAAGACAGGTAAAGGTTTAGGGCTGGAAACTTTACCCAAGAAAGTGCCAACTAAGGGAGGAAAAGTACTCCATTGTTTGACTTCTCCTGTTTCTAGTGAGAAAACACTTCGATGGAATGGACATACTATTGCACAATCTTCTGTTATTTTGCCTTTTTTCATAGGTAGTTTTAAATGAGGGCAACTGTTGGAAACTGCGTAAATCTTCCCTGAGTTGTTAATCATCAAAATTTTGCGATCTCCTATTTTTACTACTTGCCGTTTACCATCTGAAAGCTCATCTACTGAAAGTACTTTAGTCCAACTCATAATACAATACTCCAAATTTAAGAAAGATATAATATTATTATTAACTAAAGAGGTTCATTATAAATACCAAATTTAATTTAGTATTTTTTTTGCTGTATTTTTTTTGACTATTTCTGCTTCTAAGTAGAGGGTTTTATTAGATATTTTCTATTATTTTTTTTACATATTTTACCTTGTATTTCGATTATTAATTTTGGAATTTTATAGGCAAAAACTGTATTAATCAAATCTATCAATTTATTTTTGCTAATTTAATCTCGAATTTCTTGTTTGACACATTTTACTAATTTTGAGACATCAATATAAGTTTGATGGCAGGTTTTGTTGATTAATAAAGTAATCTTTATTCCTAATATTATTAGATTATTTTTTAAATTTGGCTGAAATAAAATTGCCTTAAATATGGTTACATATTAACTATTATATCGTGGCTAAATACTTCTTGAATATTAGGGCTATCATAAATAATAATAGTATACTATTGTTGGCAAGTTGGTTTATATTTACTTAGGTAAAGAAAGATTTTTTCAAACAAAGTATCATAAAAGTCTTCGTTTTGAGAAACTTGGATTTTTATAAAATAATATGCTTTATTTTGATTTTCTTTTTTTGGTTTAAGCAGCCTATCTAAACAAAATATTTTTTCTTTAATTCAGGGAAAATAAATTCATAAATTTCAGAATTTGTTTGAAATTTTTTAATAAGTTTAAACAAAATATTAGGTAACTATTGGAAAGATTTGTAAAAATTTTTATCATTTTTTAAATCTATTTATTCTATATTTTGGGAAAAATTAATACTATCATAGACGAGGAAACTAGTATAAAAAAATTCCTGAAGCAATTAAAAAATAACATTAAAAAAATAACATTAATAGATTGTTTAAAAAAACTAGAGGTATAATAAAATTTAAACAACAATCAATATCTAAATCAAACTTAAAATAAACAAAATGTCTGTATTAGAAACAAATTGGCAACACAAATATATTAATACCAATGGTATAAAACTTCATTACGTAACCCAAGGTGAAGGAAAATTGATGTTAATGCTTCATGGATTCCCAGAATTTTGGTATTCTTGGCGACATCAAATAGTGGAATTTTCTCAAAATTATAAAGTAGTTGCTTTAGATTTAAGAGGCTATAATGACAGCGAAAAACCTCAAGAAATATCCGCTTATTCTTTACAAGAATTGGTTAAAGATATTAAGGGAGTAATTACAGGTTTGGGATATGAAAGTTGCATTTTAATAGGCCATGATTGGGGAGGTGGTATTGCTTGGAATTTTGCTTATTCTTATCCAGAAATGGTAGGAAAATTAATAACACTAAATATGCCTCATCCAGCTAAGCTTTTAGAAGGTTTAAAAACTCCCAAGCAACTATTAAGAAGTTGGTATATTTTTTTCTTCCAATTACCAATAATTCCAGAATTAGTTTATCAATGGAATGATTATCAAGTTATTGCTTCATTATTTACTGATATGGCAATTGATAAGGCTGCTTTTACTTCAGAAGATATTGAAATATACAAAAATGCAGCGGCAAAAAGAGGGGTGGCTACTGCTACTATTAATTACTATAGGAGTGTCTTTCCAACATTACTTAATCAGGAACAAAATTGGGGTATTTTAGATATTTCTACTTTGATGATTTGAGGGCAAAATGATCAGGCTTTGGGAAAAGAATTAACTGATAATACTAATGTTTATGTTAAAGATTTAACTATTAAGTATATCCCAAATTGTAGTCATTGGGTTCAACAGGAAAAACCTGAATTAGTTAATAATTATATCCGAGATTTTTTAGGTATTTAATGATAGAAATTAAGGGGATTTATTAAAATTTAAAACTTAGGAATTTATGATCAAATTAGTTTTAATTAATCGAGAAAAAAATCCCATTAGATTGGATTTTTAATCAAAATTTTTAACTATAATATCAACCAGATTCTGACTAATTTAAAACACAATAAAACTTTAATCAATATTTACAAAAATACATTGATAATTAACAAAATGATGATTTAATAAAAACCAAGAAAATCTTTATATTAAAAGTAATAAAAAATGGAAATTAATAACAACACTTCTGCCGAATTTGAAAAACTTCAACAACAATTACGCTACCGTTGGAAAAGTATCGATACTTTTGATCGAGAGGATTATGATATTTTAGTAGTACCATCATTTAGTATAGACCAAGAAGTAGGACAAAAAGTAACAGGATTCCTTCACTATGAAGAAAGGCTTTTATTTTCTCTGATTCGCCTTCGCAATCCATCTACCAGATTAATTTATATTACAGCCTTACCACTATCACCTATTATCATTGATTATTACCTTCAATTACTGCCAGGTATACCTTTTTATCACGCACGTCAACGTCTGATGTTACTGAATACTGAAGATGCTTCTCTCAAACCACTAACTAAAAAAATTTTAGAACGTCCAAGGTTAGTTGAAAGAATACGAAGGGCTTTAAGACCAGAAAAATCTTATATGGTATGTTTCAATTCTACAGCTTTGGAAGAAGAATTGTCGGTAAAATTAGGGATTCCTTTACTCGCATCAAGTCCAAAATTACTCTACTGGGGTTCAAAAAGTGGTAGCAGGGAATTATTTACTCAATGCAATATTCCTCTTCCTGAAGGTAGTCTCAATATAACCAGTATCCAAGAGTTAGTGGAGGCTTCTGCTAAATTATGGAATTCTCAACCACAATTAAATAAGATAGTAGTTAAATTAAATGAAGGTTTTTCTGGAGAAGGTAACGCTATTCTCGATTTAACTCCGATTCAAGATGTTAAACCAGGAAATGGTAGTCATTCTCAAAGAATTAATGCCCTCTCAAAAATGATGGAAAATCTTAGATTTCAAGGAGAAGGCGAGACGTGGCATAGTTTTTCTCGACGTATTCCTGAGTTGGGGGCAATCGTAGAAGCATTTATTGAAGGGAAGGAAAAACGCTCACCTAGTGTGCAGGGTTATATTACTCCTAATGGCAATGTGGAAATTCTATCTACTCATGATCAAATTCTTGGTGGGCCAGATAATCAAATCTATTTGGGATGTCATTTCCCTGCTGATGATGAATATCGATTACGGTTGCAAGAGTTGGGTATTAGAGTAGGAGAGGCTTTGGCGGCTAAAGGCGCGTTAGAAAGGTATGGTGTGGATTTTATAACTGTGCGAAATCCTGATACTAATGATTGGGATATTTATGCTATTGAAATTAATTTACGCAAAGGTGGCACTACTCATCCATTTATGACTCTCAAATTTTTAACTAATGGGAAATATGATTACAATACAGGATTATTTTTTAGTGAACCTAAAAGGGCAAAATATTATATTGCTACCGATAATTTGCAAAAAGAAATTTATAAAGGTTTATTACCTCATGATTTAATGGAATTAATTGTTAAACATCGTTTACATTTTGATAGCAGTACAAAAACTGGTAGTCTCTTTCATCTAATGGGTGCTCTTTCAGAATTTGGTAAATTGGGTGTGACTTGTATTGGTGATTCACGAGAAGAGGCTCAATGTTTATATCATCGAGTTGAGGAATTACTCAATATTGAATCTCAGTCTTTTCTGAATAGTGATAATACTAATCATCTCAGTAATCCTATTAATTGGACACTTTAATTTAAGTAAAACATAAAAAATAAAAAAGGAAAGGGTAATTGCCCATTCCCAAGAGAAAATAATTATACAGTTGGATGGATAGGATAACGACTAGTTAATTTATCTAATTGTTGTACCAATAAACTGAGGAATAATCCCACATCAGTAACCACACCTACGGATTCAATAGAACCTCGATCACTCAATTTTGTCACAACAGCGGGATTAATATCCACACAAACCATCTTGACACCAGCAGGAGTCATATTACCAACCCCGATGGAATGTAACATAGTGGAGAGCATTAAAATCATATCTGTGCCTTTTAATAACTCAGAATATTCAGTTTGTGCTTTAATTAAATCCATTTGAGTATCGGGCAAAGGTCCATCATCCCGAATTGATCCTGCCAAACAAAATGGAACATTATTCTTAACACATTCATACATAACTCCACGGGTTAACAAGCCTTTTTCCACTGCATTAGCAATACTTCCACAACCACGAATGGAATTTATCACTTTTAAGTGATGTCGATGTCCTCCATGTACGGGAATTCCTCGCTGCATATCCACTCCTAAAGATGTTCCCATCATAGATTGTTCTATATCGTGAACGGCAATAGCGTTTCCTGCTAGTAATGCTTGCACGTAACCTTCACGTATTAAACGGGATAAATGTTGACCTCCTCCTGTATGAATAACGACGGGACCAGCAGTTACTACCACTTTCCCCCCTCGATCGCGTATTTGCCGTAATTCCCAAGCAATTTGTTCTACAATTAATTCTACTCTTCGTTCACTTGAAACCCCAGCGCCCATAAAAGTGAATTCTTGAGAGTGACGTTGTTCACGGGATTGTGTTTGGCGCATAGTGCGAATCCCTTCTACACCTACTACAACTTCTTCTCCTACTTGTAAATCTCGGATTAACTTGCAACTAGCTGTGATTCCTGAATCTGTTTTATTAACAGCGATACAACCATCCATGCGTTGATTTTGTACCAATACCCATTCACTATTAAGTCGCACTTCTGTAGGATAAATTGTACTTACATAGAAGTCATCTGGGGCAACTCCTTCACTTTTAACTGCTTCAGTTAGGGCATCACAGATTTCTTGTGGCAGAGAACAAGCACCTAAATCAATCAATAAAGTCATAATATCTTCCATAACTTCATGGGAAGGGGCAGATACTCTTACTTCTGCAACAGATGTACTCTGACGTTCGATACCTAAGTTGAAGTTAAGTACCTTAAAACTTCCTCCTTTTTCCACAATTAAGTCCAATGCTTGGTTCATAATTCCCGCATCTAGGAGATGTCCTTCCATACGAATTGTACGACTTTCTACGGAAACTGTGGCATGAACATCTTCTAATACTGGTTCAGTAACCCGTAATGTTAGACATTTAGCTGCTCCACCTGCTTTGAGAAATTCTGTAAGTTCGGTTTGTATCACTTGAAATCCGACTTTAGTAAGATTTTCTTGTAGGGTTTCACTAACTTTATTCATGATTACCACTGAGTTAATATTCACTGCATTGCAAGCAAAATTCACTGCATCTGCTTCTTCAATGGCAATTCTTTTTTCTTCTGGCACTCTTAATTCAATTAAGCGATTGGAATAAAAGTCGAAGGCTTCGGGGTAATATAGTAAGTAACCTCCTGATAGTGGGCAAAAACAGGTGTCTAGGTGGTAAAATCGATCGTCTATTAAACGTAGGGATAAAACTTCTGTGTCTAACCATTTAGCTAGGTAGGGATGGGAGTCTAATTCTGAGCGAAAGCCGTATCCAGCCCATAACCACCGTCCTTCTCTGTCAAATAAGGCATCTCCTGCCCCTTCAAATGGTAAATCTTTTGGTAATTCATATACATTATATCCATTTTCTTCAAACCATTTCTTGAAATATGGTTCTTCTCCTTGACGTTCTTTATGGAGAAAACGACTAATTATTACATTTTTTCCTAAAACTAAACCTGCATTAGCGGTAAATACCATGTCTGGCCAGCCTTTTTCTGGTTTGACTAAGTCTACTATGGCGTGTTCTTTAATGATTTTATATAATTTGTGCCATTGTTCTTTCGCTCGATCGAAGGATGATTTCTTGATATTGCCTTCCATCCAAGGGTTGATTACATAGTCTACTTCATAAAAATCTGTGGCACACATCAGGAAGCGAATTGTTTCTGTCATAATTCTTAATTACTTATTTTTTTTGGTTAATTAGCAATAGTTTATCTATTCTTACGCAACCTTTTATTATACCTGATGGTGACGTTTTTAACTAGGTAATTTACTAAGAAATTTGGTCTCAAGGTTATCCCTATATTACACAAAGATTCCTGAGATAATGTCTCTACAATATACTTCTCGATGTTGGGTAGCTGTCTTTCCATCCCTTTACAGGGAAAGGGTTTTCTAAATTTGATTCACAACTGCATTATAGCCCACAAAATTAATTAACTAATATCGTTTTTCGCGTAATTGTGATAGACATCTTCGTGGAGAATGGGGAGATTGGGGAGATTGGGTTGAATGGGTGGAATGGGAAGTAGTTGTTGATATTGAAATTAAGGAAAAAAGTTATTCTTAATTATCCTAAAATTAGGAAATTTTAACTCTATCATTAATAAAGACTTTCTTGATATAAACATAAAATTTTCCCAAAAAAATTAAATCAATACACCTTTGAGGAAAATATTTTTTGATATTAAAATGATAAAATGCTTTCCTTAAAAATGTTCAAAAAAAATTATCTAAACTTAGTAGACTAAATAAAATAAAATTTAGGAAAATAACTCAAAACATTTTACTATAAAAGTATAATAACAATAACAAAGCCATTTAAAAACATAACAAATCAAAAATAAACTAAATGACAAACTTTCCCCATGATGAATTTGCCAAAGAATACCTATCAGAAATCTGCCAAAATTATGGCGAAACCATAGCATCCGCCGATATCAAAAGCGAAAAAAGACAAGTAGATATATTATTCACCCCAACAAAAGAAGTCCCAACCACTCCTACAACTCTAGGATTACTGGGAAAAATCTTACAAAAAAGCTGTTTACTCGAAATATATCGTAACCCAATACAGCCACAACAAATTAGAGAATGTCTCAATAAATTATTTGATGTCCAACTAAATAAAATTAGAGAAGCTAAAAGAGAAAAAAGAGAGAAAAAATCTGTAGAATTACCCATTTTATGGATTATCACACCCACAATTTCTGAGAAAATTTTAGCAGGCTTTGGAGCAACCCCAAAAGAAGAATGGAATACAGGGATTTATTTTCTCCCTCCAGAATTAATGACTGGAATAGTTGCCGTTCACCAACTAGAGGTATTACAAGAAACCTTATGGTTACGAATTTTAGGCAGAGGAAAAGTGCAAGCCAATGCCGTTGAAGAATTAAAATCATTGCCAGAAAATTATCCCTACCGAGAAATTGTATTAGAATTGATTTATGGATTGTGGAATACATTACAAAGAAATCAAGCCAATAGAGAATCATTAGAAACACAAGATATAGAGGTAATTATGAGTTTAAGAAACATTTATCGCCAAGAAATGGCCAAATTACAAGAGGAAGCAACTCAAGAAGGTATTCAAGAAGGTATTCAACAAAACCTAAAAAATAATATTATTAGCATTCTCGAAAAACGTTTTCAAATCATTCCTTCCGAATTAACTAATTTAATTAATAGTATTTCAGATATTCCTAAATTACAAAATCTCCTTCTAGAAACTATTAGCGTTAGTTCTCTTGATGAATTTGAGGATTTAATTCTTTCAGATAATTAATTTTTTCTCTGTTAAAGTTCCAATTATAGATTACTTTGTAGAAAGCATAAACCTTTTAAAATAAAACTAGGTATATTCCAAGTATACTAGTACAATTATAAATCCTAGAAGATATTAAGAGTTTATCATTATCATCAACTATATCTGTAATAGGAACTCTCTTTAAATACTATTTAAAGCTATCTAAGAAAATATTCAAACTCAAAAATTAATCAAAAAAATAGAGTATAAAATAAATAAAATTATTATACCCAAAAATATTTAAAGTATTTAACAAAATTAAACCAACATATAACCAGTAATCAACTAGAAACCTAATAATAATTACCAACCTTACGATGGTGCACAGCAGTAAGAGAATCAGTTTTAGCCACCCTTCCCGCTTCAACCTTACTATAAACAATCCAGTGATCGGAACATTCCATCCGACTTACCACTTCACACTCCAAATAAGCAAGAGCATCTGTCAGAATTGGAGAACCATTTTTAGCAGTTTGAACATTTACTCCTGCAAAACGATCGGCACCTGGAGGGAAACGCTTCAAGAAATGCTTCATCAGAGGAAGGTAATTACCCTCCTCAAGGATATTGAGAACAAAAGTATCACCTACTTGCATCAAAGACTCAATAGCTCGATCTTTAGCAATCGCAATGGTAAATCCGGGGGGTTCAAAACTCGCTTGTGCCACCCAAGAAGCCAACATAGCCCCTTTAACCTCACTTTTTTTAGCAGTGATAATATATAAACCACCAGTAATGCGACCAATAGCTTTATCCACATCGCTATCTAAAGATTTCCTTTGCTTAATAGATTTATCTTTAGTCAACAACTGACCCAAATCAGTTCCAGCTTCTTCACAAAGTTGATAAGTATTCTCAGAAGGTTCATCCTTAATCTTAATAGAAGGGAAAGCAACCTTCAAACCCACATCACGAAACTTAATTAAAAGAGGGTCAATAGGTTCATCATCACCACCATAAGATTCAAACAAACCAACCACTTGTTTCTGATTAGCAGCAGCCAAAATCGTACCAAGATTAGTAGTAATTTCCTTAGAAAAACTCCCAGAAAGAGGAGGCATTCCCACAACTATTCCCCCAGAACTTTTCACTAACTCTTGAGTATCTTGAGGATCAGTAGACTTTAAATCCACCATTTCCACCGCAACACCAGTTTTAGTTATACCTTTGGCGATAGCTTGAGAAATACGATCGCTATATCCATAATCAGACACATAAAAAACAGCTACAGTTTTCTCACCCTTAGCTTGATTTTCGCTCCAACTACGATATCGCCCCAACAATTCCACAATATTGTACTTCAAGATTGGCCCATGACCATTAGCCACCAGAGAAAATTCCCCAGGTAACTTATCCATCCGTTTCATGGCAGAAATTACCGATCGAGCATTAGGACCCATCAAACACTCATAATAGAAACGATAATCCTTTTCGATGGCCTTCAAATCTTCATCATAGAGACTATCAGAGCAATAGTGCATCCCAAAGACATCACAAGTAAAAAGTATTCCTGTACCTTGATCGTAACTTAACATGGTATCAGGCCAATGGAGATTAGGAGCACTGACAAACTCTAAAACATGGCCCTTACCCAAATCGAGAGTATCACCACTTTTAACCATTTGCCGTTCAAAAGGTTGATGAACAAAACCATCAAGAAATTGAAGAGCCACCTTAGAAGCCACCACCGTAACATTAGGAGCCAATTGGAGGATATCCTTCACCAAACCACTATGATCAGGTTCCGTATGGGAAATTACCAAATAATCAATAGAAGCAGGATCGATTAATCCCTTAAGGGTATCAAAATAAAGTTGGCGGAATTTCTCATGGGAAGTATCTACAAGAGCAGTTTTTTCTCCTGCTATGATGTAGGAGTTATAAGTTGTCCCATTTTGTAATCCAAACTCAATATCAAAGCGATCGCGATCCCAATCTAGAGAACGGATAACAGTAGTATCATCTGCTATCCCTTGAGTTTGAATTGTTAAACGTTTTTCAGTCTTAATTGGAGTTGCTACCATTTGATGATTATTAATGTTATTTCTTCAAAAAGAGGTAATTAAATATTAACTATCTTAACAAAAATTTCTGATCAATTTAACCATTTATCTTGTAAGCAAACTAAGATTATTTTTTCCTTTTGGTTAACACTTAATTAATGAGGTAAAAAACAAACTAAATTTAGTTAATCTCAAAAGAGAACTTTGGTATAGTAAAGAACAGAAAACTATAGCTAAAAGATAAGTCTGGTTTTGAAGATGTATCCTAGTTATCTTGGGATAATAGAGATGAATTTTAAAAGAGTAGAGATACTCTAGAAAAATATCTAATGAAAGTCTACAAAGCTAATGGGCTAAAATATTTGTCTGTATATTTAATCACTAGCAGTTATAACAAAACCTTTAAGATTTGCTAAATTTTTTCTTAAAAAAGCAATAATATAATTAACATTAAAAAATAATTAACGAATACGATAGAATTTTTATGGTAACTGATAAGTTAAGGTCTAGTTTTTTGAAACGGCAAAAACAACAAAAACAGCAAAAACAATATACACGAACTTCTGTAGCCCAACAACCTTTAAAACGTTTAATTAATTACGGAAGCAAATATAAAACCAAAATTTGGCTGGCAACTATATGTTCAATTGTTAACAAAATATTTGATTTAGCACCTCCAATTTTAATTGGCTTAGCAGTAGATATTGTGGTGAATAAAGACGGTTCTTTAATAGCTCATTTAGCGATGAGAAGTATATTTGCCCAACTTTTAATTCTAACATTTATTAGTGCAAATGTGTGGGCTTTAGAATCAATTTTTCAATACGCCTACGATCGTCTCTGGAGAAATATAGCTCAAAATATACAACATGATTTACGATTAGACGCATATTCTCATATCCAAAACTTACAATTAGAATACTTTGAAAAAAATAGCACAGGAGGATTGTTATCTATCCTCAACGATGATATCAATCAATTAGAGCGTTTCTTGGATGTAGGAGCAAACGAAATTATTCAGGTAATCACAACATTTCTAGTAATTAGTAGCGCATTTTTTATCCTAATCCCATCAATAGCCATAGTAGCTCTTTTACCAATTCCCTTTATATTATGGTCATCAATCAAATTTCAGAAAAAACTAGCACCTCGATACGTTGATGTCAGAGAAAAAGTAAGTTGTCTTAATACTCGTTTAGCCAACAATATTAGCGGCATAACTACCATAAAAAGTTTTACAACAGAAAATTATGAAATAGATCGTTTAAGAAAAGAAAGTGAAGCCTATCGAAAAAGTAATAATAAAGCCATAGCACTATCAGCAGCATTTATCCCCTTAATTAGAATGGTAATTTTAATAGGATTTAGTAGTATCTTACTATTTGGTGGATTGCAAGTAGAAACAGGATTATTAGAAGTAGGTAGCTATAGTGCATTAGTATTTCTAACTCAAAGATTATTATGGCCCTTAACCAGACTAGGACAAACCCTAGATTTATACCAAAGAGCCATGGCATCAGTAAATCGAGTGATGAATATGCTAGATACTCCCATGTCGATTCGTAGTGGAGAAATCTACTTACCAGTAAATTCAGTTTTTGGAGAAATAAAATTTAACAACGTTAGCTTTGCTTATCACGATCGCAAGCCAGTAATTGACAATTTCTCATTAGATATTGAGCCTGGCAAAACCACAGCAATAGTGGGATCAACCGGATCAGGAAAAAGTACCTTAGTAAAACTATTATTGAGATTTTACGAAATAGAAAAAGGAAGCATAACCCTAGATGGAATAGAACTAAAAGATATTGTCTTATACGATTTACGAAGAGCAATAGGTTTAGTTAGTCAAGACGTATTCCTGTTTGATGGCACAATAAGACAAAATATCGCCTATGGAAACCCCCTCGCTACTTGTGAAGAAATAGCAGCAGCAGCAACCATGGCAGAAGCCCATAACTTTATTATGGAATTACCCCAAAAATACGAAACCCTCGTAGGAGAAAGAGGACAAAAATTATCAGGTGGGCAAAAACAAAGATTAGCCATTGCCCGTGCCATTTTGAAAAATCCTCCTATTTTGATCCTAGATGAAGCAACCTCTTCTCTAGACAATGAAACCGAATCAGCCATTGCCCGCTCCCTAGATTATATAACCCGTAACCGAACAACCATTGCTATCGCTCATCGCCTCTCTACAATTCGTCATGCCGATTTAATTTACGTTTTAGAAGATGGCAAAATTGTGGAAAAAGGTAAACACGAAGACTTATTAGCAAAAAATGGGGTTTATGCTAACCTATGGGAAGTACAAACGGGAGCAAGAGCTAAAAATACTATACTTCTTTAGAATTAAAAGTTTAATCCTTTCAACTATTAATTATTCAGAAAGAACAAAAACCTTGGGAATTAAGAATAAATATGGAAAAAGTAAAACTAAAATCAATAGATTGGGTAGCTTTAAATATTGGAAATTCTGGATTACATTGGGGTCATTTTCGTGGAGAAGAACTACAAAGTGTTTGGGATAGTGAGCATATTTCCACTTCTGCCGAGTTTATTAATGAAATTCCTCCAATTTTAATGTCCCAAAGTGATACTAAAATTCCATTATATATTGCTTCTGTAGTTCCCAAGCAAACCGTCATTTGGAAAAGTTCCCCCCAAGCTCAATTTATTACCCTAGAGCACATTCCTTTGAAAAATATTTATGGAACAATGGGAGTCGATCGAGCTTTAACCTTATGGGGAGCGGCTGGTAATTATGGTTTACCTTGTTTAGTGATAGATGCCGGGACGGCTTTGACTTTTACAGGAGCAAATCTCGAACGTGCCCTAGTGGGAGGGGCAATTATGCCAGGAATTAGTTTACAATTGAAATCATTAGCATTTCGCACCGGTGCTTTGACAGAAATAGAAATACCTCAAACCTTACCTTCACGTTGGGCTAATAATACCCCTGAAGCTATGGCTAGTGGGGTAATTTATACACTTTTGGCTGGGGTGAAAGATTTTATTAATGATTGGTTGGATACTTATTCTGATAGCAAAATTATTTTTACTGGTGGTGGTGGAGAATTATTATACAATTATCTGGAATCTCAAGACTTAGGAGTTAAGTTGATTCACGATAAGCATCTGATTTTTTGGGGGATACGATCGCTTCTTTTTGATTAAAATTGATGAAAAAAGTAATAAGTAATTAAGTACTAAAATAATAATTTTTGGATCATACTTGATAACCAAAACTAATCTTCACCTATATACTAGTGATACTCCCCATTCTCCTCATCTTTGAATAAGTAATAAGTAAATAAGATGCACTCTTTTTCTCCCAAGTCTTCCCATTCTCCTAATTCATCCCATTCTCCTAATTCTCCCTTGATTTATAATATACTTATCACAGAAAAACTATATACTTGGAGAAATACTGAAATAACATTGTTAGACGATGGAGAAATTAATTCTGGAGAAGTAAAGAGATATCCATTGCCTTGCAAACACTCTATTAATAATTGAGTTGCGGTGTTTAATTCTCCAACTCTATCCCATTGTTTAAGGTGAATATCATAATTTATCCTTTCAAGAGTTTCTGATGATAATAATTGATTAGTGGTGGGAATTGCTTGTTTAATAGTTAATTCTATTCCAGATACTTTCGTCTGTTGAGGAGGATAATGATACCCCCAGAAATCACTAGGCAATACAGCAATAGCAGGGGTTATAACTCCATCAGGAAAGACATATTCTCCTAAAACTGAAGATAATCCTGCTTCAAGTTGATTACGTATTTCTAAAAGCATAGATAATTATGTTTTGATTATTAGTAATAGTTTCTTTATATTATAGCACAAAATTGCTTATTTGTAAGTCATTATTTACTCAGTATTGTTCAAAATAACTTATTAATATGTTTTATTTTTATAAAAAACAAAAGTAAAAATTGGCTTAATAACTTTTATTTCAGGAAAAATATACTATATAAAAGAAAAATTGTATTTTATATTATATTTTATCTTCTAATATTAATTTTCGCGTATTTGTGATAGACTTCCTAGTTTGTTAACTAATTTCCTAACTAATTACTTAAACTTTAATAGGAGAAAACTTAATAAAATAATCCTTAACCTTATCCACCACAAAACTACCTAAATCAAAGAAAGAATCCAAATAAGGGAAATTCAAACTACAATTATCAAAACCACTGACATCTAATAACATTTCTTGAGATTCAGGATAAAAAATCAATTGGCGATTACAAACATCTATACTCAGATAAATCTCGCAAACATTAGGAGAAATCATCTTAAGAGTCACGGCAAAATTAAGCAATTCATCACTAGAATTGTATTCAATTACAATACCAGGTTGATTATTTTTGGTGGAGTAACTTATGGTATAATGATAGGTTACTTTCTTATCTCTATCCAAACTGAATCTTATTTTCTCCACAAAAGCCTTAATGTCATTAACTACCAAATCAAACTGAGAATCCAAGAATATTTGATTAAATTTGCCAATTTCTATCTGGGAAGCAATTTTCATGATTTTAACTCCTTAAACTCCTTCATTAATTTCACTAGAGACAGTATAACAACAATAGTTTTCAAAATACAAGATTAATTAACAAAAAAATCAAGACAAATTAAGAAGAAAATTCTGTAACCTTTACCATATCTGATTTACAAAGATTAAAATTAAATATAGGTTTCAAAAAACTACAAACATATGGTTTAGAATTCCAGAAAATACAAAAGGGAGAAGCTTTCAAAGGGCGTTGATTGCTGGTAAAATAAAAACTACCAATGTTATAAGGATTATAAGAAATCGACTTTAAATCATCATCAAAGCTAACAATACTCTTATTTATAGAATTAGAAACCCCAATTAAAGTACCACAGGCATAAGCATGAACATTTCGCCTACGTTGTTTAATCGCCCGAAGACGAGATGTTTCAAACACTTGATAGACAACATCTTGTAAGATTAAAGAATTAGCATAACCTTTTACCCGCCAGCCCTTGCCTTGAATATAAACTTGAATTGACAAACAACCTTTATGCAGATTATAATAAACACGAACCTGTTTACCTAAAAATTCTGGTATTGCCATCTTATTAAGACCAAAAAAATTTTTAAAAATCAAATTTACTTGTTATTATATCATAAAGATTTAAGGATTATGGCATTTTGGAAATTTAAGATTAAAAAATAATAAAGGAAAGAAATAATTAAAACCAACTCCAGAGTATAGAAAAGAAACACCAAAAGAGAAATTTATAAAATAAAATATATAGTAAATTATAGGATAAGAGAAAAAAGATCACTTGAAAACTTGAAAAGATAATGAACCAACCACAAGAAACACAAGAACACCAAACCGTAGAATTAATAGCAAAATGGCGAGAAAGAAACGAATTACACTATTCTTTACTAGAATCAGGAAAAGACGAATGGAATAAATGGAGAAATAATCATCCAGAAAAAATAATTGATCTGCGTTTTGCCGATTTAAGAAAGAGACAACTATCTGAATATAACCTTAGCAATGCTGATTTGTGTTTTGCCGATCTCAGGGAAGCTAATCTTGATGGAGCAAATTTAAGCAAATCCTATCTAACAGGAGGGGATTTAATGAATGCTCAGCTAACTAATGTGGATTTTTCTCGAACATACTTAGCAGAAGCAGATCTTAGAAATGCCGATTTAACAGGTTCTGAATTTTTTGATACAGATTTAACGAGAGCAAATTTAACCGATGCAAAGCTAGATGGTTTAGATTTTACCGAGGTTAAATTCAAAGGAGCCAGATTTGTTAAAGCCAGTTTGGAAGAAGTTAATTTTAGTAAAGCCAATTTAGTAGGGGCAGATTTTAGTGGTGCTAATCTTGAACAAGCTAATCTTTTCCAAGCAGATTTGAGTCAAAGTAATCTCACAGAAGCAAATCTCACAGAAGCAAATTTAAGAGGTGCCAAACTTATTCAAGCCCAAATCATTGACGCTAATTTGGAAAAAGCCAATCTCATTGATAGCGATTTTTCAGAAGCTCATCTCAGAAGAAGTAACCTTAGTGGGGTAAATCTAACCAGAGGAAAGTTGGTGGGTGCAAAAATGATGGAAACTCTCTTAATCGGGGCAAATATGCGTGAGGCTAATTTACGAGTGGCTAATCTTCGTCAGGCTGATTTGAGTCAAGCTGATCTAACTTCTGGTTGTTTATTTGGGGTTCATCTCATGAATGCTGCTCTTTTTGAGACGATTCTTAATCAGGCTAATTTGACTTCTGCTAATTTAAAAGATGGGGATTTAATTAATGCTAGAGGCCAAGGAGCTAATTTTACCAATGTTATTTTTACTGGAGCTTTGATTGAAGGTTTTAAAATCGATGCTAATACAATCTTAGATAATGTAGTATGTAAATATTTCTATTTGAAAACATATTCCTTTGATTATGATACTCCTCAAGATTTTATAGATCGTCATCCAAGAGAAGAAGATCGAGATTGTTTTCCCGGAGAATTTGTGGGTTGGCTGAAAGAGTATCATATTGAGAAACAATAAAATAAAAAATTTGTGATGCTGATTATCTAGAATATTGTGTAGAAGAAGCTTTTGAAAAAGCAAGAAAAATACCTCCATATAATAAATAACAATAATTATGGAAATTTATTAAGATAAAAAGTCTTAAAAGAATAAATCAACTATCAAATAAATTAGCCTTAATCATCAAATGATCCAATTCTCTAACCAAACGTAAACCTTGATGCTGATAAAGATAATGAGGAAAAATACCAGGCAAACTATTAAAAAACTCTCTAGCTTCATATAAAGGTGAACCAGTCACTCTAGAGATGAGATTTGCCCCTTCAAAAGCCGCAGTAGAATTAGGGCAATCCATCACTTGAAGCCGCCAAGAAGGAGAATACATGGAACCGATTTCAATGCGTTTCAATCCATCAATAGTAGCCAACAAAACTAAACGCTCACCTAAATTTAAGATAATATCCTCTGAAGGCATAAAACTAGAAGCATAAAGATGTTTGTGGTGTAAAATAGGCACTACTCCATAACCATAAGCAATTTGTGAAAGGTTAAAACCATTGAGAGTATCTCCTTCTTCGATTTGATATTCGGTAACTAAAATAGTTTCTTTATTCAATCGAAAGATATCAATAATATTTTCCCCAAAAGCCGCACCGGCAAAAACCTCACTTGCCACTGTATAAGCACCTAAAACTCGAACATTGGTTAATAACTGAGTCAAATTTTCTTTACAAGTTTCCCCTAAAGTCCGGATAACTACATGAATATGAGGATTAATTCTCCTTGCCGTCAAAGCAACTTCTAAATTAACAATTTCTTCGTCAGTTAAAATGACAATACTTTTAGCATTAGCAGCATTTGCTTTCGCTAAACTTTCGCTTAAATCCCCAATGATTAAAGGCATTTCTGGTAAAAAATTGCGATCGAAATTAGGATTTAAAGTAATCCCCACACATAATTGTTGCCATTGAGTTAAAATTGTAGCCACTTGCTGCCCGACTCTACCCAAACCAACTATAATGATATGATCTTTTTTAGGAATAGGTGGACGTTTCTTGAAAAAAGAATAGTTATAAGACAATAAAGTTTCAATTAATAAAGCATATAAAACACCAACAAATACCATCCCAGCTAAATTTAAGAATAAAGCAAAAAGCTTTAACCACCATGGAAACACTTCTCTTGACTCAAAATCTGTAAATAAATCTCCATATCCACCCAATAGTAAAATAACAGTGATATAAAATGCTGAGATTAAATTCCCTTCTGGATCGAATTTAGTAAAGAAAAAAGTACCAATAGCTAATAAAAACAATACTACTAAGCTGAAAAATATTGCTATCCTTCTAAGGTGATTTTCTAACAAAACCTTTTTATAGGAGAATTTTTTGATGTTATTCCAAAAATGAATAATTTTATCTTTGATTCCAAAACCACCTTGTCTTTTACCAGTAGATTGAAGATAATGGGAAAATGCTGAAGGATCGATTTTTTCTATATATACAACAGTATCCCCTGGAAGTACAAATTCTTCAGGATGGGATTGATAAAAAGACTCTTTGAGAGGATTATGTTGACGATTGTAAGCCATTAAATATTCCCCTAGCAAAAAACGCCCATCACGCCGATAATGACTTAAAATTCGGCGATAAGGATTATTTAATTGGTAAAGCATATATCCATTACACCAAGGATGTCTGGAATTTATACGCTCGACTTTTACCTGTAAATTTTGCCCATCTAAATTAAAAAGTCCTAATATATCCGAGTTTAAAGCCGCAAGAGCGAAGGTAGAAGCAGGTAATTGGGTCGGTTCATAGGCAATAAAATTACCCAAATGTTGGTTCAATAAGTCATTAAGATTATCTTTACTAGAGCGAATTACAATACGAGTAAGGGGATTTAGTTGGCGAATAGTCAAGGCAGTTTCAATATTAATTTGTTCGCATCCTGTGGTAATAAGTGCTGCTCGGCATTCATTTATAGATGCTTTTTCAAGAATTACTTTCTGGCAACAATCCCCTTGTATTAATTCATCTAAGAATTCTGGTAAATTAACTACTCCCCAGTATTTTGGAGGGAATAATTCTATTCCAATAATTTTAACTCCAAATTTTTTTAGGGACATAACGCAACGTTGTCCTAAATTACCTAAACCACAAACTAAAAACGTATTTAATTTTACTTGAGGGTTGGTATTCATTCATTATTAATTGGTATTTAAATTATTTTCTTTAATGCTACTAAGATTATAACACTTTTTGATTTTGTTAAGATTACTAGTTAATACCTTATTTCTAACAGTATTTTTTAAATTTAAAAGTATTCTTTTTTACCTTTCATAACTAAAATGTCATAGATTTATCGATTTATTTCTGAGACTAAATATTGACCAAAGTTATGGTAGATTTACAGTTTGAAGATAATCATTGAGACTGAAATAGCAAAAATTTGTTATTATTTAATTATTACTTTGACTTAATTACTAATAATGACAATTACTCCAAAACAAACCTATAACGATAATTTCATTGACAAACTATTTATTTGGTTATTCTCTCGAAAAATCGCTAAGGCTTTAGGTAAAAAATACCGATTTAATGGCTATCAAGGCTTTGTAGATTTATCGAAACAAATAGCCCAAGGGCGCAATCCTAAACAACAACAAGAGTTAGTAACTACTGTACTCTATTCTATCGTACCAGAAGTGGTTTTAAGTTTAATTAGGAGGTTTTTTAATCCTAGTCAATGGGTTTGTGAATGGAATGCTTGGTTTGCTACAATTTTATTTGAATGGTTAGTAGGTCCTTGTGAGCAAAAAGAGGTTGAAGTTATGGGAGAAAATCATCAAGCAAGAATTCAGAAAAGTTGTGTCCATATTAAAAAATGTAGATATTTAGAGGCTAGCGGTTGTGTTGGGCTTTGTTTGAATGTTTGTAAAGTTCCTACTCAAAGTTTTTTTACCCAAGGTTTTGGAATTCCTGTAACTATGACTCCTAATTTTGAGGATTTTAGTTGCGATATGGTATTCGGGAAACCCCCTCAACCTTTGGAAAATGAACCTGAATATCATGAACCTTGTCTCACTCAATTTTGTTCTACTGCTAATCCTAAAGCTGATTTTTGTCCTAAAATTAGGGATTAATCTTTATTTTGTTGTTTAAAATGTAATCAAAATCTTATTTGCAATGAGAATCTATAAATTAAACTTAGAACAATTCCTGTATCAATTCAAGTATGACTGTAATTAATTTCTCCCCATTCCTCCCATTCTCCCCATTCTCCCCATCCACAACTCAATGCTATCTTCCTTTTAATTCCCTTGCCGTTTCTAGCCATTCTTGAATAATTATTTCTGCATTTGCTACTGCTTCTTGATAACTTTTACCATCAGCCATGCAACCCGGCAATTCTGGTACTTCTACAATGAATGCTTGATCTTCATTACTCCAATATACGATTAATTTATATTTAATCAAAATCTTATCCCTCAAACCATGTTATCAAATTTATTCCCCTATATATTAACAAAAAAAAATACCCTGTAGTAACCAATTCAGGAACTAAACAGGATATTTTAGATTAAATTTTCTTTATATAATAACTAAAATTATGATTAGAACTTAAAGGTAGTACGTACAACTGCTACCCAAGCAGAGTCATTAGACTCATCATTGTTAGGATTGATAATCACATAAACACCAGGAGTGATAAGAATATTATCATTAATTGGGAACTTGTATTGAGCTTCAATTAAATAACTTTCATCATCATTATCAAAGAGACTATCCACATTAGGATCATCAATTTCAGCATCATTAACCAAGTTAAGGAATTGTCCACCGATTACAGAGAATACCGCACCTTCTTTAAGGATATCGATGAAAGATACATTAATAGACCAGTTAATAGCATCAATAGATTCTTCTGCATCGTCAAATGGTCCATCTGTAGCATTAATATTGGCATAAGAAGCAAAGAAAGAGAAATTAAGAAGATCAGAAGCTCTCCAGCTACCTGCAACACCAATACGTTCAGAACGAGTAGGAACATCTCCAAAAGGAGCATCTGCATCAGTAATCTCTGGATTTCCTACCTGAAGTGTACTACCTGAAATGTTCGCATCACCCGCAGTCTCGAAAACATGGAGGAAAGTTACACCAAAACTAAATCTGTCTGTAGGCTCGAAGTTAACTTGAGCACCAGTGGAGAAATTACCATTAAATAGACCATTTTCTGCTGTAGGATCAGCAGCATCTGGAGCTACATAGATTGCTCTAGCATCAATTTTATCAGTGATATCGTATTTGAAAGCTAAACCAGCACCACTATCTTGACCACGGAATACCAATGGGTCACGACGTGGGAAACGGCTGAGTGCACCAGAACCACTACTTGCTAGGAATGGATTGTGAACATCAAATACATCATTAGGGTCAAATTCTGTACCAACCCAAACTCTTAACCTATCACCAACGGGGAAGCGGTAGTACAAATCTTCAGTTGCTACGTCATTAGGATCATCATCATCACCTGTGGTATCAAAACCAACACGAGTTGAATCACTGCCATTAAAATCACTTAAATCTGGAACGTTACCTGATTGTAAACGAACTCTCAAACGGTCTTTACCTGTGAAACTAGTATCAAAGTTAAGACGAACACGATTACTGAAGGTAGTTTCTTCTTCTGTGTCTTCTCCATCGATTTCATCAGCACCGAAAGGAGTAATAGTAGCGAAGATTACCTCACCTCGTAATTTAGTAGTTGTAGAGAATTGGTGATCTTCTAAGAAAGCAACTCTACCTTCTAAGTTATCTACCCTTGCACCTAAAGCTGCTAATTCTGCTTCAAATTCTCTTACTAATCTTTGTAATCTTGTAATATCTTCTCTTAAAATAGAAGTAGTAGAAGCAATTAAACGCTCGATTTGCTGCATACAAGCATTTAAACCTGCGGCAAATTCAAAACGACTAAGAGCGCGGTTTCCTCGGAAGGTTCTGTTGGGATAACCTTCGATACAACCATAACGCTCTACTAAGCTTCTTAATGCTTCATATGCCCAATCTCTTGGGGATACGTCTCTTAATTGAAATACTGAAGTTACTTGATCAAGGGGTTGTTCCCCTGCTTCGTTATAATCGCTAATTTGCTGTAATACATCATCAGTAGGGTTCGCACCGCCTACGCTTTGTGCCATAGCCATTGGGCTGCTAGCTGCTAAAAAAGCTGTTCCTAATAAAGCTGATGTCGCTTTTAAACCTAATTGTTGCCAAAATGAATTGGACATATTTTTTCCTCACACCTCTTCGATATTTATTTTAGTATAATTTTCTCGAATTGATGTACTTATTATAACTTAATTTTTAATAACGATCGTCTTTTTTTTAATTCTTTGGATATTTTTCTTGCCATGGAAAGTTATTCCCTCTTTGGATTACCCTCCTGCCATAGTGTTGAGGGGATTAATTGGTTGATTTCTTAGGAATTCCTTAAGTTATTTTTTGCCTCTGGAAAATACCATTTTTTTATGTCTCAATTCTCAACTCTCAAGTAAAAAAATCTCAGATATACGAAATGATTCCTATTCTTCCCATTCCCTCATTCCAAGATTTAAGTAATAAGTAATAAGTAATAAGTAAATAAGATGACTCTTTTTCTCCCTTGTCCCCCTTGTCTCCCCTGTCTCCCTTGTCCCCCTTGTCCCCCCCTAACCATTGTATATCATCCTAATGGATAAAATGATATTACTCTCCCATTCCTCCCATTCCTCCCATTCTCCCTTCTTTCCCTATCTCTTTATACCAAGAAAGTCTTTAATGATGATAGATTTAAACCTATCCAAAACCTCCTGATTCCCAACCCAAAACCCATCTCCCTTCTCCTCCTTGTCTTCCTTGTCCCCCTTGTCTCCTCTTCACCTAAGTCTATCATACTAATGGATAAAGTGATATTACTCTCCCACTCTCCCATTCTCCCATTCACCCACTCTCCCATTCCCCCATTCCTCTATTCTTCTTTATCTATTGTCATTGTCGATTACCTGTAACAATATAAGAAACTCTTTGAGCAATATTAGTAGCATGATCAGCCATTCTTTCGAGATGACGAATAATCAATACTAAAAGGAGAATAGGCTCTACTACTCCTGAAAGATTGTTTTGATATGCCAGAGTTTTATATAGTTTTTCATAAGCATCATCCACAATATCATCGAATTTTTTTACTCTTTTACCTGCTTGTGGATCTAATTCCGTTAATGCTACTAAACTGGTTGCCAACATATACTGAGCATCTTGAGACATTTTTTTAATCTCTTCCATACAAGGATGAGGAGGGTAGGGAAAAAGTTTCACTCCTATTTCCGCTAAGTCTTTAGCATAATCCCCAATTCTCTCTAAGTCTCGTACTAATTGCATAAAGGCACTTAAACACCTTAAATCTTGAGCTACAGGGCTTTGTAATGCCATTGTCAAACTACATTCTTGTTCGATTTGGCGATAATAGTGATCGATTTTTTTATCTAGGAGAGGAATTTCTCTTGCTGCTTCTAGATTTTGAGCGAACAAGCATTGATGGCTTAACCGAAAGGATTCTTCTACAAGGGTTCCCATTCGTAAGACATCCTGTTCTAAGTATCTTAATGATTGCTTAAATTTTGTTCGTTCTGATGTATTTGTATAGGAAGATAATGTCACTTGTTTTTTGAAAATTTTTTTTGTTAACGAAATATTTATTCTATGTAATACTATCATAAAAAAAGTTTTTTTGGGAATCGATTCTTGAGGATGTTTTGAAATAGTATGAATTGGGATTTATCTTGAGAAATTGAAACTATACTGGTAGATTTTCTGATTAATTAATTAAGAAAAAGTATTTAATTATCAATTTTTACTTTTAATCTTGAACTATTTCAATTTTAAGTAAATACTCATAATCCTTATATTTGCTTATCAAAAATCATTTTGACGATAAATTAGGGATTTTTATAGTATAGATAACTGGTAAATATAGTTTTTTAGATAAAATTAGCTACAACCAAATATATTAATCTTAAATATTAAAAATTTATACCTAAATAAATACTAGGATTTCTAAATTATACTCTTTATATATATAGTAATTTTATACTAATTTTATATTAATTCTACTTCTTTGCTCAAAAGTTTAGCAACAATTATGTTTCATTACTTGTTATAGTCTCAATATTTTTCGGTATTTTTAATATTAGCCAAGCCCCCCCAGTTTCTGGGTGGTTTCTAGCTTCAATGGATCCTTGATGAGCTTGTATTATTTCTTTAGTGATGGCTAATCCTAATCCTAATCCACCACAAGTACTATTATCGGATAAATTATTCCTCGCTCTGGAAGAATCCCCTCGATAGAGTCTATCAAAGACATAGGGTAAATCTTTTAAGTCAAAGCCCCTACCACAATCAATAATATCAATGGCAACATAGATTGATGATAAATTACTTAATGAGGTGGAAGATTTTTCTTGAATTATTTTGACTTCTACTTTGATTTCGCCCTTTTCTGGACTATGTTTAATACTATTATCAAATAAATTAAGGAAAACTTGGGTTAAACGAGCGCGATCGGCTATAATTTCGATTCCATCGGCACCTGAATAATTAAGAGAAAGTTCTTTTTGTTTTGCTAAAACTTCTAAAGATTGCCAAATTGATAAAATTAAGTCTTTTAATTGGATAGATTCAAAGTTAAGATTTTGGGAAGGATTGATTTTTAACTGACTAATACTGAGCCAATCTTGTACTAAATCCATGAGTCTTTTTATTTCTTGTAACATTTGTTCTACCCAAAGACGTTCAGGGTTTTCCAATCGTTTTTCTAAGGCTTCTGCCACTAAGGAAATGGATGTTAGAGGTGTTCTCAATTCATGTGTGAGATCGGAAAATAATCGATCGTGGGATTGAGAGAGTTCTAATAATGGTTGTTTATTTTCGATAAATATAGCTACTTCTCCTTGTGGTAAAGGGAAACTTGAAGCTTTTAGACAAATTGTATAAATATCTTTTTCATATTTTTTTTCGTTTAAATAGCTATTACTATAATAAATCCATTCTTTGACTTGTGGTTGTTGAGATTTACGAGTGTCTTGAACTAGTCGATCGAGTTGAAGGGAGCGAACTAACTCTAACATTAAACGAACTTTTCCTGGTTGCCAACGATCGATTTTTAATAATTGCCTTGCTTGGTGATTGCAAGAAATTAACTGATTTTCGCCATCGATTAGTAAATAACCCATGGGTAATTTTTCCAATAAATCATCAGCTATTTGTTGTTTGATTTCTAGTTGTTGACGTTGGAGATAGAGATGAGAGAATTGCCTACGAATTTTGGAAATAGTTGATAAAGATGTCTTTCCCTCATTAGTGGATAAAGAATTTAAAATCCCCTTTAACTGGCGATTTAAGCGTTTTTCTCGAAAGAAGCAAATGGCTAGGCCTATTATTAATCCTAAAAGAAATATGATGAGTGTCATTATATCAATGTTCTAAATTAATGATAGAGTTAAAATTTCCTAATTTTAGGATAATCAAGAAAAACTTTGTTCCTTAATCTCACTATTAACCACTACTTCCCATTCCACTCATTACTTTGATTAAGTAAAAGGTAAAAAGTAAAAAGATTAATGATAAACTAAATTCTCCCTATTCAACCCATCGTTGATTAAGTAATAAGTAATAAGTAAATAAGATGCACTCTTTTTCTCCCAAGTCTTCCCAAGTCTTCCCATTCTTCCCATTCTCCCCATTCTCTCCATTCCTCATATTCTCTAGAAATCCCACTCTTTCCATTTCTCCCATTCTTCATCTCTATCACAATTAGAGGAAAAATGGGTTATAGGTGTTGGTAGATAATTACATGATAATTTTGGAAATATAACAAGATCAATGGTTAAACGAAGATGGAATATAAATTATAAATTAGGAAATTCCATCTTGTTTCCATCTGCCAAAAAGATTAAATTTTATCTCTATTTGAAAAATATTAATCAAACTATACTAGGAACAAGGTTTATTATTATCCAAATCTGTAACCAAAACCTCTAACAGTAATTAAATATTCTGGATTACTAGGATCTTGTTCTAGTTTTTCTCGTAACCAACGAATATGAACATCTACTGTTTTGGTATCACCTAAGAAATCTGGACCCCAAATATTTTCGATTAATTGTTCTCTTGACCAAACCCGTTTAGGATAACCCATAAATAATTCTAATAAACGGAATTCTTTAGGAGAAAGATTAATTTCTTCATCTCTAACAATGACACGACATTCTTCAGGAAACAGAGTAATATCTCCAAATTGTTTAACAGCATTTTGAGGGATACTATAGGCACGCTGACGACGTAATAAAGCTCGACATCTAGCTACCAATTCTCGCATACTAAAAGGTTTAGTGAGATAATCGTCTGCTCCTACTTCTAAGCCTAATACTCTATCGGTTTCGCTTGCTTTGGCACTAAGAATCAAAATAGGTACTATGTTGCCTTTATAGCGTAAGAATCGACAAATATCTAAACCATTAACTTCAGGAAGCATCAAGTCAAGAAGAATTAGATCGAAAGGTGAATCTGATAAAGGGCAATCGTTACCTTGAAGTAAATTTAACCCAGTGCGTCCATCTTTAGCGGTTATTACCTCATAGCCTTCTTCTTCTAGGGCTAAGACAATCATATCCCTAATAAGATCTTCATCTTCTATAATGAGGATTCGATTAATCTGGGTTAATTGAGACTGAGAAGTTCTCTGAGGTATATCAAGAGATAGCATAAAAAAACTCTATTTTTGTTCCTTGTTGATATTTATATCAAAATTTATGTTTTTGAGGCAATCTTTAATCAGCTAGTAAATTTTTTGGAAAATATTTATTAGAAATATTGAAGATCTATTAAGAAAAATGCCATTAGGGAAAATTTTATCCTATTGGTTAAGCTTTTACTACAAAATATTTTTTGTTTTAAAATGTAAGCTAATTGTCGATAATCTTAAGGTTTTATTTTTAGATGTTATTACATTTGTCTACTTGGGCTGAGGTTGAAACTTATTTGAGGCAACATCAGGGGATCATTATTCCTATTGGCTCTACTGAACAGCATGGCCCTAATGGTTTAATTGGTACTGATGCTATTTGTGCTGATGCCATCGCTAAGGGGGTTGGTGATTCTACTGATGCTATGGTTGCTCCTAGTATTAATGTTGGTATGGCTTTGCACCATACGGGTTTTCCGGGGACGATTAGTTTACGTCCTTCTACTATGATACTATATATTGTGGATTATCTTTCTTCTTTGGCTAAGGCTGGTTTTTCTCATTTCTATTTTATCAATGGTCATGGTGGAAATATTTCTACTCTTAAGGCGGCTTTTGCGGAGGTTTACGATCGTCTGGCTGGTTTGAATTTACCTCATGCTGCTGATGTTAAGTGTCAAATTGGCAATTGGTTTATGTGTCGATCGGTTTATCAATTGGCTAAGGAATTATACGGTAAAAAGGAAGGATCTCATGCTACTCCTTCTGAGGTGGCGGTGACTCAGTATATTTTCCCAGAGGCGATTAAAAAGGTTTCTTTCCCTGAAGATGCACCTTCTGGTTTTCCTATTTATGGTGCTGCTAATTTTCGATCGTGTTATCCTGATGGGCGTATGGGTTCCAATCCTGCTTTGGCTACTCCTGAACATGGTAAGCGGTTATATGATCTGGCTGTGAAGGATCTTAGTAATTCTTATTTGGAATTTATTCATGGTAAGCAATCATAACTATTTTTCTTAAATAATATTTATAAATAAATTTATTTAATTTCAAAGGTTACAATAGCTAATATTATCTTGTTAATTTTGGTTAATCACCGCAGTTTTTTCTAATGTTGTTGCTGCTTTTTGCATATTTTGAATATCTTCTGGTAACCAATTACGAGTTGATTTGCAGTGATGGGCAATTAATAATCCCCATAATTCATTTTTACTTTTGAGAATTGGCACAACTAAGTTGGCACGTACTTGGATTGTTCGTAAAAAATCCCGATGACAAGTATGAATATCTGCTATTTCTATATCGGGAATCGAGCTTATTCTTCCTTCTTCATACCTTTGGGCATATTGATCATTAAAACATTCATCTGCTCCAGTACTACCTAAGATGGAAAGTTGTTGATTACTTAAGCTTTCAAAGGTGACTTGTCCTTGCCATTTACGGTAAAAATAATACAAAACTACTCTATCTGCATTAAGTTGATTTCTGAGATTATAGGTTGTTTGTCTGACTATTGAATCTCTTGTAAGTACAGAGTTCAGTCTTTGGGTAATTTTTTCTAGATCTTGATTAGACATAATAGTATAAATTATGGAGTATTAATAATAAATGGGCTATCAGCAATTTAATTTTTTCATTCCTTGCTGATAACTTTCTGTATTCTTTAGTTAAATTTTCTATAAATTCAGATAATAAATCGAGAATAGTTTGTCACTCTTAAAAACTATAACGTTCTTCTGCCCAAGGTTCACCCCTTTTGTGATAACCGTTACGTTCCCAAAATCCTAATTCTTCACGATCGAGGAATTGAATTTCTTTAATCCATTTAGCACTTTTCCAAGCATAAAGATGTGGAATGACTAAACGCATGGGTCCGCCATGTTCATCTGGGAGAGGATCGCCAAATAAGGTGTGAGCAAAAAAGTTATCTTCTCGATTGAATTCTTCAAGAGTTAAGTTAGTAGTATATCCACCGTAACAATGGAACATTACGTGAGTAACTCCTGGTTGAAGTTCAATTTGTGAAATCAAGTGGGGAACTTTAATTCCAGTCCATTTGACATCAAGTTTAGACCAACGGGTGACGCAATGAAAATCAATGGTAAATTCATCCTGTGGCAAACTCATGAAATCCGACCAAGTGAAGGTTTTTTCTGCTACCTTACCCCAAAACCGAAGTTGCCATTCTTCTTGAGTAATATGAGGTGTTTCTCCATAGGTTAAAACGGGAAATCCTTTGGTTAAATATTGTCCTGGAGGGGTGCGCTCTTCTTCTGTAGCTTCTGGTTTTCTAAAAAATTTGAATTTTTTACCGATCATGGAAAATTTGTCTCAGCTTGATTGAATTCCTATAAGCATTCTAGCTCTCCATCAAGGTTTTTGAAAGTCCTTGATTTTAACTAGGTAGAAGAGTTTTGATAGGGTATTTTCTGATATCAAGAAAGTTTTTAAAGTAAAGTCTTTAAAGTAATGATAGGTTTGAAAAACCTAAATCTTGGATAATTAACCAAAATTTTTCTTCCTTGTCTTCCCATTCTTCCCATTCTTCCCATTCTCCCCATTCTTCCCAATTCCCCCTCAAGGTTTATACAATTAAAAAAAATTGATATTAGGGGGAATCTCTTGATTCTTCTAGTCTTCTTCTTGTTCTTCTTCTTCCTCGGTAATATATACAAAGCTATTGGAACGCTCTGTAAGTACTGATTTTCCTAATGATAGTGCTCTTTCAGCTTGTAATGCTGCTTTACGTCTCCAATGCGCTCTTCGTTGATCTCTTTTGGCTTTGGATGTCTTTTTCTTTGGTACTGCCATGATTTTTATTGTTGATGGTTTTTGTTTACAACCTTTCTATTATACGCTTTATTTTTCTTCTTTGGTTGATATCTCTCAATATTATTAAGCAATGAGGATTTTTATCTTACTATTTTTTCTTAAGATTATAGATTTTAACTTGAATATTTCAATTCCATAGAGGAAAGGGGTGACTCTAAAAATTGATTAAAAGTCAATGAGTAGAAGGAAGAACCACCATAGCCTCTAATGATATTATACACCAATTTTTGCTTTTTGAGGTGAAGGCAAATTTAAAACTTTGGGAAAGGAAAAAGGGGTAAATTAATTATCTTTGTTTTATAAATGAATTATATAAATTTTATATTTCGTGATTATTAATATAATTTATAAATTTGGTAATATGTAATTTTCATATTGATAAAGAAGAGACAATATTATCTTTCTTTAGTAATGAGATAGTAATAAGTATTTAAACTAATATTTAAATTTAAATATAGATAAATTCAAATAGAGGAAAGTAGTGACTCTATAATTTGAAACCCTAATTCAATTGTAGAAGGAAGAACCACCATAGCCTCTAAAGAGATTATACACTAATTTTTGCTTTTTGAGGTGAAGGCAAATTTAAAACTTTGGTAAGGGAAAAAGGTGTAAATTGATTATCTTTGTTTTCTGGGCGAAATACATAAGCTTCCTCGTCTTTCAACTCTAAATCCTTATCACTATAAGCGATAACTAAGCCTTCTTCTCCAATTTCTTGATGTTTGAATAAATCAAAGACGCTAGGAAGGGTATCAAGATACTCCATAAAGGCAGGCATATTCTTAGCTAATAATTCTAAATTGCAATTGGCAGAACTAACTTTCCCATAAAGGTTGGCATCTAGATAGATTAAATAATTTTTTTGTAAATCCATCGCCGCAATATACTTAGTTAAATTATTACCTGTAAGGGGAAAAGCAAATTGAGATCTACTAGGCTCCAATAAACTACCAGTTGTAGGATTTTCTCCCCATTGTAATAAAGCATAAACTTCTTCGGCACTATCAAAAGACAAATGAGAATAACAAAGAATATTCCAAAACGCATATCTAACTTTATTTTTTCGCAAATCATCTAAATATAAATCAATTAACTGAGAAGCATTTCCTTCTGAATCCTTACAATTAGTGGGATCTCCAGAGAAAATAGCACCATCCCAAAACCTTTCAAAATTCCAACAACAAGTCCCCAAAGGAATCCAACTGGAATCAAAGAAATTCCAACCGTTATCATACCAAATATTATAGGGTGTAGAACCGGAACGCCAATAACTTGCAGTTCTCACAAAACGAATATTATCTGGTATAGGAAAGATTGTACCTCTTCCATAATTGGTAAGTTCGCTATCATTAGTTTGAAGTTTAATCTTTTGTACTTCAGAATCTAACTTCACTATTGGCGCAAGTTGGGAAACCCTTGCTTTGATTTCTTCCTTTAAAATGTTTAATAAGATTTCTTGAATTTCTAAATCTAAATTTGGTCGATTTGCAAATAAAATTTGCATTTTAGTCCAATTACTTTTAGGAGCTATGGTACGATAGAGACGATAATTAAAAGTCTCAAAATAGCTTTGGAGTTTCAGTAATTGAATCATTGTCAGTTTAGAGGGAATCTCCTCAAATGCCTCCACTGCTTCTATGCCAAATAAATCGATACAACTATGCAATCGACGGGTAAATTCTCCTGGGCGAGTTTTTAGTAACTCTAAAGCTTGAGTATCTGTTTTTGCTAAGAAATCCTCTAATTGACTATTAAAGGTTTTTCTAGGCAAATTGCGATACAAAATATCGTAAGCATTAACTACTTTTGGAAAATCCTTAGTATAATCTCCTGGATGAAGTGCATACATTAGTTTTTTCCAGCGGTTTTTATCTCGAAAAATGTCTTCTTCTAGGTTAGATGTTTCCTCTAATAAAGCTAATAAAAATCTCCTTTCCCAACGCTTAAAAGTACGGAATTTAGTATTAGTTTTAAGGGTAATATCTCCTTCTGATAAAGCCACTGCTAGACGTAAAACATCGGTAGCAGAATTAATTTTTATGGGTTGTTTTTTCTCAAAGCAGTAGACTAAAACTTGAATTAAATTTTCTTTAAATACAATCTTGTTTGTATCTACAAAATCAATAAATTCATTTAGTAAAAAAGCGATCTCTTGCCATTGTTTTTCTACCCAGCGATTTGGTAAATATAGTATTTCATGGAAGATTTCTAATAAAGAATTGTCTTTAGCTGGATGCAAAACTCGATAGTTTAATTTTTCTTCCATTGCCGGGCGTTGTTTTACTTCTTCACTAAAATATTCATTAGGAAAGCCCCAATACATTAGTATTTGTTTGTGCCAATATTCGGCTTCAGACATTTTTAAAACTTCTTGAGGAAAGTTTTTATACACAACAAATTCGGCAATATTTTTGTCATCTCCTGTTAGTTTTTTAAGGATTTGTTCGATTTCTTTCCACCAAGTTATGATTGAATCTGAAGAGGTTTCTATTAACCTAGAATATGCTGTTTCTGAAAGGGCATAACCATAGTAAGCTATATTATTTAAAATAGTCACAGTTATGGCTAAATTAGCTGGGTTTTCTCCAGATAAAGGTAAAGGAATTAAGTTATGACGGATGAGGATTTCTGAAGTGGAAATAGACATAATATTAATTTCGATTTAAATATTTTTGTTGTTAATTTTGTTGTTGATTTTGTTGTTAATTTTGTTGTTAATTTTGTTGTTAATTTTGTTGTTAATTTTGTTGTTGATTTTATTGTTGATTTTTTAGAATATGTTATATCAGTTTTCTCCAAGAATGATAGAGTCAAAATCCTATATCTTTAATAATCTTCCCATTCTTTGATTAAGTCTCAAGTAAAAAGTAATAATATATATTAAATTCTCCCCATCTCCCATTCTCCCCACTCTTCCCACTCCTCCCACTCCCCTTTTTAAGTCAAAAGTCTCAAGTCTCAAGTCTCAAGTAAAAAGCAAAAAATATATACTAAATTCTCCCTTGTCAACGGAAGTCAACGGAAGTC